>PFFW01000115.1 GCA_002781745.1 Rhodospirillales bacterium CG15_BIG_FIL_POST_REV_8_21_14_020_66_15
AGCCCGGCGCGGCTTTGCCTTTGGCGTCGGTGGGCTGGCGCTCGAAACTCTCGTGGACTTCGTGGTAACGGTCGTTGAATTCCGGCGCGCCTGGGGTTCCGGGCAGACGGATACGCTGGCCGTCCCGGCGATAGTAGAAATAATCCCTGCCCTTGGCGCGGGTCTTTTCAACGTATGGGAGGTTCACATTACCCATGCCCTAAAACTTCATCCCACGGATTTACTGCTCCAATGTCCGACAAGTATTGATCCAGACCGGCCCGCCTGTCGAGCCACGCATTTATAGCGGCCAAGTCCCACCCGCAAAGAAGGGCATCATGGCGCGGGAAACCTTCCGCCTCCAAACGCTCGCGGTTCTGACGAAACCACTCTTCGCCACGACCTAATACTGCGGCGACCTGCATGGGGCTGGTCAGCACGCGAGGTTGAGGGATAAATGCGGGCTTCGGTCTAGCCATCGCCGCCCCCGTCGCCGGGTTCCAGGATGACCAGCTTGCCCAGGGGTGGCCGCACCTCGACTGCCACGTATTCCTGCAGCCTGCGGCCCGGCGGCCACGCCGCCCACACTCGCCGCAAAGCGCCCTCGACGTAGATCAGGGCTCCAAGGCCGCTGCCCCCCTCGATATCGCCTAGAAAGCCGTTAAACGCGACCACACGCAGGGTTTGTTCCGCCTTGATACCCTCGACCGCCAACGAGATGATGGCGCGGTGGTGGCCGTTCGGGCCGTGCTCGATGTGGACGCGCTTGACCGTGCCCAGCAGGAAGGCGCGGTTCACGGATTCCATGGGCAGGTAGGGCGGTGCGTCGGAACGCGGCCCGTTAATTGCTTTGTCGTGGGCTTGGTGAGACATCGGCCTGCCCTCGGTCGGCAACGTCGATCAGGGCCTGCATCGTGCGGATAAGGGCTGCTGCCTCGATCCCGGTCTTGCCTGCGGCGGTCTCGACGTCGGTTGCCGCCCAATCGGTGATCTGCTTCACCTGCTCGGGCGTGACGTGCCCAAGCGCGATCATCCCGCGAATGAGCCAGTGGACGGACGCGAAGGCCGCCAGCGCGAATGCCCTTTCGGATGCCTGAACTTCCGCCTCGGGTGCGTCCGCCATGATTACCTCCTTGCCCCTACCGCCGGATCGAGGCCGTAGCGCCGTTCCAGGGTCCCGGCCATGCCTTCGCCCCTGGCGACGTTGCGCGTTATGCGGTGCTCGATTTCCTCGACGATGATTTCCAGATCAATGCCGCCGTCGCGGCCCTGCGATACGTTCGCCCGCGCCTCGGCCACCCGCCCGGCGGTGTTGTTGACCGTGACGCTGACCCCCGGCGTCGAGGGCTTGGCCAGCGCCGCCAGACCCGCGATGGTCCGGGCCGTATTCGCCTGCTGCGCCTCGGTCAGGACCCGCTCGCCGTTCATGGCGATGATCGGCATCTCGCCGGGCCGCAGACCGGGCACCAGGCCGCCGCCATGGAAGCGCGGCGCGCCCGCGAACAGGTCGGGGGCGACGAACCGTGTGCCGCTGGAATCCTTCCCCACAGTGCCGCCTGTGTGCAGCGTGAAGCTGGGTGTGCTGATCCCACTGGAAATACCGCTGCGCCCCATTCCGGCGCTGAACGCCGCGCCCTGGACTTGATCGAGCGCAATGTCGATGATGCCGTCGAGCAGTGATCCCATGGTGCGGTCCCAGACGCGCCCCATGATGCGGCGCTGCAGGTCGTTCAGGATTGACATCAGCCCGTCCGACATGCTCTTGGCCCCGGTCGTGATATCGACAAAGGCGGAGCGGGCAGTCTGATTCATGCCCTGGATATCGGACTCCCACTGTTGTGCCATGTTGGTCGAAGCGTCCCGCAGGTCCATCAGGGCGCGGCGGATGCCGTCCCCAGCCTCTCGACTTGCCCGCAGCTTCTGCATCTCCGCGCTTTCAAAGTCCTGCGCGGCCTTGTCGCGCGCCCGTGCCGCCGTCTCTTCCGAGATGACGCCTGCCGCGAGCAGGCGATTGATTTCCTCGATTGCCTGGGCACGCTTTTCCTCGGCGGTCATGACGCTCTTGGTCATGGCCTCGCCCTTCTGTTTGGCATCCGCCGCCTGCTTCTCGGCCTGCTCGTACTGGTAAATCTCGAACACCAGCGATGCGATGGCCTGCGCCTCGCGGTGGTTCGCGTCGATCCCGGCCCGCTGCAATTCCTGAAAAACACGCTTGCCGTATTCGGTGCGGTCAAGCTGTTCCAACTGTCCTTTCAGTGCGTCGGTGACCTTCTTGATCTTGTCGGCCTGCTGATCGGCCTGACCGCTGGGCTCAAAACTCCCCACCGACGACTTCCGGGCCTCCTGTTCTTCCATGCGTCCGCGCAGGACTTCATTGATGCGCTGAATTTCGCCGTACTTCTCCCTGATCTGCTGTTCGACGTTCTCGCGGGCGAAGTCCGTTAGGACGATCTGTCGGCGACGATGAAGAAGCTCGATCTCGTTCTGCAGTTCGACCAGCCTGCTTTCGAGACCGCGCGTGGTGCGGTTCTCGATCTCCCGGAAACCATCGACCACCTCGGCAACCCACTTGGCGATCTCCGCGAACCCCGAGGCGACACCGACCAGAAGGGGGGCCAAATCGACCAGGGCGCTGTTCATGTTCATGTCGATGATGCGCTGCATCGTCGCCAAGCGGTCGTTGGCCTTCTCGGCCTGGCTGACCAAATGGGAATCCAGGACCAGGCCGAGAGAGCGGGCCTCCGCCGTCAGCCGCTGGATGCCCGCCGCCCCCTTGTTGAGCAGCAGCGTCAGTTTCGGCCCGGCGTCGTCGCCGAAAATCTGCGACGCGAGGGCGGACCTTTCGGCTTGGCTTTCGAGGCCCTGGAGCTTCTTCACCACCTCATCGAAGATGGCCTCCGACGACCGCATGTTGCCGTGAACGTCTCGAACCGAAAGGCCGAGTTGCTGAAACGCCTTGGCCGCCGGGCCGCCGCCGTCCTGGGCGAACAGGCCGACACGGCGGGTCATGCGGCGCAGGCCGTCGTCAAGCTGCTGGATCGACACGCCGGATTGTTCCGCCGCGTAGCGAAGCTCCTGCAGGCGCTCGACGCCGAATCCAGTGGTCGACGCGGCGTCGTCCAAGGCGTCGATTTCGGCGAGCGCATTGCGGGCGGCGCGCATGGCCGCCGTCAAGCCCACGGCGAATACACCAATGCCCGCTGCTGCCGCCAGGCCCGCAGGCCCAAGCGCCATCAGGCCGCTGCCGACCAAGCCTATCCGGCTGGCGAACCCCTGAACATGGCCTTGAAGTTGCCGGGAAACGGCATTGACCGCCAACAAGCCTTTCGAGGCAGGGGCACTGGCGCGCTCGATCCGCGCCAGTGCTTTCTGGCCGTCATCGCCGAGGCGCATCAACGCGCGGCGGGTGGCTTCGCCGCCCTCAAGCTCTACTCGGTATGTGATATCTTTGCCCATGGAACGTCACCAGCCGTGCGCGTGTCAG
>PFFW01000038.1 GCA_002781745.1 Rhodospirillales bacterium CG15_BIG_FIL_POST_REV_8_21_14_020_66_15
GACCACGCCGCCGGTGATGAAGATGAACCGCGTCATGGGCCTACACAATACACCCTGGGGCTGAGGGGCAAAAAGAAAAGAGGCGGGAGTTTGCCCGCCTCTGAAGGTTGTTCCGGGAATCGCGGATTCCCGCCATTTCCCTACTTGGCGATGGGAGCCGCGGGCGTCGCGGGCTCGGCCGGCGCGGGCGCGGTCTGCGCCGGCTGGTCGAGAATCGACCCCGTCGCGGCCCTGCGGTCGTGCGCGGCGATGATGGCGAGCATCAGCGAGGTGACCATGAAGGCGGTCGCGAGGATCGCCGTCGTGCGGGTCAGGAGGTCGGCCGTGGCGCGTCCGGTCATGAAGCCGCTCATGCCGCCGCCGCCGATGCCCAGACCGCCGCCTTCGGAGCGCTGCAGCAGCACCACGCCGACCAGGCCGATGGCCAGCAGCAGGTGAATGACCAGGATCACGTTTTGCATCGAACTTCCTTCCGCTCGGGGCGCAGCGCGGCGACAGGGCCGCGCCGCTCCCAACAGTTGGGCCGCGTTTTACTGCGTTGCAAGCCCGATTACCAGGGGGTTTTGCAGGATCAGCGGACGGCCTCGGCGATGGCCCAGAAATCGTCGGCCTTGAGCGACGCGCCGCCGATCAGGCCGCCGTCCACGTCGGCCAGGGCCAGCAGGCCGGCCGCGTTGTCCGGCTTCATGGACCCGCCGTAGAGGATTCGGATGCCCGCCGCGGCCTCGGCGCCGAAGCGTTCGCCCAGGGCCGCGCGGATCGCCGCGTGCATGTCCTGGGCGTCCTGCGGCGTCGCCGTCTTGCCCGTGCCGATCGCCCACACGGGCTCGTAGGCGACGACCAGGTTCCGAGATGTCGATCCCTCGGGCACCGAGCCCGCGACCTGCCCGACCACGACCGCTACGGCGCGCCCGGCGTCGCGCTCGGCTTCGGTCTCGCCGACGCAGACGACGGCGCACAGGCCCGCCGCCTGGGCGGCCTCGGCCTTCCGGCGCACCTGGTCGTCCGTTTCCTTGTGGTCCGCGCGGCGTTCGGAATGGCCGACGATGACGTAGGCGCAGCCGACCTCGGCCAGCAGATTGGCCGAGGTATCGCCCGTATGGGCCCCCTTTTCCGCCCCGTGGCAGTCCTGGGCGCCTAGCGCGATGCCGCTTTCCTCGATCCGGGCGGCGATCATCGGCAGCAGCGGAAACGGCGGGCACAGGGCCAACTCGAAGGCGGGCGGGCCGTCAAGCGCCGCCATGCGCCCGGCGAGGTCGCCCGCCAGCGAGTCGACCTCGTCCAGCCCGCCGTTCATTTTCCAGTTGCCCGCGATCAGCGGCCTGCGCCCTTGGCTCATGCATCACCTTCCCGAATCTTAAAGCCCCCAGTGCGATCCGTCTAACACAGGGACACCTGCAAGCCAATGCGATCGCGCAGGAAATCGCCGCCAAGCGGTGTTGCGGGGCCTTAACCGCCGCCCTATGATGCGCCGCCCAAAGACCCGCCAAGGTCATTTGTTTCCCAGGCGTAGCCCAGAAGGATTTTTCATGCTCCGTCAAATTCGCGAAAAGACCGGTTCGCTCGTCGTCAAGATCATCCTGTTCCTGTTGGTGATCAGTTTCGGCGCCTGGGGCATCGGCGACATGATCAGGTTCCAGGCCGACGACCGCCCGGTGGCCGAGGTCGCCGGCAGGGAACTGTCGCGCCAGGAAGTGGAGACCGAGGTCCGTCGCGAGATGGCGCGGCTGAATCCGCGCTTCGCCGGACAGCTGACGTCCGAGACCGCGCGCCTTCTGGGACTGCCGCAGTCCGTCCTGGGCCAGATGATCAACGACATCCTTTTGACGGAGGCCGCGCGGGGCCTTGACGTCGCCGTGTCCGACGCCATCGTGCGCGAGGCGGTGCATTCGTCCAACGCCTTCCGCAGCTCGCTGGGCGCCGGCGGGTTCGACCGCCAGAAATTCCAGAACATGCTCTACCAGTTCGGTCTGACCGAGCAGGAGTTCCTGGAACGCGCGCGCAAGGAACTGGCCCGTGGTCAGCTGCTCAACACGGTCGAGACCGGCGTCGTCGCCCCCGACGTCCTGGCCGAGACCTTCTATCGCTATCGCGAGGAGACACGCACGGCCGAGATGCTGTTCGTCACCGACGTCGACGCCCGGATCACGGCCGAACCGACGGACGCGGAGCTGCGGACCTATCACAAGAACAATCCCCGAAACTTCACGGCGCCCGAGTACCGCGCCGTGACCCTGGCCGTGATCCGCGCCGCGGATCTGGCCGACCCGGCCGCCGTGACCGACGCGGACGTCGAGAAGACGTTCAACGAACAGGCGGACAGTCTGGGCGTGCCGGAGAAGCGCGCCTTGTCGCAGATGATCCTTCCCGACCAGGACACCGCCGAGAAGGCCGCCAAGGCGGTGGCCGAGGGCCGGCCCTTTGCCGACGTCGCCAAGGAACTGGCGGGCATGGATGCGGCGGCCACGGACCTGGGCACGGTCACCCGCGACGACGTGCTGGAGGAAATCGCCGACGCCGCCTTCACCGCACCCGCCGGCGGCGTGACCGCGCCCGTGCCCGGCCCCGGCGGCATCGGCTACTATGTCGTCAAGGTGCGCGACGTGACACCGGCGCGGCCGGCCAGGCTTGACGAGATCAAGGACAAGCTGCGCGCCGACATCGCGCGCGAACGTGCCGTCGACGCCCTTTACGCCAAGGTCAACCGGTTCGAGGACGACCTGGGCAAGGGCGTGTCCATCGAAACCGCCGCCGAGGCCATGAACGTCAAGACCGTGAAGATCGCCGCCCTGGATTCCGACGGCAACGGCCCCGACGGCAACAAGGCTCCGGGCCTGCCCGAGAACGCCGGTCCGATCGTCGCCGCCGCCTTCGACACCGAGGAAGGGGCCGATTCCACGCTGCGCGAGTTGGGCGACGACGCCTTCTTCGTGCTGCGCGTCGACAAGGTGACCAAACCTGAACTGCGGCCCTTCGAAGCCGTTAAGGACGAGGTCAGGGAGGCCGTGACGGCCGAACGGCGGCGCGACGCGGCGCTTTCCGTCGCCAAGCGGCTTGCCGACCGCCTGAAGGCCGGCGAGGACGCCAAGGCCGTCGCCGCCGACGCCGGAGCGGCCTATGCGGAGACCAAGCCCTTGAAACGCTTTCTCCCGAAGGACAAGGCGGACGTCCCGGACCAGGTGCTGCAGGACATCTTCGCCCTCCAGATGGGCGAGGCCAGGGTGACCCGGGCCGACGGCGGCTATTACGTCGCGCGTCTGAAATCCGTCACCCCGGCCGACCCGACGGCGGACAAGGACGGCGTCGGCGCCATGCGCCAGGAGCTGGCCGCCGTCATGAAGGACGATCTGGTAACGCAGCTTGCGGGGGCGCTTCGCAAGGACAAGGGCGTGACCGTCAACAGTGACGTCCTCGGCCGCATCCTCAACCCCGGCGGCCAGCCGGCCGCGGCCAACTAGGCCGAGCCGGACGGGCACCCGCGCCGATGAAGATCGAACCCGCCTTCGACGGTTTCGCCCAGGCTTACGAGCGCGGCGAACCGCAGGTTCTCTGGACATCGCTGGTCGCCGACGTGGAGACGCCGGTTTCCGCCTTCCTCAAGCTCGCCCGCGGCAAGCCCAACAGCTTCGTGCTGGAGAGCGTCGAAGGCGGCGCGGTGCGCGGGCGCTATTCCTTCATCGGGCTGGAGCCGGACCTGATCTGGCGCTGCCAGGGCAATGCGGCCGAGGTCAACCGCGACGCTCTGGACGACGCCGACGCCTTCGCCCCCTGCCCGGTGGCCGAGGCCGAGGGCGCCATCGCGTCGTTGCGCGCGCTCGTCGCGGAATCGCGCATCGACCTGCCGGAAGGCCTGCCGCCCATGAGCGCCGGGCTGGTCGGCTATGCCTCCTACGACACGGTGCGTCTGGTCGAGGACATCCCCGACGCCAATCCGGACCGGCTGGGCATCCCCGACGGCGTGTTCATCCGCCCGACGGTGATGGCCGTGTTCGACACCATCAAGGACCTGATTTCCGTGTTCACGCCGGTGTGGCCCAAGGAAGGGGTCGACGCGCAGCGCGCCTACGGCGCGGCCGTAGAGCGGCTGAAGCGCATCGTCGGCTATTTCGACACCCCCCTGCCCGAGGCCGCGCGCGCCCATCCGGAACGCGATGTGCCCGACCTCGCCCCTGCCTCCAACATGACCCAGGCGGAATTCCACGCCATGGTCGAGAAGGCGAAGGAATACATCATCGCCGGCGACGTGTTCCAGGTCGTGCTGTCGCAGCGGTTCTCCGTGCCCTTCCCCTACCCGCCGTTCGCGCTCTACCGCGCGCTCCGGCGGCTCAACCCCTCGCCGTTCCTGTTCTTCCTGGATTTCGGCGGCTTCGCCATCGTCGGCTCCAGTCCGGAAATCCTCGTCCGCGTGCGCGAAGGCAAGGTCACCATCCGCCCCATCGCCGGCACACGGCGGCGCGGCAAGGACGCTGCCGAGGACCAGGACCTCGCCCAGGATCTGCTGTCCGATCCCAAGGAACTGGCCGAGCACCTGATGCTGCTGGACCTGGGCCGCAACGACGTCGGCCGGGTGGCCGAGACGGGCACGGTGAAGGTCACCGAGCAGTTCACCATCGAGCACTATTCCCACGTCATGCACATCGTCTCCAACGTGGAGGGCAAGCTGAAGCCCGAACTGGACGCGCTCGACGCCCTTTACGCCGGTTTCCCGGCGGGCACCGTGTCGGGCGCGCCCAAGGTGCGCGCCATGGAGATCATCGACGAACTGGAATCGGTGCGGCGCGGCGTCTATGCGGGCTGCATCGGCTATTTCGGCGCCGACGGCGACATGGACAGCTGCATCGCGCTGCGCACGGCGGTGGTCAAGGACGACGTCATGTACGTCCAGGCCGGCGGCGGCGTGGTCCACGATTCCAGCCCCGAGGGCGAGTACCAGGAGAGCATCAGCAAGTCGCGCGCCCTGATCCGCGCCGCCGAGGAAGCGGTCAAGTTCGCCGGCTGACCCTCAAAAAAACACGTAGCGAGCAACCCGAGCCTTGTCCTTCGAGACGCCCGCCGCGCGGGCTCCTCAGGACGAGGTTATCTTTGAAAAACAATTTCTTACCTCATCCCGAGGAGCGCTCGAAGGGCGCGTCTCGAAGAACGCGCCATGAGGCCGGACCTGCCCCTTGGTTATCCCGACGTGCCGGATAGCCCCGAACGGGCAGGCGCGGGCCGATGCAGCACGCGCGACACGCCCACGAGATCGAACCCCTCGGCCCGGACTTTGGGCAGCCATGCCTTCAGCGCGCGCAGGGTGATGTCGTGGGGATGGCCGATGGCGATGGCGATGCCGTGTTTCCTGGCCTGGGCCTCGATCTTCGCCAGTTGCCTGTCGACGAAGGCCTCGTCGTCCTTGTGATCGATGAAGACGTCGCGCGTGGCGTAGGGCACGCCCGCCTCGCGCGCCGTGCGCGCGCCGACGCTGTCGCGGCTGGTCATGGAATCCAGGAAGAACAGCCCGCGCGCCTTCAATTCCGCCATGACCATGCGCATGCCCGCCAGGTCGCGGGTGAAGCGGCTGCCCATGTGGTTGTTGATACCCGCATAGCCGTCCATCTGATCCAGGTTCCAGCGCAGGCTGGCCAGCAGTTCCGCCTCGGACACGCTGGTCAGCAGCACGTTTGGGCCGGGGTCCGCCTCGGCGCTCTCCGGCTCCATGGACAGGTGCAGCATGATCTCGTGACCGCTTGCGGCGGCCTCGGCGACCTGTTTCCTCAGATTGCGGGCATAGGGCAGGAAAGACAACGTGACCTTGCCCGGCAGCTTCATGGCGCGGGCCGAACGGCGTTGGTCGACGCCCATGTCGTCGATGACGATCGCGATCATCGGTCTGGCCGAGGGCGGCGGGGGCACGGCCCGCGGCAGCGGCGGCAGCGCGGCGGTCTGCCCGTTGGGCGCCGTCTCCGCGGCCGGAGCCGTGACCGCCGTCGGCGGCGCCTGTTCGGCGCGGGCCGCCTCCTCGACCCGCGCGACCGGAAGCTGGGGATAGCTCCCGGGCCGCGTCCCGGCGTCTTCGCCCGGCGGCGTCGCCGGCTGGACCACATGGGCCGGGGCCGGCGCTTCGATACGGGCGACCTGGGCCTGGCGCGGCAGGGCCACGGGCGTTGCGGCGGTCGGCCCGGATTTGTCGGGACCGCCGGCCAGCGTCACCACGATCAGGACCAGGACCGCGCCCGCCAAGGCGCCGCCCAGCGCCGCCAGGCGCACCGCGGGATCCTTGATCGCCGTCCTGAAAAGTCCGATGGGCCGTTCCGTCATCGCGCTCACTTAAAAACCGGCGCCGCCGCGCCCGCCCCTGACCTGCGCTGGTACTCTCCTCGTCCGGTTCCGTCAAGGTTCCGGGCGGCTCTATTCCCCTTGACCCCCGGCGACCCCTGAGGGCATTGTGGCCCCCGTTTTTCCGGGCCTTTCCGGCATCCAGCCGGGCGGTCCGCCACCACGTCCAAGGTATTGAATGTTCATCCTGATCGACAATTACGACAGCTTCACGTTCAACCTGTGGCATTACCTGGGGGAGCTTGGGGCCGAGGTCACGGTGTACCGCAATGACGTGATCACGCCCGAGGAGATTCTCGCCCTCCGTCCCCAGGGCATCGTCATCTCGCCGGGTCCCTGCGATCCGGACAGGGCGGGGATATGCCTGGAGCTGATCGCCAAGGCGGCCGGCAAGACGCCGATCCTCGGCGTGTGCCTGGGCCATCAGTGCATCGGCCAGGCCTTCGGCGCCAAGGTCGTCCTGGCCCCCAAACCCATGCACGGCAAGGTTTCGACCATCACCCACGACGGCACGGGCGTGTTCGCGGGCCTGGAAAATCCGTTCACGGCGACCCGCTACCATTCCCTGACCCTCGACCCGGCAACCATCCCCGACTGCCTGCGCGTCACCGCGCACAGCGAGGACAGCGTGATCCAGGGCGTCTCCCACCGCGACATGCCGGTCTTCGGCGTGCAGTTCCACCCGGAAAGCATCGCCTCCGAGCATGGCCACGCGCTGCTCAGGAACTTCATCGCCATTTCCAGCGAAAAGGCCGCCGCATGAGCGATGCGCTCAAACCCTTCCTGGCCAAGGCGGCGGACGGCGCGGCTCTGACAGCCCGGGAGGCCGAGGACGCCTTCGCCGTCATCATGTCCGGCGAGGCCACCTCGGCGCAGATCGCGGGACTTCTGATGGCGCTCCGCGTGCGCGGCGAAACCGTCGACGAGATCACCGGTGCGGTGCGCGCCATGCGCGCCAAAATGCTGCCTGTTTCGGCGCCCGCCGGGGCCATCGACGTGGTCGGCACGGGTGGCGACGGGTCCGGCACCTTCAACGTCTCCACGGGCGCGGCGCTGGTCGTCGCAGGCTGCGGCGTTCCCGTGGCCAAGCACGGCAACCGGGCGCTGTCGTCGAAATCGGGGGCGGCCGACGTGCTGACGGCGCTCGGCGTCAACCTGGACGCGGACCTGCCGCTGGTCGAGCGCGCCATCGCCGAGGCCGGAATCGGCTTCCTGATGGCGCCCCGCCACCACAGTGCCATGAAGCACGTCATGCCCGCGCGGGTCGAAATGGGCGTGCGCACGATCTTCAACATCCTCGGCCCCCTGTCCAACCCGGCCGGGGTGACGCGCCAGTTCACCGGCGTGTTCGCCCGCCGATGGGTGGAACCCCTGGCCCAGGTCCTGAAGAACCTGGGTTGCGAGGCCTGCTGGGTGGTGCACGGCGAGGACGGCCTGGACGAACTGACGACCACGGGGGCCTCCTACGTCGCCGAACTGAAGGACGGCACGGTCAGGACCTTCACCGTGACGCCCGCCGACGCCGGCCTGCCGACGGCCCGGCCCGAGGACCTCAAGGGCGGCTCGCCCGAGGTCAACGCCCAGGCGATCCGCGACCTTCTCGCCGGCAAGGCCGGGGCCTACCGCGACATCGTGCTGTTCAACGCGGCGGCGTCACTGGTCGTCGCCGGCAAGACGCAAGATCTGGAATCGGGAGCCGCCCTGGCGGCCCGGGCGATCGACGACGGCGCGGCGCAAAGGGCGCTGGAGCGGCTGGTCGCCATCACCAACGGGGGAGCGTGAGATGGCAGGGAAACCCGCCAACGTGCTTGACCGGATCATCGCCGACAAGCATCGGCAAGTGCTTGAGCAGAAAGCCAGCGTCAGCCTGCAAACACTTCAACGACAAGCACAAAACCAGTCCGCGCCCCGCCGCTTCCTGCACGCGTTGCGGACCGCGTCGCGCACCGGCTTCGGGCTCATCGCCGAGATCAAGAAGGCCTCTCCCTCGCAGGGCGTGATCCGCCCCGATTTCGACCCGCCGGCCCTGGCCCGCGCCTATCAGGCGGGGGGGGCCACCTGCCTGTCGGTGCTGACCGACGAGCCCTATTTCCAGGGCCGGCCCGAGTACCTGACGGCCGCCCGCGCGGCGTGCGGCCTGCCCGTCCTGCGCAAGGACTTCATGATCGACCCCTATCAGGTGGTCGAGGCCCGCGCCATGGGCGCCGACTGTATCCTCCTCATCATGGCGGCGCTCGACGATGACACGGCGCGGGATCTGGAGCACCGCGCCTTCGACCTGGGCATGGACGTGCTGATCGAGGTCCACGACACCGAAGAACTGGACCGCGCCCTGCGCCTGCGCAGCCCGCTCATCGGCATCAACAACCGCGACCTGACGACGCTGAAGGTATCGCTGGAAACCACGGAACGCCTGGCCCGCGGCGTGCCCGACGACCGGGTGCTGGTGAGCGAGAGCGGCCTCAATTCGGGGGCGGACCTGAAACGCATGGCGACCGTGGGCGCGCGCTGCTTCCTGATCGGTGAATCCCTGATGCGTCAGGACGACGTCGAAAGCGCCACGCGTACCCTGCTCACGACCGCGCGGGCGGCGGCCTGATCCAGGAGGACCGGCGACCATGGCAGACGAATTCACCCACCTGGATGCCGAAGGCAACGCGGTCATGGTCGACGTCTCGGCCAAGGACGAGACGGAACGCACGGCGACGGCCAAGGGCAGCGTCATCATGGCGGCGGAAACGCTCCAGCGCATCATGAACCGGGGAGTCAGGAAGGGCGACGTGCTGTCGGTGGCGCAGCTCGCGGGAATCATGGGCGCCAAGCGCACGCCGGACCTGATCCCGCTGTGCCATCCCCTGATGCTGACCTCGGTCAAGGTCGAACTTTCCTGCGACCCGGCGCGCAACGCCGTCGACATCGAGGCGACCTGCCGCCTGACCGGCAGGACGGGGGTCGAGATGGAGGCGCTGACTGCGGTGTCCGTCGCCGCCCTCACGGTCTACGACATGTGCAAGGCGGTCGACCGCGGCATGCGTATCGTGGACGTGCGCCTGACCCACAAGTCGGGCGGAAAGTCCGGCACCTTCGACGCCGCCTAAACGCCAGGAACCCCACGCCATGCTGTCCGTCATCGACGCTCTCGCCAAGGTTTCCGATGGTGTCAGCCAGCTTCCGGCCGAACAGGTCGCGCTCGGCGATGCCCTCGGCCGGGTGCTGGCGCGCGACGTCGCCTCGACCCTGACCCATCCGCCCGTCGCCGTCTCTGCCATGGACGGCTATGCCGTGCGCTGGGACGACCTGGGATCGGTCCCGGCGCCGCTCACGGTGATCGGCGAGTCGGCCGCCGGGCACGGCCTGGAAGGCACCGTCGGGCCCGGCCAGGCGGCGCGCATCTTCACCGGCGCTGCCCTGCCCGCGGGGGCGGACACCATCGTCATCCAGGAGGATACGGAGCGCGACGGCGAGACCGTGCGTATCCTCGAGAACCCCAAGGAAAAGGGCGAGTTCGTGCGCCCGGCGGGCCTCGATTTCGCGGAAGGCGAGGTGTTGCTGAAGGCCGGACACGTCGTCACCGCGCGCGGCGTCGGCCTGGCCGCCGCCATGAACGTGCCCTGGCTGATGGTGCGGCGGCGCCCACGCGTCGCCTTCGTCGCCACGGGTGACGAAGTGGTCATGCCGGGCCAGCCCGTCGGACCCGGCCAGATCATCTCCTCCAACAGCCTGGCCCTGGCCGCCTATGTCACCGCCATGGGCGGCGAGCCCGTGAGCCTGGGCATCGCCAGGGACACGCCGGAAAGCCTCGCGGAAACACTCGCGGGCGCGCGCGGCGCGGATCTTCTGGTGACCATGGGTGGGGCGTCGGTCGGCGACCACGACCTGGTGCGCCAGGTGCTGGGCGGGCGCGGGTTCGAGCTGGATTTCTACAAGATCGCCATGCGCCCCGGGAAACCGCTGATTTTCGGCCATATCGACGGCACGCCGCTGCTCGGCCTACCGGGAAATCCGGTGTCCACGGGCGTGACCAGCGCCCTTTTCCTGCGCGCCGCCTTCGCCAAGATGCTGGGGCTTGCCGGCGAACGCACGGAATGCGCCGCCGTGCTGGGCGGCGACCTGCCCGCCAACGGCAGGCGCGAGGACTACATGCGCGCCAGCCTGGAAACAGGGACGGACGGCCGCATGGTGGCCACCGCTTTCCCACGGCAGGACAGCGCCATGCTGGCGGCCTTCACCCGGGCCGACTGCCTGATCGTCCGGCCGGTCGGCGCCCCGCCCGCCAAGGCCGGCGACCTGGTGCGGATCCTGCCCCTCGGCTTCGGGGTTCTGCGCTTCTAACCGCCCGTTCGCTGCCGGCTGGGGCGGAATTCATCGACATCCGATTCAAAGTTGACACGATACGTGAACTAAAGTAGAACATATGCGGTATATTCAGATCGCATCATGTTCTCGCCCTGTGCGGCGCCGAGAACGTGACGACACCGGACAGCGGTCTTGCCGAGCGGCCAGGAATACGGGGTTCGTTTCCAGAACGAAACGACCATGGCGGCGACCGGTCCGGCGGCAGACAAGGGGTGGAGACAGCATGCTTACAAAAAAACAATACCAGCTCCTGGTGTTCATCGACAAAAAGTTGAATGAAACCGGGGTGTCGCCGTCCTTCGAGGAGATGAAGGAGGCCCTGGACCTGCGCTCCAAGTCGGGCATCCATCGTCTCATCACGGGGCTCGAGGAACGCGGCTTCATCCGCCGGCTGCCGCACCGCGCCCGGGCGCTCGAGGTTCTGCGCCTGCCGGAAAACATGGAGGGCGCCGCGTCCGCCCCCCGTCCCGCGCACGCCCCGGTCCCGGCGGCGTCTTCCGCGACCAACGTGATCCCCGGGCGCTTCCGCGGCGCCCCGCCGCCCCTGACCGGCGGCGAAACGACCGATGCGCCGGGCGAGGCCGTGTCCCTCCCCCTGTACGGCCGGATCGCCGCAGGCACGCCGATCGAGGCGCTGCGCGACCATTCCAACTCCATCGACGTGCCGCCCTCCATGCTGGGCGGCGGCGAACACTACGCGCTGGAGGTCGACGGCGATTCCATGGTCGACGCCGGCATCTACGACGGCGACACGGTCATCATCAAGCGCGCCGACACGGCGGAGAGCGGCGCCATCGTGGTGGCGCTCGTCGAAGGCGCCGAGGTCACCCTGAAGCGGCTGCGCCGCAAGGGTGCGTCCATCGCCCTGGAGCCCGCAAACAAGGCCTACGAGACCCGCATCTTCGGTCTCGACCAGGTCGAGGTGCAGGGCCGCCTCGTCGGCCTCATGCGCCGCTACTGAGGTTTTCCCGCCCAATCAATTCCCGGCCTTTCGTCGGGGCCGCGGGCGCACCGTCCAGGGCCGGTCGCCGCGCCCGTCGTTCGCGGCGTGAAGGATCAGATCGCGCCCCAGGGTGACGCTGTGGGCACCCCGTTCGCGCAATTCAAACAGATCGACGACCCGCGCCCGCGTGCCGGCGCAAGTCTTCCCCTTCGGTACCAGGGCGATCACCAGGTCGGCGCGGCCGCAGTCCTCGGCCAGGGCCGCGCGGGATTCCGCAAGGGCAACGGTCCACCCGGCCCGCTTGAGGACGCATCCCGCGCCGTCGCAGCGCAATCCGGCGGCCGTGTCCGCCGCCCCGTACCCTCCGTCACGGGCCCAGGCGGCCGCGTCTTCGGGACGGAACCCGGCATGGGCCAGCCAGTTCTCGCGCGCGAACCGGCCGTGGCGCAGCGACGAGAACAGGTACCCGCCGCCGTCCCGCCGCACGGCGGCCAGGTCGCCGTCGGTCGAGACGATCAGGTCCGGCGGCGTCACCCGGGCGGTCACCACGGCAAACAGGGCAAGTCCCGCCAGTCCGGCGAGGCGCAGGCGGCCGCGCAGGACACAGAACCAAAGTCCTCCCAGGGCGAGCGCCGCGAGCGCCCAGCCGGGGGCGGAGGGCAGGACCTGGGTCGCCTCGGGCAGGCCGCCGACCTTCTCGGCCGTGCGGATAACCAGCTCGGTGCCCCAGCCCATCGGGACGAGCGCCAGTTTCTCCAGGCCGAAGGGCAGCAGCACGAACGACAGCATGGCCGCCGGCATGACCCAAAGGGCGGTGACCGGCACGGCGATCAGGTTGGCGACGAGGCCGAACCGGGCGACCTGATTGAAGTGGTAGAGCACGAAGGGCGCCGTCGCCAGGCTGGCGATCACCGTCGTGAAGGCGACCCCGGCGGCGTAGAGCAAGACGCCCCGGCCCGGCCCCCGGAAGGCCGCGCCGTCGCGCCGCCACAGGCCGCGTTCAGCCGCCGCCTCGTAACCGGCGACGAGTGCGATGGCGGCGGCGAAAGACATCTGGAAACTGGGGCCGAGCAGGCTTTCCGGCTGAACGAGCAACACCACCGCCGCCGCCCAGGCCAGCATGCGCAGGGACACGCCCCGGCGGTCGGCCATGACCGCGACCAGGACCATCGCGGCGATCAGGAAGGCGCGCTGCGTCGGCACCGTGGCCCCCGCCATGAGAGCATAGCCGAAGGCGGCCAGAAGTGCCGCGAGCGCCGCCGTCTTCTTCACCGGCCAGCGCAGGGCGACGGGCGGGAAGAGAATCAGGAACCGCCGCACGGCAAGGAACACGATGCCCGCCGCCAAGCCGATGTGCAGGCCGGAAATGGCCAGCAGGTGCGCGAGCCCCGCATCGCGGAAGGCGTCGAGCACGGGCTCGGGGATCAGCGTGCGGTATCCGGTAATGAGCGCCGCCGCGACGGTGCCGGCGTCGCCGGGAATGGCGGCGGTCACGCGCGCGGCCAGTCGGACCCGCAGATTCGACAGGTGGACGCGCCAGTCGAACGGCCCCGGCGGCGGCCCGGCGAGAACGCGCGCCGACCCCATGGAAAAGCCGACGGCGCCGATGCCCGTGAAATAGGCATGGCGCTGGAAATCGAAGCCGCCCGGCAACAGCGGCGGCGACGGCGCCGAAAGGCGGCCGCGCAGGCGGATCCAGTCCCCGGCCCTGAGCGGCGGCTGGTCGCCCTTGAGCCGGATACGCACGCGCGCGGGCGTTTGCGGCGGGGCGAGCGCGGCGATGCGCACGCGGTCCAGGATCACCCGCGATCCCCGGTCATAAGGCTCGATCTCGAGAATTCGCCCCTCGATCACCGTGGTCGGCGTCTCCTTCGCCAGCAGCCGACCGTCCAGGGCCTGGGTGCGCACCGAGGCGGCGCTGAAGCCCAGGGCCACGAAGGCGGCAGCCAGCGCCAGGAGGAACGGCGCCCCGCCCCGCCCACGCAGCAGAACCGCCGCCAGTGCCGTCCCGACCAACGCCAGCGCGCCCGCGAACCACGGCGGTTCCGTCGGCCACAGGAAATAGGCACCGATACCGATCCCCATGCCGACCGGCAGGGCGAACGGCCAGCGCCCTTGATTGGCCTCGGCCGCGGCGGCCGCTTTCCCTTTGATCCTGCTGCCTGGAGACATCGCCTCTGTGGCGCCCCCGCGCCCCGTCACCCCCTCGCCGTGCACGTGCGCATAAGGTATGCTGCGCCCGCACAGAAAGTATGGTAGACCTCCGGCGCCCCCCGATCAAAGCCTCTCAATCAGGCACATAAACGGACAAGACAAAAACAGCCATGACGGTCGTGACACGCTTTGCCCCCTCTCCCACCGGCTACCTGCACATCGGTGGCGCGCGCACGGCGTTGTACAACTGGCTGTTCGCCAAGCATCACGCGTGCCATGGCACCGGCGGCAAGTTCTTCCTGCGCATCGAGGATACCGACCGCGCGCGCTCGACGCAGGAGGCGGTCGACGCCATCTACGCCGGGCTGACCTGGCTGGGCCTGGACTGGGAGGGCGAGCCCGTGTCCCAGTTCGCGCGCGCCGACCTGCACCGCGCCGCCGCCGAACGCCTGCTGGCCGAGGGCAAGGCCTACAGATGCTATTGCTCGACCGAGGAGCTGGCCGCCATGCGCGAGGCCGCGCGCAAGGAGGGCCGCCAACGCATGTACGACGGCACCTGGCGCGACCGCGACCCGGCGGATGCGCCCAAGGGCGTCGATCCGGTGATCCGCCTGAAGGCCCCCCTGGAGGGCGAAACGGTCATCGAGGACAGGGTCCAGGGGCGCGTCACCGTCGCCAACGCGCAATTGGACGACATGGTCCTGCTGCGCGCCGACGGCACGCCCACCTACATGCTGGCCGTCGTCGTCGACGACCACGACATGGGCATCACCCACGTGATCCGCGGCGACGACCACCTGACCAACGCGTTCCGCCAGACGCAGCTGTACCTCGCGCTCGGCTGGGACGCGCCGCAGTTCGCCCATATCCCGCTGATCCACGGCCAGGACGGCGCCAAGCTGTCGAAACGCCACGGCGCGCTGGGCGTCGAGGCCTACCGCGACGCAGGTTTCCTCCCGGAAACGTTGCGCAATTACCTGTTACGCCTGGGCTGGGGCCACGGCGACGACGAGATCATCTCGACCGACCAGGCCATCGACTGGTTCGGGTTGGAGAACGTCGGCAAGTCGGCTGCCCGCTTCGACATCGCCAAGCTGACCAACCTGAACGGCCACTATATCCGCGAGGCGGACGACGCGCGTCTTGTCGAACTTGTGATGGAGCGGCTTGAGGCCGGCCATCCGGGAAGGCTTGCTAAAGACGCTCGGGATCGGCTATTTAAGGGCATGGCTGGTTTGAAGGAACGCGCGAAAACAATTTCAGAACTATCTGAAAACTCTACAATTTACGCCCTTCAACGCCCAATCGAGATGACGGAAAAGGCGCAACAGCAACTTGGCGCCGACGGCCTTGCCCTGCTGCGCGGCCTGCGCCCCGTTCTCGATGCCGCGGGCACCTGGAACGACGAGGCCCTGATGGCCACGACCAGGGAGTTCGCGGAAGCCGGCGGCCACAAGCTCGGCGCCGTCGCGCAGCCCGTCCGGGCCGCCCTGACGGGCAGTACGGTTTCACCGAGCGTATTCGAGATCATGGATGTGTTGGGCCGAGAGGAAACCCTGGGGCGTCTCGACGACGTCCTGGCCGGCCCCTAACCCCGGACGGACGCGTAAGAACCGCAGCACCCCGCGGCATGCGCGCCGAAACGAACCGGAGACCCCTGTCTCCGCCGCCCATTAAGGAGGGACGAATGAGTGACACCAGCCAAGGCAAGAACGCCACTTTCACCCTGACGGACAACCGGAACGGCAAGTCCTACGAACTGCCCGTCATGGACGCCAGCGTCGGCCCCTCAGTCATCGACGTGCGAAAGCTCTACGCGGAGACGGATTGCTTCACCTACGACCCCGGCTTCACCTCGACGGGAAGCTGCGAGTCCAAGATCACCTACATCGACGGCGACCTGGGCGTCCTGCTGTACCGCGGCATCCCGATCCAGGAGCTGGCCGAGCACTCGGACTTCATGGAGGTCTGCTACCTGCTGCTCTACGGTGAACTGCCCACCGCCGCGCAGAAGAAGAAGTTCGAGACGAGCATCACCTATCACACCATGCTGCACGAGCAGCTGGCCTATTTCTTCCGCGGTTTCCGGCGCGACGCCCACCCCATGGCGGTGATGTGCGGCGTCGTCGGCGCGCTGTCGGCGTTCTATCACGACTCGACGGACATCAACGACCCGCACCACCGGATGATCGCCTCCTACCGCCTGATCGCCAAGATGCCGACGATCGCCGCCTGGGCGTACAAGTATTCGCTGGGCCAGCCGTTCATATATCCGCGCAACGAGCTGAGCTACGCGGAAAACTTCCTGCACATGATGTATTCGACGCCCTGCGAGGAATACAGGGTCAGTCCCGTCCTGGCCCGCGCCATGGACCGCATCCTGACCCTCCATGCCGACCACGAGCAGAACGCCTCGACCTCGACCGTTCGCCTTGCCGGCTCCTCGGGCGCCAACCCGTTCGCCTGCATCTCGGCCGGGATCGCCTCCCTTTGGGGCCCCGCCCACGGCGGCGCCAACGAGGCGGTACTCAACATGCTCGCCGAGATCGGCCACAAGGACAACATCCCCACCTTCATCAAGAAGGCCAAGGACAAGGACGACCCGTTCCGCCTGATGGGCTTCGGCCACCGCGTCTACAAGAACATGGACCCGCGCGCCAACGTCATGCGCCAGTCCTGCCACGAAGTGCTGGCGGAGCTGGGGATCGAGGACGAACCGCTGCTCGACCTGGCCATGGAACTGGAACGCATCGCCCTGGAGGACGATTATTTCGTCCAGCGCAAGCTGTTCCCCAACGTGGATTTCTATTCCGGCATCATCTTCAAGGCCATGGGCATCCCGACCAGCATGTTCACCGTGCTGTTCGCCGTCGCCCGCACGGTCGGCTGGGTCGCCCAGTGGAACGAGATGATCGAGGACCCCAGCCAGAAGATCGGCCGCCCGCGCCAGCTCTATACGGGTTACACGGAACGCTCCTATGTTCCCATTGACAAACGCTAGAGGCGCCGGGTCCGCCGCCGGGCGCGGCTGACGCGCGCCCGTGTCGATTGCGGGGAAAGGGCCGTCCTTATGGGCGGCCCTCAGACTGCTGACAAACCCCGTCGATTTTCGGCGGGGTTTTTCTTTGGTTGTTCGGAATGGTTGGTTTTGACGAGCG
>PFFW01000092.1 GCA_002781745.1 Rhodospirillales bacterium CG15_BIG_FIL_POST_REV_8_21_14_020_66_15
CTAGCGGATCTCGAAGATTCCATCGACTTCAACCGCGACGCCGCGCGGCAGAGCCGGCGCGCCGACGGCGAAGCGGGCATGCTTGCCGGCGTCGCCGAACACCTCGACCATCAGGTCCGAGGCGCCGTTGACGACCTCGGGGTGGTCCGTGAAGTCGACCGTCGAATTGACGAACCCGCCCAGCTTGGCGACCTGCACGACGCGGTCCAGGTCGCCGCCGCAGGCCTCGCGGACCTGGGCGATCAGGTTCAAGCCGCACACACGCGCCGCCTGATAGCCGCCTTCCTTGGTGACGTCTTCGCCGAGCCGCCCGCGGCAGGTGATCTCGCCGTTCCACACGCAGACCTGCCCCGCCACGAACACGGTCGATCCGACGACCGTGTAGGGGATGTAATTGGCCGCCGGGGCGGCAGGCCTGGGCAGTTCGATGCCCAGTTCCTTCAGGCGGGAGTCGACGGTTCCGGTCATGGGATGGGGATCCTTTCTTGGGCTGGGCGCCCGGCGGCCGGGCGGGTCGGATCGGATGAAGCCAGGTCAGATGAAGCCAGATCAGATGAAGAAGGTGTCGCGTTCCTTGGGTGCGACGCAGACGGTGTCACTGCCCCGCTCCTTCAGGAGCTTCTGGGCGATGGCCAGCTTTTCGTCAATGGCGTCGTCGTTCTGGTCCGGATCGTGGTGGTAGAGATAGAGGGTCTTCACCTCGCCGCGGTCTGCAAGCTCCACGACCTTGGAGATGCAGGAATGGCCCCAGGTCACCTTGGTCGCGTATTCGGCGTCGGTGTAGGTGCAATCGGTGATCAGCGCGTCGGCGCCGCGCACGAAATCGGCCAGCTTCTGCTCGTAGTGGGGGTTGTAGCCGTCGCTGTTCTCCAGGAACATCTCGTTGTCGGTCACGTAACAGACGGCGCGGCCGTTGTATTCGATGCGGAAGCCCAGGCACTGGCCGGGGTGGCTCAGAAGCTTGGTCTTCACGCGGATGCCGTCGACCTCGAACTCCTCTTCCTCGAGATCGCGGAAATAGACGCGGGCGGCGAATTCCTTCAGCGTGATCGGGAAATAGACGCCGTCCATCTGGGCCGAGATGATCTCGCGGATGGAAATGTCGCCCTGGTTGGCGCCCAGAATCTGGAACTCGTTGCCCTGGCGGTAGAGCGGCGCGAAGAACGGAATGGCGTTGATGTGGTCCCAATGGGGATGGGAGATGAAGATGCGGCCGCGGATATTGCGCCGGCCGTTCGACAGCAGCCTGTCGCCGAAGGTCTTGATGCCCGTACCGCCGTCGAACACGAATATCTGATCACGGGGAAACTGCAGGGTCACGCAGTTCGTGTTGCCGCCGTATTTCAGTGTGTTCCTGCCCGACACGGGCAGGGTGCCGCGCACGCCCCAGAACGACAACTCGATGTCGTCGCGCAGGATGCGATTGACCCGTTCCAGGAAGGTCGCGGCGACGATCGGCTTGCGGATGAAGCCGTGGGCGCCGAATTCATAGGCGCGGTTGACGTCGAATTCATAGCTCTTGGCTGTCAGAACGATGAACACCGCGTCCTTCAGTTCGTCGTGTCCGCGCACGAACTTGCAAAGCTGGAAGCCGTCCACGTCGGGCATCATCAGGTCCGAGATGATGCAGTCGGGGGCCAGCCCGACCAGCTTGTCCATGGCGTCCCTGGAATCGGAAAACGGCGTGACCCGGTGCCCCGCCGCTTCGAGAATGGAGGTGATGGCGTCAAGAATCATCCGGTCGTCGTCGACCGCAACGAAGTGAATGGGTTCGGTGTTTTCAGCCATGCCCGTCCCGATGTGCCGATGCTGGACCGGCGATCCAAATGCCCCTTCTGTTCAGGCAAGTAGAGCCGGAACAGATTAACAAAACCCTCAAAACGTCGATTATCACCGTCCCTCGAAACGCTTTCGACGGGCAGGTTTTACGGGTTTTGTAGCAGAACAGGCGTTGCGACCGCAAACCGCTTTTCCGAACATCGCGGAACAATGCAAAACCGTCCGCGACCAATGCCGGGGACGGCGGGAGCGGGGATGGCGCGGCGTTGCGGGCAGTCAGGCCAAAAAAGAGGCGTACGGCGGGCCGAAGCCCGCCGCACGCCCCAAGTTTCCCAGGGAGGATTGCTGAAATCTTTGGGTAAGGGAGCGCGTCATCACGAACATCCGCTGGTGGCGCCGCAGGTGACGCACTTCATGCAGGTGCCGTTGCGCACCAGGGTGAAGTTGCCGCAGTCGCCGCAGGAGTCGCCCTCGTACCCCTTCATGCGGGCTTCGCGGATCTGGTCGAGCTTGCTGTCGGTCTGCGCGATCACGGTGGTTTCGATCTCCAGGACCGTTTCGACGCCTTCGGCCTGATGGACGGCCGTGCCGCCTCCGCTGCCGCCGCTCCCCTTGGCCGCGGCGCGGACCGAACCGCCCGAACCGGACTCGCCGCTGCCGCCGAAGCGGCCGCCCTGGACGACCATGAACTGCTTGGAGCGCACGTAGCCGCGGCTGGTCAATTGGGCCACGGCTTCCATCATGCCGGACTTTTCGACATTAGGCAGGTCGCCTTCGTCGGAGCCGTCGCCCAGGGTGTCGGGCAGCAGGTCCGCCGGCTCCACGTGGGCCAGATCGTTGCGGTCAAGGTACGACACCGCCAGTTCGCGGAAGATGTAGTCGAGGATCGACGTCGCCATCTTGATGGTGTCGTTGCCGGTGACCATGCCCGACGGCTCGAAGCGCGTGAAGGTGAAGGCTTCCACGTACTCTTCGAGCGGCACGCCGTACTGCAGGCCGATGGAGATGGCGATGGCGAAGTTGTTCATCAGCGAGCGGAACGCGGCCCCTTCCTTGTGCATATCGATGAAGATTTCCGCCAGGCGACCGTCCGCGTATTCGCCGGTATGCAGGTAGACCTTGTGGTCGCCGATGGACGCCTTCTGGATGTACCCCTTGCGCCGGCTGGGCGGGCGGCGGCGTTCCTGGGCCCGCTCGACGATGCGCTCGACGATGCGCTCGGCGACGATCTCGGCCCTGGCGGCGGCCGGCCGGTCGGCGACGGCCTCTTCCAGGGTCTCCTCCGCGTCGGCGTCGTCCAGGAGGGCCGCTTGGAGCGGCTGCGACAGCTTGGAGCCGTCGCGGTAGAGCGCGTTGGCCTTCAGCCCCAGTTTCCAGGACAGCATGTAGGCCTCGTTGCACTCGGCGACGGTCGCCGAGTTCGGCATGTTGATGGTTTTGGAAATGGCGCCGGAGATGAACGGCTGCGCCGCCGCCATCATGCGGATGTGGCTTTCGACGCTGAGAAACCGCTTGCCGATCTTGCCGCAGGGATTGGCGCAGTCGAATACCGATAGGTGCTCGGCCTTCAGGTGTGGCGCGCCCTCAAGCGTCATGGCGCCGCAGACGTAGGTGTTGGCGGCCTCGACGTCGGCCTTGGAGAAGCCCAGATAGGCGAGCATGTCGAAGCTCATGTCGTTCAGCTTGTCGCCGGGAATGCCCAGCCCTTCGCGGCAGAACTCCTCGCCCAGGTTCCACTTGTTGAATACGAACTTGATGTCGAAGGCTTCGCCCAGTGACTTTTCAAGCTTACTCATAACATTGTGAGAGAAGCCTTTGTCTTTCAACGATTCTGAATTGATTCCGGGAGCGCCTTCCAGGGTCCCATGGCCGACCGCGTAATTGATCATGGCGGTGATCTCGTCGGCCGTGTAGCCCATGCCGGCAAGCGCCTTGGGCACCATGCGGTTGATGATCTTGAAGTAGCCGCCGCCGGCCAGCTTCTTGAACTTGACGAGCGCGAAGTCGGGCTCGATCCCGGTGGTGTCGCAGTCCATGACCAGTCCGATGGTGCCCGTGGGGGCGATGACCGTGGTCTGGGCGTTGCGATAGCCATGCGCCTGGCCGCTTTCCAGCGCCTTGTTCCAGGCCAGCGCCGCCGCCTTGGCGAGCGCGGCGTCGGGGCATTCGGCGGCGATCAGCGGCACGGGGGGCACGTCCAGGCCTTCGTAGCCGGTCTTCTCGCCGTGGGCCGCCCGGCGGTGGTTGCGGATGACCCGCAGCATGGCGTCGGCGTTCTTGGCGTAGCCGGGGAAGGTGCCCAGTTCCGCCGCCATCTCGGCCGAGGTCGCGTAGCAGGTCCCGGTCATCAGCGCCGTGACGGCGGCGCAGATGGCGCGACCCTCGACGGAATCGTAGGACAGGCCGGCATTCATCAGGTAGCCGCCGATGTTGGCGTAGCCCAGGCCCAGGGTGCGGAACTCATAAGACAGTTCCGCGATCTCCTTGGACGGGAACTGCGCCATGAGCACCGAGATTTCCAGGGTCACGGTCCACAGGCGCACCGCGTGCTCGAACCCGGCGACGTCGAAGGACCCGTCCTTTCCCGAGAAGGTGATCAGGTTCAGGGACGCCAGGTTGCAGGCCGTGTCGTCCAGGAACATGTATTCCGAGCACGGGTTGGACGCGTTGATCCGCCCTGAATTGGGGCAGGTGTGCCACTCGTTGATCGTCGTGTCGTACTGCAGGCCCGGATCGGCGCAGGCCCAGGCCGAATAGCCGATCTTCTCCCACAGGTCGCGGGCCTTGATCCGCTTGTGCACCTTGCCGTCCGTGCGGCGGATCAGCTCCCACTCGCCGTCGTTGAGGACGGCGCGAATGAATTCGTTGGTCAGCCGCACGGAGTTGTTGGAGTTCTGGCCCGAAACGGTCACGTAGGCTTCCGAATCCCAGTCCGTGTCGTAGGTCGGGAAGTCGATCTCGGTGTAGCCCTGGCGCGCGAAGTGGATGACGCGCTGGACGTAGTTGTCGGGGATCATGGCCTGGCGGCAACCCTTGATGGCGGCCTTCAGGTCGGCGTTCAGCTTGGGATCGAAGCGGTCGTCGGCGCCGGCGTCCGGGCCCATGTCGGCCTGACAGGCGGCCAGGACCTGGGTCAGGTGCTTCTTGGCGAGGCGCGAGCCGGAGACGAGGGCCGCCACCTTCTGCTCTTCCTGGACCTTCCAGTTGATGTAGTTCTCTATGTCCGGGTGGTCGACGTCGACGACGACCATCTTGGCGGCGCGGCGGGTCGTGCCACCCGACTTGATGGCGCCCGCGGCGCGGTCGCCGATCTTGAGGAAGCTCATCAACCCCGACGACCTGCCGCCGCCCGACAGGGGCTCGTTCTCGCCGCGCAGGCGAGAGAAGTTGGACCCGGTGCCCGAGCCATACTTGAACAGCCGCGCCTCGCGGACCCACAGGTCCATGATCCCGCCTTCGTTCACCAGGTCGTCGGAAACGCCCTGGATGAAGCAGGCATGGGGCTGCGGGTGCTCATAGGCGGAGTTGGAGGCGACCAGCTTGCCGGTCTCGAAATCCACGTAATGGTGGCCCTGGGCCGGACCGTCGATGCCATAGGCCCAATGCAGGCCAGTGTTGAACCATTGGGGCGAGTTCGGTGCGGCCATCTGTTTGGCCAGCATGAAGCGCATTTCGTCGAAATACGCCTGGGCGTCAGCCTCGGAATCGAAATAGCCGCCCTTCCAACCCCAGTAGGTCCAGGTCCCGGCCAGACGGTCGAACACCTGCTTGGCGCTCATCTCGCCGGCATGGCGCTTGTCCTTGGGCAGCTTCTTCAGCGCGGCCCGGTCCGGTTCGGACCGCCACAGCCACGACGGGACGGAGTTTTCCTCGACCTTCTTCAGCTTGGCGGGCACGCCGGCCTTGCGGAAATACTTCTGCGCCAGCACGTCGCAGGCGACCTGGGACCAGGATTCGGGGACTTCGATGCCGTCCTGGGCGAAGACCACGGAGCCGTCCGGATTCCGGATTTCGCTGGAGGCCTGACGGAACTTGATGGCCGCGTAAGGTGACTGTTCCTTCTTGGTGAAATGCCGCTTGATCTGCATGATTACCCCGTCTGCTCTCCCTTGGTGGTCCCTGTCGTTCCCGACCCTGTCCGTTGGTCGGCGGGCCCATCGACGGACCCGGGTCGCTTCTTTGCCGCTGGCCAGGAAGGCACTGATTGCCTTACTACATAATGTGGTTGCCCAGGCGCGAAGGACGCTAAATGTAGCCAGCGGGCGAGGGGGCGGCAACATCATAATTTCAACATTTGGGGGTATTGTTGCAAAAAAATTACTTGATTTTGTGGAACCTCCCGGAATTTCGGGGATTATGCCTTTAGATATAATCGTGCCGATACAGAATGTTGTGACGAAAGAACGCGGAGTCGGCCGCAGACCCTAGACCTTGGGCCCGCATGGTGCCATATTCCGGCGGTACATCAGGTGGGTAATGAGACGCCATGGACATCGGAACGCTTCTTCACACGTGGCTTTTCGGCAAGCTTGTCGGGACGGACGAATTCGGCAACCGCTATTACAAGCAGAAGGGCGGCGCGCTGTACGGTCGCGAACGCCGCTGGGTGCTGTACAAGGGGCGCAAGGAAGCCTCCAATGTGCCGTCGGAATGGCATGCCTGGCTGCACCACACCACTGCCGAACCGTTGACCGAAGTCGCCACGCAGGCGCGGCCCTGGCAGAAGGAACACGTCCCCAACCTGACGGGGACGGTCGCGGCCTATCGGCCGGCGGGTCACGAATTCAAGGGCGGAGCCCGCGCCCACGCCACGGGCGATTATCAGGCCTGGACGCCGGAATGAGGTCCGGTCCCCTGACGGGGACCTTTTCGTGACGGCCGGATTGCCATAACCCTGGAAACTCCATGAACCTTGAAACCAAGGAACAGTTGATCGGCACCCTGGCGCTTCTCGTGCTGTTGGCGGTCATCGGCTTCATGAACCAGGCCCGCAACGTCACCACTGCGGCCAACGATGGGCGCATCCGTGTCGACGCGCTGTTCGGGCGGGTCGATGGTATTCAGCCGGGCGCGGAGGTGCGCATGGGCGGGATTCGCATCGGCACGGTGGCCGAGCAGCGGCTGGACCGCGAGTTCCGCGCGGTGCTGACTCTCAACCTGACGGACAGGATCCCGGTGCCCAAGGATTCCTCGGCCTCGGTGCAGACGGACGGCCTGTTCGGCGGCAAGTACGTCGTGCTGGAACCGGGAGCGTCGGAAGAGACGCTGAAGGCCGGCGACCTCATCGCCCTCACGCAGGACGCGCAGGTCGTCGGCGACATCCTGGACATGATCATTTCCCAGGGCCGCGCTGCGCTGGCCGCCCGCAAGGGCGCGACCGAACAGGCGAAATAAAAGAGGGCGGGGACTTTAAATGGGACGTAACGCAATCGAAACGGTCTTGGGCGCGGTGGTGTTGATCGTCGCCGGGGTGTTTCTGTTCTTCGCCTTCAACGTGGCCCAGGTGAAGGCCGTCACCGGCTACGAGATCAAGGCCCATTTCCTCAAGGTCGGCGGCCTCTCCATGGGCAGCGACGTGCGTATCAACGGCATCAAGATCGGCACGGTGCTCGACCGCCGCCTCGACCCCGCCACCTTCGAGGCCGTCGTCGTCATGTCGATCAAGCCCGACGTGAAACTGCCGAAGGATACGGTCGCGACCATCGGGTCCGAGGGCATTCTGGGCGGCAAGTACGTGCGCCTGAAGCCGGGCCAGTCCAAGGAAACCCTCGCCGAGGGCGGCCGTATCGCCAAGGTCGAGGATTTCAAGTCCCTGGAGGATCAGGTCGGCGAGATCATCTTCCTGGCTACGGGCGGGAAATAGCCCGGCATGCGGATTCTCCCCGCGGCCGCCGGTTTCGTTCTGAGTCTCCTTGTCCTGGCGCCGCCGGCCGGCGCGGTCCCGATGGACACGGTTATCCTGCAAGGCCTGGACAAGGTCACGGCGCGGGTTTCGACCATCGAGGCCAAGGTGGGCGAGGTCGTGCGCTTCGGCACGCTGGAGATCATCGCCCGCCACTGTGACAAGCGCCCGCCCGAGGAACCGCCGGAAAGCGCGGCGTTCCTGGACATCTGGGAGATTCGCCCGGGCGATCCGGCGGTCAGCCTGTTCCGCGGCTGGATGTTCGCCTCCAGCCCGGCCCTGAACGCGCTGGAGCATCCGGTTTACGACATCTGGGTGCTCGATTGTAGACAGGCGGGCGACGCCACCCCACCTAGAGCATGATGTCATCAGGTCTATCCAACCTGCGTTGCGTCCCGGCGCAACGAACCGGGCGCCCGCCGGGGCGCAGCCCTTCAGGGCCGGGCGCATTTTCGTCGTGGGTTCGTCGAACGGCTTGCCCGTGGTCCCCGCCACGCGCGGCGCCCTTCTCCTGCCCACGGCGGAAAATCGCTCCGGCGCAGGTGGGCACACCTGATAACATCATGCTCTGAGTAGCGGGAAGCCAACTTCCACAGGGCAAAGGCGGGCCCATGGACGAACGGACGACGGGATCCTGGCGGCGGGTCGCCGACCTGTCGCTGCTGGACGCGGCGGGCAAGGCCGCGGTGCGCGTGGGATCGCGCCAGGTCGCCCTGTTCCGTGTCGGCGACCGTGTATTCGCCTGCGACAACCGCTGTCCGCACGAGGGCTATCCCCTGACCGAGGGCCACGTGGCCGGGGGCAGGGGGGCGGACGGCGGCGACGGCGCCTGCCTGCTGACCTGCAACTGGCACAACTGGAAATTCGACCTTGCCGACGGCCGGGCGGTGCTGGGCGGCGACGACCTGACCGTCTATCCGGCGACGGTTCGCGACGGCGGCATCTATGTCGACCTGACCGGGCCGTCGGCCGCGGACCGCATGCAGGCGGCCCTCAAGGGCATCCGGGCCTCCGTCGACCGCCACGAGTACGGCCGCATGGCGCGGGAACTGGCGCGCCTGGACGCCGCCGGCGGCGACCTGACGGAGGCGCTGCGCCAGATCGTCCGCATGACGGCATCGCGCTTCGAATACGGGACCACCCATGCGGTGCCTGCCGCCGCCGACTGGCTGACGCTCGGCCGCGCGTTCGCGAACGACCGCGCACGTGTCCTTACGGCGGTGCTGGAGGCGGTCGGCCATTTCGCCTGGGATGCCCGGCGCGAGCCGCCCGTACCGTTTCCGAATACGTCCAGGCCTTTCGCCGAGGCCGCGTTCCTGGCGGCGCTGGAGGCGGAGGACGAGGAGGCGGCCTGTGCCATCGCCAAGGGCGCCGTGCAGGCGGGCCTGTCCTACGATGCCCTGGCACCCGTGCTGGCCCGCGCGGCGCTCGCCCATTACCAGGACTTCGGCCATTCCCTCATCTACGTCTACAAGACGGGGCAGCTCGTCGAGGCGCTGGGGCCCGAGGGGGTATACGAGCCGCTTCTGCTCATGCTGGTGCGCTCGCTGGCGCTGGCGACGCGGGAAGACCTGATCCCGCAGTTTCGCGCCTATGGCGAGGTCCTGGCCGCGGCTGGTCCCTCGGGCACGGACGTGCCGGCTTCCGGGGACCTGAGGGCCGGGCGGCTGCGGCCGATCCTCGAGGCCGTCGCGGGCGGTCTGGGGCGGCCGCTCGACACCTATGACGCGGTCATGGAAGCGGCGTCCTGGCAGATGCTCCATTTCGACACGCGGTATCAGGATCACACGGACCTGCCGCTTTCAAAGAACGTGGGATGGCTGTCGTTCACCCACGCGCTGACCTTCGGCAATGCGGTGCGCGCGACCTGCACGCGCGTCCCCGAGCTGTGGCCGCGGGGGCTGTTGCAGATGGGCTGCTTCCTCGGGCGCAATGCGGGCTTCGTCGACCCGGACCTGGACGGCGGCGCCTGGGCCGTCGCCGACGGCGCGGCGTTCCTGGAGGAAAGCAGGCTCGGCCTGTTCGACCACGGGCAGTTCGAATACGTGGTCGCCGCCCATCTGGTGAAGCTGGTCCAGGCCATGGCGGAGGAACGGGCCGCCCGCCCGGACGCTCCCTGGTTGCCCCTGGGCCTGGCGGCCGTCAAGCGGTTCCTGAACGCTCCCCTGAAGCGCAAGCACGCGCTGCGCACGGCGCGCCAGGCCATCGATTTCGTCGCGGGGGAGTAGGCGGGCACCTGGCGTTTCGGTCCAGGCGCTTCTTGATTCCCGTCAATTCCAGCGTCCCCGCAAGGCTTTAAGCTTGCTTGCGGTGCCGAACCCGAATGCAAGCCCGCAACGGACGAAAGCGGGACGTATGTTCCCATCACGGAAGAGGATCATGGAAGCTCCTGTCCATCGCGATCCGCAATCCGGCGTCGCCGGGCAAATTGTCTCGGCCGGCGGCTCGGTCGTGGATGTCGCGTTCGCGGCCGGCGACCTGCCGCCGATCAACAACGCGCTGGCGGTCGAATGGGATGGCCCCCATGCCCTTGTGCTCGAGGTCCAGCAGCACCTGGATGCCCGGACGGTGCGGTCCGTCGCCATGCAGGAAACGGCGGGTTTGGCATGCGGCGTGTCCGTGCGCGACACGGGCGCGCCGATCACCGTTCCCGTGGGCGATGCGGTCCTGGGCCGCCTGATCAACGTGGTCGGCGAACCGATCGACCACGGCGCCGAGTTCGCCGGCGACGTGCCGCGCAACCCGATCCACCGCAGGCCGCCCGAGTTGCGCATGCAGCGCCCCGGCGGCGAGCTGTTCCTCACCGGCATCAAGATCATCGATCTGCTGGCGCCGCTGGCCCGCGGCGGCAAGGCGGCGACGTTCGGCGGCGCCGGTGTCGGCAAGACGGTGCTGATCATGGAACTGATCCGCACGACGGTGGAGACGTACTCCGGAACCTCGGTCTTCGCCGGCATCGGTGAACGCTCGCGCGAAGGTCATGAACTGTGGCTCGAGCTGCAGCGGTCCGGCGTTCTCGACCGGACGGCCCTGGTGTTCGGCCAGATGAACGAACCCCCAGGGGCGCGTTGGCGGGTCGGCATGACGGCGCTGACCATCGCCGAACATTTCCGCGACGTCATGAAGAAGGACGTGCTTTTGCTGATCGACAACGTCTTCCGGTTCGTGCAGGCGGGTGGAGAGGTCTCCGGGCTGCTCGGCCGTCTGCCGTCACGGGTCGGCTATCAACCGACCCTGGCGACGGAAATCGCGGAACTGGAGGAACGCATTGCGTCCGTCAGCGAAGCGGCGGTCACGTCGATCCAGGCCGTCTATGTGCCGGCCGACGATTTCACCGATCCGGCGGTCGCGCAGACCTTCACGCATCTGGATTCGGCCATCGTGCTGAGCCGGGAAATGGCCAGCCAGGGGTTGTATCCGGCCATCGACCCCCTGGCCTCCACGTCGGTCCTGCTCGACCCGCGCGTCGTCGGCCAGGAGCACTACGAAACCGCCGAGGAGGTCCGCCACCTCATCGAGCACTATCGTGAACTGCAGGAGATCATTTCGCTTCTGGGCATCGAGGAACTGAGCGCTACCGACCGGCAGGCCGTGGGGAGGGCCCGGCGCCTGATCCGTTTTCTCACACAGCCGTTCGCCGTCACGTCGCAGTTCACCGGGCTTGGCGGCGCCTTTGTTCCCCTTGACGAGACGCTGAAGGGTTGCCGCGCCATATTGGCCGGCGCCGCCGACGGTTGGGCGGAAAGTTCGCTCTACATGATCGGCACGCTGGAAGACGCCCGTATGAAGGAGAAGGCGGCATGAGGTTGCTGGTCACGACGCCGGTTGCCGTCGTCGTCGATGCCGACGGGGTGCGCCACGTCCGGGCCGAGGACGGCACCGGCGCCTTCGGCATACGGCCGGGCCATGCCGATTTCATCACCGTCCTGGCGGTTTCCGTGATCACCTGGCGGGACGATGGCGGAAATGAACATCACATCGCCGTCCGCGGCGGCGTGCTGACCGTGCAGGGCGGCAACCAAGTGGAGGTCGCCACGCGAGAAGCGGTCGGCGAGGACACCCTGCGTGCGCTCGGTCCGGCGGTGCTGAAGCAGTTCCAGGAACAGCGCGAGGCGGAGAAGCAATCGAGCATTTCGGCAACCCGACTGCATCTTGCGGCGATCAGGCAGTTGCAGCGCTATCTGGAAACCAATCGCGGACCGGTGCCGCAAGGAGCGCCGGTCATCGCCGGCGGTTTCGGCCCGAAGGGCGAACCGCCCGGCGAAGGCGAGGTCACATGACGGCTTCCCTCGACAACCACAACCACAAACAGATGGAACATGCCGTCCGCCTGCGCGAGGAGCGCCGGGAACGCTGGCAGCGCGAGGGCGAGGGATCGCTGTGGCGGAACCTGTCCATGATCGGCGCGCTGGGCTGGATGATCGTCACGCCGACCTTGCTGGGGATCCTGGCGGGACGGTGGTTGGACAAGGCGTTCGCCTCGGGAATCTTCTTCAGCGGCGCCCTGATCTTCCTCGGCGTCTGCGTCGGCTGTTACCTGGCTTGGCAGAGGGTCAAAAAGGAATGAACGCGCTCTCCCCGATGGAATTTATCGTCTTCATAAGCCTGGGAGCGGCGCTCGGCGGCGCCTATTTCGCGCTGCTCCGTCACGCCGTGCGCCTGCACGCCGCGGAAACGGGGGCGGGACTTTTTTTCCCGTTCCTCGCCTTGCGTATCGTCCTGGCGGCGGGCGTGTTCTGGTTCGCCGCGCGGCAGGGCGCCGCGCCGCTTTTGCTTTCCCTGTTCGGATTTCTCGCCGCCCGCACGGCGGCGCAGCGTTGGATGCGGGTCGATTGACCATGGATGCAAGCCCCCTCGCGCCGGAAATCCTGTTCCTGGTCGGTCCGGTGCCGATCAGCCGGCCCGTGGTCACGACTTGGGTGATCATGATCGCCGTGGTCGGCCTGTGCCGGCTCGGCACGCGCCGCGCCGGCATTCATGGCGGCACGCTGCAGACTGTTCTGGAGATCACGGTCGAGACCATGGCGGACCAACTGCGGGATATTCTCCGCCGCGATCCGTGGCCGTTCCTGCCGCTGCTGGGCACGCTCTTCGTCTTTCTGGTTTTCGCCAACCTGACGACCGTTATCCCGGGCATGAAGCCGCCCACGGGACACGTGGAGACACCCGCGGCGTTGGCCGCCATCGTCTTCTTCTCGGTCCACTTCTTCGGCATTCGGTCGCGCGGCGCGGTGGATTACGCGGCGCGCTACCTGAAGCCGAATCCGGTGCTTCTGCCGCTCAACGTACTGGCCGAAATCACCCGGACCTTTTCCCTGATGATCCGGCTGTTCGGCAACATGATGAGCCACGAGTTCGTCATCGCCATCGTCGTGTTCATGGCGGGGCTATTCCTGCCCATCCCGTTCATGCTCCTGGGCATCCTGATCGGGATCATCCAGGCCTACATTTTCACAATTCTTGCGGCCGTCTTCATCGGCGCGGCGGTCGGCAACGGCGAAGGAGGTTGAGAAAACCATGGAAAACAGCCTGCAGATTTGGAGCATCATCGGCGCGGCGGCCGCCGTGTCGTTCGGCGCCATCGGTCCCGCCTTGGGCGAAGGCCGGGCCATCGCCGCCGCCATGGACGCCATCGCCCGGCAACCCGAGTCCGCCGCGACCTTGTCACGGACCCTGTTCGTCGGCCTGGCGATGATCGAGACAATGGCGATCTACTGTCTGGTGATCGCGCTGTTGCTGCTGTACGCAAACCCGTTCGTTGGATAGCCATGCAGATCGATTGGTGGACGCTGGCCCTTCAGGCGGTCAACTTCCTGGTTCTCGTCTGGCTTCTTTGGCGGTTTCTCTTCCGACCGGTGAAGGACGTCATCGAGAAACGCAAGAGCCTTGCCGACGAAGCCTTCGTGCGGGCGGATGCGAAGGCCGCCGAGGCCGAGGCCGCGCGCGAACGATTCGAGGCCCAAAGCGCCGCGCTTGCCCAGGAACGCCAGGACCTTCTGAGGAAAATCCACCAGGAAATCGAGGGCGAGCGGAGCGAAACCCTGGAAGCGGCCCGCCGTGAGGCCGAATCCATGATCGAGGAGGCGCGCGAAACGACGAAGAAGGAGCGCGCCCGGACGGTCAGGGAGCTTCGCGATCAGGTCGCCGAAATGGCCGTGGACCTGGCCGCGGATCTTTTGTCGAAGACGGGCGCGGTGTCCGCCGACGAGTTCCTTGCCGACTTGGCGGACCGCCAACTGTCCGCCATGAGCGAAGCGGACCGCAACCGTCTGCGCGAGGACCTGGCGGCGAACGACGCCTGCCTTCGGGTCGTCACGGCGAAACCGATCGCGAGACAGCAACAGACGCAGTGGAAAAAGCGGCTGGGCGGCCATCTGGGGCATGAGGAGCGGATCGAGTTCACGGTGGCCCCCGGCATCCTGGGCGGCCTGGAGCTTCGCTTTCCCCACAATGTCATCAGGTTCACCTGGGCCGATCAGTTGCGCCGGGCGAAGGAATTGATCCGTGGCGACGACACCCCTTCGTGACCAGTTGGCCGCGTGGCTGCCCTCGGCCCGGCGGCGTCTCCGCGATTTGGAGGTGCGGCCGAGCGTTCAGCACATCGGCCTGGTCGAACGCGTGGGCGACGGCGTGGCGACGATTTCCGGCCTGCCGCTGACGCGGTTGGACGAGATGCTCTTGTTCGAGGATGGGACGCCGGGCCTGGCCGTGCATGTGGGCGAGTCGACGGTGAACTGCGTTCTCCTGGGAAGCGGCGAGGGGATCGTCGCCGGTAGCCGTGTCCACGGCACGGCCGAGGTCTTCCGCGTCCCCGTGGGCGAGGGGCTTCTCGGCCGGGTTCTCGATTCAACGGGCCAGCCGCTGGACGACGGCCCACCGATCAAGGCGGAGCGGCACGACCCCGTCGACCGGCCCGCCCCCGCCATCGTCGACCGCGACCCGGTGACGCGGCCGCTGATGACGGGCCTGACCGTCATTGACAGCATGATTCCCCTCGGCCGCGGGCAGCGCGAACTCATCATCGGCGACCGAAAGACGGGAAAGACCGCGATTGCCGTCGACGCCATCATCAACCAGCGCGCAAGCGACTTGATCTGCATCTATGCGGCGGTCGGACAGAAGACTTCGGCCGTCAGCCAGGTCATCGAGGCCGTTCGCGAATACGGCGCGCCGGAACGCTGTATCTTTGTCGTCGGCGGGGCCGACGCGCCGCCGGGGGCGCAATGGATCACGCCCTATTCGGCCTGCACCATGGCGGAATACTTCCGCGACAAGGGGCGGGACGTCCTTTTGGTGATCGACGACCTGACGCACCATGCCATCATCTACCGGCAGCTTTCCCTGCTGCTGCGCAGGCCGCCGGGACGCGAAGCCTATCCGGGCGACGTCTTCTACATTCATGCCCGGCTTCTCGAACGGGCGGCCAATCTGTCGAGCGACCTGGGCGGCTCCATCACGGCCTTGCCCATCGCCGAGACGCAGGCCGGGAACCTGACCGCCTACATTCCCACGAACCTGATCTCCATCACCGACGGCCAGATCTATCTGGAGCCCAAACTGTTCTATGAAGGACAGAAGCCGGCGGTGAACGTCGGCATGAGCGTCTCGCGCGTTGGCGGCCAGACCCAGGCGCCGGCCATCAAGCGTCTCGCCGAAAGGCTCAAGCTCGACTACGCGCAGTTCCTGGAACTGGAGGTCTTCACCCGTTTCGGCACGATGGTGGACGAACGGACGAAGGCCAGGATCGAACACGGGCGGCGCATCCGCGCGATTCTGGCGCAACCGGAATACCGCCCGCTGTCCGTCGCCGAGCAGGTTGGACTCCTGCTCGCGGTCGGGGAACGGAAGCTCGACGACCTGCCTCTCGACCGGGTCGAGCGGTTCAAGGCCGGTCTGCGCGACCGGCTGCATGAAAGCTGCCCGCGCGCCTGCGTCCATGTCGACGAAACCGGCGACATCTCCGAGCCGGAGCAGTCGGATTTCCTGGCCGCCATCGACGCTTTGCTGACCGAACTTGCGCCCGGCCAAGGGGCCGGAGGCTGACATGGAGCCATTGCCCCGCCTGCGGGCCCGCATCTCCAGCCTGGGCGAACTACGCGACATCATCCGCGCGTTGCGCGCCATGGCTGCGTCCCACGTTCAGGAGGCCCAGGCCGCGCTTCCCGGCATCCGCCAGTACGTTGCGGTGGTGGAGGATGCGATTTCCGAAGGGGCGGCGCTGTTGCCGCCGACCGACGGGGCGCGGAGCGGCGATGCCCCGGCGCGGCGGAACATCCTCCTCGTGCTCTGTTCCGAACACGGTTTCGTCGGGTCCTTCAACGAGGTCCTGCTCGACCGTGCCGAGGAGTGGAGGGAAGCGGGACAAGGCATGGTCGTCGTCGGCGCGCGCGGGGCGGCGTTGGCGGCGGAGCGCGGCCTGGACGTGCTGCAAAGCTTCGCCATGGCGCCCCATGTGGGGAACGTGCTGGGCGTGACGCGCCGCATCGCGGCCTACCTGGCGGGCGTGGAATCGGCAGCGGTTGTGTTCGGCGGCTATCGTCCGGGCGGATACTTCGAGCCCGAATTGCGGCGAATCCTGCCCCTGGATCCGGCCCTCATGGTCGGCTCGCGGCGGCGCAGCCCACCGCTGCACCACATGGCGCCGGAAGATCTCCTGGTGCGGCTGGCCGACGAATATCTGTTCAGCGAGATCACGCGCTCCGTCACGGAATCCCTGGCCAGTGAGAACGGCGCTCGGCTGCGGGCCATGGAAACCGCCGATCACAACATCGGCGACAAGCTGGACCGGATGAAGTCGGCGGCCCATAGTCTGCGGCAGGAGGCGATCACCTCCGAACTGCTGGACGTGGTGACCGGTTCAGAAGCGATCCTGAGCGCGGGCGACGTCTAGGAGTCGCCGTCCAGGGCGCGCGCCGCCGACAGGTTTTCGAGCAA
>PFFW01000120.1:0-11803 GCA_002781745.1 Rhodospirillales bacterium CG15_BIG_FIL_POST_REV_8_21_14_020_66_15
AAGATCGCGGTCGCCCGCGAACAGCGGATTTTTCTTCGCCGCCTCCCAGGCGATGTTGATGTCGAGCGGCAATTGATCGCGCATGGCGCCGGAGGCGTTGCCGAGCGTGCTTTGCCGCCGCCCCTGCGAGCCGCACCCATGGCGCGCCGCGGCCCGGTCGGTGAAGATGCCGCTGGAGTTGCCCAGGTCCTCGCAGATCACCCGGCTGGCGGTCTCACTCCGCGGCCACAAACCGCCGACGACGCCCTTGGCCGCCTCGCACGAGTTCATGTTGAACTGGTTGATGCGCTGGATCCAATCTTGCAACGTGCCAATCTGCTCGGCGATCATGGGCGAGATGGTTTCCAGCGCCAGCTTGAAGGAATAGGCCACGGCGTTGTTGCCGATGGATTTCATCAAGGCCACCAACTCGTCGGAATTGATGAACGAAAACCCGCCCGCGAACAGATCGATGCCGCCGCACCCGGCCCGGTAGGACGGCAGGTTGACCGTGGCGATCGTGGTGTTGCGCGACGGCGTGCGCATGAACAAATTGCCGCCGGTGTAGTATCCCGCCGTCTGGCCCATATAAGCCGAAGGACCGGTGGCGTTGGACACCCCGATGCCGTCCCAAAACTCCGTCATGGCCCCGGCCACATCCGCGCGCGCAGGGGCTGTCAGAGTGAGAATTAATATGGGCGCTGCCCATACCCGCAAAGGGGCTCGGCCCCTTTGATCCCATTTACTTTTCATGGAGGACCTCCAGGGTTTGGGCTATGCGCTGCTCCAGGTGTGCGGGCGGCAGATAGCGTGATGCGATGGGCGCTAACGCGCCGGTGGTTTGGTCGAAAAGCGCGAGGAAGGGGACGCGCTCGATGCCGAGCGCTTGCGCTTGGCCATGGTTGCGGACGGTTCCGGGCCACTCGGTGAAGCGCCGGTCGTCCAGGGACACGGGCAAGACGGCCATGTGGTAGTGATCGGTGACGGCCTTGAGCGAGGCGGAAAACGCGCGGCTTGCCGCGCAGTCGCTCCGATAGACGAAGATCAACCCGAGCTGCTCGCTTGCCTGCACCGGCATTGCCAGTAAGCACAGAATTAGGGTCATGGTTTCCAAAGGCCCGAGGCCTTTGGTGGGTATGGGCAAAGCCCATGTTCGTCTACTCATCACCCACCCCCTTCGCCAAAATCCGCTCCAGTCTCACCCGGCAGAACTCGTGCAGGACGGCGGCGTCGCGGGTGGCGTCGAAGGGATCGCGTTCGCACGCCATGCGCCAGTTGCGTTTGAGCCAGAAGGACACCGTGGGGTCGCGGTCCAGTTCGTCCGGGGTTGGTGTTTGTGTGGGCGGGGTGTTGGGATCAGTAGTCATGGCCGACCTCCACTTGGGTCAAGACGTAGATACGCCGCTCCAGCTCGTCGGCCGCCAGCGCGCCGAAGCCGATGGGGATCACGGTGTTGTGGGCGGTGTCGAACAGCGCCAGGGCGGGTAGGTGTTCGCCGGTGACGCCGAGACGTGCGGCTTGACCGGAATCCGTGACGGCGTTCGGGAAGGCGGGCGACGGGCTGCCGTCCAGGGACACCGCCAGGGTGTGCAGGCCGTGGGTCTCGGTGAAGGGCTTGAGCGCGGTCTCCATGGCCCGGCATGGCGGGCAGTCGCCTTTGAAGAAGTAGAAGACGCCGTAGCGTTCCGGCAACGCGGCGAGAACTTCGGCCGCATCTTGCTTGCGGGCGTCCGACCAGGCGCGTTTGGCGAGCGCGCCGGTGGGGCGGACCAGGTCGTAGTCCAGTTCCGGGTTCTGCCACACGGTGCGTCGCCATTGATCGGAAAACACCGAGGCGCGGTCGAGCTGTTCGCGCTGGAAGCGGATGTAGGCGGCGACGTTGTCTTCGGTGGGATCGAGGATCGCCGTGGCCTTGAGGAGATCGATCTTGTCGCGGATCGCCTTGATGGTTTCGCGGGGGTCGGGTTCTGGCGTGGGTGCTGTTTTGGGCGGAGGCTGTGTCTTTGGTTGGGTTTCGTCGGCCTTCGCCGGATCGCAATAGAAGTGCCAGCCCAACGACCGGCAGTCCTCACTCGTCAACCCCGCCGCGAAGCTGGGGGAGGCGGTCAGCAGAAGCACGGCGGTCAAAGCCCGTTTCATGGGTTCCCTCCGTAGTAACTGTCGATCCGTTGCTTGACCTTCTCGTTCATGCTCGCTCCGCTGGGGGGATGGGCGGCGTTCAACATGTCGCCGTAAATCTCCGAGAGATCGATGCGTGAGAAATCCACCCGCTGGATTTCCTCGATGGACAAGGGGCGGCAGTCGGGCGCTTCGGCGCTGCCCCAGCCCATGCCCAATTGCGCGCGGGCCTGTTCCTGGAGCACGCGCGCGAACAGCGAGCGGAAGGTGCAGTAGCTTTGTTTTTGGGTGACGCAGCCCAGGATCGGCACCTTGCTGGCGCAATAGTCGCCGACATGATGGGCCAGCTTGGCGGCGCGGCGCTCGCCGAGGATTTTTTCCGATGACGAGCAACCGAACCAGTCGAGCAGCCAGCCGTCTTCCGAACAGCAGTTCTTGCTTCCAAGCGGCCAGCGCGCGCACGACTGGCCCTCGCCCCTAAACAAGGTGACGGCGTCCGCATCCTTCTCTTTGCCCATTTGGGTGAGCAAGCCCATCCACGATGCGGCCTTGCCGAAGTCCTGGGATGGTTCGGTTTGTCCCAGTTCGTCGCAAAGTCCATCCGGGCAATAGAGCGCGCTGCCGCAACGAAGCGGCATGGCGTCCCCGCGTTCCGGTGTTCCGGCTCCGATGCCTTCGAGGGAAATACCGCTTCCGCTCTTGGCCTCCCCGCAGCGGAACGTGGCGGTCTCTTGCAAACAAACGCCGTCGGAATCCTTTCCCGTACATTCCACGCCGGTTTGCGTGCAGTTCGGATCGTCCGACAAGGGCGCACAGGCGCCGCCCGGTTTGGCGTCGGGACAGGAATAGACGATGCGTTTCTCCCAGCATTCGCGGCTGATGGTGAAGCCTTGGACGGTCTGTTCGGCCTCGCCCACGGTGCACAGCGTGGAAACAGGAACGCAACCGGCGGGCGCGGCTTGGGCCGAAACCGCCGGTATAGACAACAAGGCTACCAGAAACGTAAGGCGTCTCATCGACAGGTCTCCTTCCACCGGTCGTCCCAGGCCTTGCAGCAGCGGCTGTCGGTATCGAGCTTGAGCCACAGGTTGCCGTGCGCCACGGCGTTGAGGCGCGCGCGGAAGACGTTGGGGCCTTCCTTCAAATACGGGCGCAGGTCGAAGTTGAGGTTCCGCGATACGGGGCGGTTGATGATGTGGCAGCCGCCGCAGGTTTGGGGCTTGGAGTATTGCCGCCGGTCGAGATCGGTGAACACGGGCACGCCGTTGAAGGTAACTTCGACGAAGTCCTCGTATTCCAGGCGTTCCAGAACGAAGCGGTTGACGTCCTTGAGGCTGACGTCGAATTGCAGTTCGGCGACATAATTGTGCTCGCGCGTGGGGTTGCCGTGGTCGGGGATGGAATCCCGGGCGCGCTTGCCGATGTACATGTAGCGTGAGCCGTCGAAGCTGAACGGCATGATGCCGGTGTGGGTGGCGACCAGCGTCATGCAGGCCGAACTCACGTTGGTGCACACGGGCTCCAGCACCTCGCGGCAGGCGTACTTGCTCTTGCTCGCCGGGGACGTGCAGGTATAGGCGTAGGCTTGCGTGGCCGCACCCGGCGTGGCGGTCCCGCCGGTACAATCGCTATAAGCCCCTTCCATGATCGACACGAAGTCGCCGGGGGTCTCTTCCGGTGTCTTGGCGTTCCCGGCCCAGGTCTCGCGCGCGTCGATGGGTACGTCGGGGCGACCGATGAAGCCGTCGGTGACGGTGCGCGCGGCCTTGCCGTCGGGGCCGGTACCGGTGAGCGCGCGTGTCTCCGCGTCGCCGTACATCTGACCGTGGGCGTAGCCGGTTTCCGGTGGGCTTGCCCCCTGATAGCCGGGCACCACGGACGGATCGGGCAAGGGATCGGCGTTCGCGTCCGTGATGGCGCTGAAGGCAAAAAGAAGGGCGGCGAGGATGGTGGCATATCTCATGGCGCTCTCCGCAAGGTGTCCAACAGGGTTTGCGCGAGGTCGCGGTTGTCGCCCTCGCGCGCGATGGTCTCCAGGGCGGCGGCGAGGCTCATGTTGCCCGCGATCTTGTCCGGAACCGTTTCACCGACGGTGACGAAAGCCGGGACGGTGGTGACGCCGTGTTCGGCGAACAGGCGGGGATCGACCGAGAGACCGGGGCCGTGTTCGCGGGAGAGCTTGCCCATGCGAAGCGCCGTTTCCTTGAAGCTGTTGTCGACGAGACCGCGCAGCACGGTGATGCCGCCCGCCCGGGCTGTCTGATCCAGGATCGCCTTCAAACTGTCGTCCGGCATCGAGAACGACACGAAGGTGAGCAGAGCGGGCTTCGTGGGGCTTACTGGCAATGCGGTGGCGGCGCGATCTCCCCAACCTTCGCGCAACAGGGCGTCGGCGTCGCGCGCCGCGCTGTCCAGCATGCGTTCGATCCAGGCGTTGTCGATGTCCTGGGCCCCGGCGTTTTGAGGGACGGCGTGAACGCAGAGCATCAGAAGAGGAAGGAGCAAAATCATCCGGCACAGCAATTGCGTTTCCTCCAGATCAGGAAGCCGAAGTCCTCGCCGGTGAGCGGAATCTCCTTACCGGCTTCATAAGGGACCGAGGACCGGCCCAAAGGGTTGCAAGCAAACGTGCCGGACGTCATGGCGACGGGGTTGGTTTGTTGGGTGCGCCACTCGGTTTTCTTGAGAACCGGGCGCGGCACCTTGCGGCATAGCGACTCGGTCCCCGACGCGCCCAGCAGCACGAACTCGCGGCCCAGCTTGTAGGCCATGCGCTCGGTCGCCATCAGCGCCGATTGGATCGATCCCACATGACCCGAGACGTTGCCGCCCAGCGGATACATGGACCCCTGGCAGCCGCCGCACCAAAAGAGGGCATCCAGCGGCAAGTGGGCCGAGGCGGCGACGCAATCCGCGGCGCAGGCCGCTTGCGCTGCGGGGTTGGCGAACAGCACCGCTTCGGGGTTGAGCAGGAACGTCAGTTCGTCATCCAGCCACAGGGGGTCAAGTTCGGTGATGTAGGCGATGTCGAAGCTGGACTCGGTCATGCAAAGCGAGTCCGTGAACAACTCCAGCAGCGCATAGACCGGATAGACGTACCAATGCAGGTGCCAGTTGGCGTTGTGGGTTCCGCCCCCGCCGCTTGAGACTTTGGTTTGCCCGGCGCCGATCCCAGCGTCCAGTTCCAGCCCGCCCAGATTGACGAAGCAATAGGGCCGCTTGGTCACGTCCACCAGCCTTGCGGGTTCCCAAAACCCGATGGTGATGCCGATGCGCACGAAGGGCGGAACGGTTGTCGGGCAGGCGCAGAGAAGGGTGTCCGGGTTGGGCGGATCAGGGCGTTCTTCGAAGACGGTGATCGGCCCGATGGAAATGGGAAAGATGCAGTCCCAGCAGATATCCGTGATCGGGTTGACGAAGTTGCCGGTGCAAACCCCGGCTTTGACCGGATGTGGAGCCGCGATGAAGAGCAGGCCGGTCAAGATAAGGAGGGTGAAGGGGCGTTTCATCGGCCAAGCTCCCCACACAAGGGCTTGCTCAATGAATAGCTATAAGCTATGTTATTGGCATGTATGAAATAGCATATAGCAAGAAGGCGCTGAATGATCTTCGGAGAATACCCGCCAATGAGAGGCGGCGTATTCAGGCCAAGATTGCTGATTATGCGACCGATCCAACGGCGCACGCCCACCACGTCAAGAAGCTCAAGGGACGCGAGGGCTATCGATTGCGGGTCGGTAACTGGCGCGTCATCTTCGACCTTGAAGGCCATGTCCTTGAGGTCTATCAGGTCGGCGCCCGTGGAAGTATCTATGATTAGGAGGAATGCGTGATGACCCATCCACAGTTTTTTGCCACGCCAAGCGGCGAGCAGATGGTGATCTTGCCGCGCGCCGAATACGAACAGTTGTGCGAAGCGGCCGAAGACTTGGCCGACGTGCGCGTCTTCGATGAAGCCAAGCGCCGGTTGGCGGCGGGAGAGGACGAGTTGGTCCCCGCCGCGTTCGCCAACCGTATCATCGACGGCGAAAACCCCGTGCGCGTCTGGCGCGAATATCGCGAGCTGAGCGTGAAGGACCTGGCCGCCAAGGCCGGGATCAGCGCGGCCTACCTGTCCCAAATCGAGGGCGGCAACCGCGAAGGGTCCGTCGCCACCATGAAGGCGCTGGCGGCAGCGCTCGCTCTTGATTTGGATGATCTGGTTTAAGTCGGTCATCGCGTATCCTCCCCGCTCTTCTTGCTGAGCGGAAACTCCCGAATGCGCAAACGCCGCCCGTCCTGGCTGACGGTGGCCGGAACCGCCGCGATCTGGAAGCGCCGGGTGAGCAGGCCCTTTTGATCGAAGTAGAGCGGGCGCTTGTGTTCGCGCATCAGGGCCGCGACCGGCCCGGCGACCAGCACGATTTTGGCGGGATGCTCAAACGCCAGAGCCCAGGCCACTTGGGCCTCGTCCCGACCGTCGACGAACAGCAGGTCTTTCGAGAGCGTCACGTAATCCAACGGATTGATGAGCGTGCCCGCCTGGGCTATGAGGCGGCCCTTGTCGTCTCGGATGTCTTCGGCGACGCGGATGCTCGGATCGAACAGGCGCGAGCGGTCTTCAAGCGCAGGGGTCACGCCCGCGACCGGCGGGGGCGTCTCCACATAGGAACGGACCCGGCGCTCGGCATCCTTCTGCCATGCGTCCAAGCCGCCGTTTTCGGCGAAAGCCGCGACCTTGGCTTCAAGGTGCGCCAGAAGGTCGGTCTCGATGATTTCCCATGTGTGTCCGCGCACGCCCAAGTTCTTGGCCAAGGCTTCAGAACAGGGGAACGGCGCGGCCAATGACGCGAGCGTCAGGCACAAGGCCGATGCTTTGATAACGGCTGTCATAACTGTCTCGATGGTTGGCGTGAACGAAGATGAATCCCGGCCCAATGACGCCGGGCGCGATGGGATGCAGGCGCTCGCCACGGCGCGATGTGGTCTTGGCGACGCCGACGGGGCGTCCGTCGACCCAAACGGCGCGGCCTTCCACGCGGATGGTGTCGCCGGGCAGACCCGCGACCCGTTTGACGAAGGGATAGCGGCTCTTCACCGCTTGGGGCGGATCGAACAGGACGTAATCGCCCTTGTCAGGGGTCACGCCGAGTTGGACCAGGAACACGGACTGCGGCAGGCTTTCGGTTTCGTTCCAGGCCAGACGGACGTGCCCGCGCAGCCAGTGAACGCCAAGAGCCGCCAGGACAAGAACTAGCATGCCGGTAAGGGCGATGCGGTGGGCGCGCCCGGTTGTCGCCTTAGGGGGCATCATGGCTTCAGGCCCTTCTCGACCGCCTCGGTGATGTCCTGCGCGCCGGCGATGACGGCGGGGGCGGGCAGGATGATCATGTGTTGGCGCGCGGCGAGGCCTTGCAGGGCGCGGTCCAACTCGCGGGCGAAGGTTTCGGTGCGGGTGCGTTTGTCGTCGTCGGAAAGATCGCTCTCGGCGGTCCCGGCGATGAAGGTCTGCACGATGCCGTTCAGATCGACGGTGACCAGCCGGGGCGCGGGATCGTACATCCGCCATAGGATGGTGGCGGCGACGTTGGCGCCGATCAGCAGAAGGGCGATCAGGACTCCCCGGATCAGGGTGCGCAGAACGGGGTGCAGAGCGGGTTGGGACGTGGATGATTGGGGCGCGGATAACAAAGGCATGGATCAGGTTCCTCCGGCTGAGTGTTCGACGGCCTCAGCCAAGGTCATGCCCTCGGCTTGTAGGCGGCGGATGTTTTCGAAATCCTCGGCCTTGGACGAGTAGAGCTTGACCGAGAAGGGATCGAGCATGAGGCGGCCGATGGCGTAGCCGCCGGGACCGAGGATCATCACCTCGGAGTATTGCGAGCCGGAGCGCTTCAAGGACTTCATGTCCCGCTCCATGGCCTCATCAACGGCGATGCGGCCCGAGTTCTTGAGAAAGTTGATGCTGTCGGCTTTCTGCGCCAGAAAACAGATCCAGTCGGTGTTCTCGTAAGACGCCAACGCGGCGTCGTTCTTGTAGTAGTCGTTGACCGTCTGGGTGCCGGTGATCAGCGCGCCGTTGTACTTGCGCGCGCGCCTGGCCAAGCCCTCGATGAAGATCTTCGATGCCGGGCCATGCAGCAGGTCCCAGGCCTCGTCGATGACCACCGCGCCCCGGCGTTGCCGGTCGCCGTGGTACATGGCGTCGGATGCCAGAAACATCATCATCATCATGACCAGGCCCTGCAGATCTTTGCGGGTCTTGATTCCAGACAGTTCGAACACGGTCAGGTGGCTGCCGATCTTGAGCGTGCATTGGCCGTTCCAATAGCGTTCGTAAATGCCGCCGCGCATGCACGGGCGCAGCATGTGGGCGAGGTCGCGGATGCGCTTGTCCTTACCGCCATCCAAGGCGAGGCCGACGTCGTTGATTTCGCCGCCCGTGCCCTTGGCGCGCCAGACTTCGGCGACGGCGCGTTCGATGTGCGAGTTCTCATAATCGTCGGTCTCGGACTTGGTGCGGCACATCTGCTGGACCAGGCCGCAGATCATCGAAAGCGCGCCCTCGCGGTATTCGGGGTCAGACTCGAAGGCCTGGGCGTCGACGATGGAGAACGGGTTGAGGCAAATCTCCTTTTCGCCGGAAAACTCCACGAAGTCGCCGCCCTGCAACAGGCACGAGTTCATGAATGAATAGCCGTCGTCAATGACGATCACCTGGCCGCCTGCACCTGCGACCGAGGCCACCAGTTCCTGCATGAACACCGACTTGCCGGACCCGGACTTGCCGATGACGGCGACGTTGTAGTTGCCTTCCTGGTTGGCGAACGGGTCCCAGTAAAACGGCTGACCGCGCCTGCCGATCAACAGCATGCAGTGCGAGTTCATGCCTTTCCATTCGCCTTGCAAGGGCGCCAAGTTGGCGCAGGTCCAGGTGACCAAAGTCTTGGTGCGCCCGAGCCGCGCCAGTTCGGCGGTCATGCCCTCGGCAGGGAAGAACGGCATGGCGTTCAGGAACGATTGGAGCTGCACGTAGCGGTCCCGGCTCAAGCGCCAGCCGTTGGCCTTATAGAGGCTGCGCACGGCTTGTTCGGCCTCGTCGCCGGTGCGCAAGGGGGCGTAGGTGATGATCTGGTAAAAACAGCGCGCCAGCTTGTGGCCCTCGCGGACCTTCTGCGAGATATACTGCCATTCGCGCGCCTGTTCGCGGATCATGGGCAGGAAGCGGGCGAGATCGGTGTCGGCCTGTTGAGTGGAACGCGCCGCCTTGAGGTTGGCGCGCGTGCTGTCGGAGGTGTCGGTGCCGACGGTGAACGACAGGCTCGCCAGGAACGGGCAGGGGACGCGCTGAAAGTCCGAGTAAGGCGAGCCGATCAGGTTGCCGCCCTGCCACTGCGCCCACACTTCGGGCCAGTTCTGCACGGACAGGCAGCGCACGTCGTGGGTGCCGGCAAACACCAGCCGCCACGGATGGACGGAGATGGCGTTTTCCCCTTGGGAGAATTGCTGGTGCAAGGGATCGATGCCGCGCCATTCGACCGGATCGCGGCGATCCTCCTTCAGGGGGAACAGCCATTCATCGACGATGGCGAGGAACTCTTCGGGGCCAAGCGCCTTGGCGGGCGTGCCCAGCCCGCTCATGGCGGTGAGCAGGTTGCGCCGGGCGGCGGACAGGGTTCCGCGATTCTTCTCCAGCGGTCCCGGCATAGAGCCGCAGATGAAGATGCGGAAATTGCGCAGCAGGTGCGCCGTGCCCGGCAGCGGTGAGGTCCATCCGCCGCCTTCGAAATAGCCGGTGCGCTTTTCGGCGAGCATGCGGTAGACCTCCGGCGCGCCGTCGCGCGCGTCCCGCCAGCCGTCCAAAATCCCGCCCACATGGGGCGAGGCCCAGCACATGATCTGCAACGACGAGCGGTCCGGCATGTTGTCCGAGAACGCCGCCGTCAACAGGCTGATGGTCTGTTCGGTGGCCCCCGTGAGCGGAGCGATTTCCAACATGAAGCCGCAGGACGCGCGGTTGACGAACAGGCCGCTTTGTTGGTCATAGGCCCGGTAGGGCAACAGGCCGACGATGGGCTCGTCCACCGGCGGCGGGCCGTGGGGCTCCAGGAACCGCTCGTCGGTGAACAGCGCACTGATCTTGCGGTTGAGGGCATCAAGCACAGTCATGGTGTTTCCGTTCCGCTCTGATCGTCCCCGGTTGCGCGTTCCGGGAGGACGGGGAACAGATGCTCCGGCGCGGTCCGCCAATTGGCCTGGCGCATGACCACATGGACGAAGCCGCCCTCGTGGTAGTGTCCGCCGCCGTCGACGAAGGGATAGAACCAGACCTTGGCCAGCACTTCGGTTTCTCGTACCCGCGTTTTTGGCACCCGCGTTTCCGGCACGCCACCGACCGTCCCGACGGGGAGCGCTTCGGGGAGGGCGGAAGTGTCCCCGCCGGGAACGGCGGCCCCAGGGGAGGGAACGGGCAAGGGATCGAGAGGCGTAACGTGAATGGCGGTGTCCGCGCGGGCGTCGGCCTCGCCGATGGTGGCGCAAGCCAGGCCTTGCTGGGCCGGGCAATCCCATTGGCCGCTGACGTTGGGGTTGCCCGCCGCGCAACCCGCAAGCGAGAGGATAAGCAAGATCGGAGTAAAGCGCGTCATTGGGCGGCCTCCTTCAGCCAGGCGAGCAGGGCCTCAGAGCTTTTCAGTCCGGCGGCGGTGACGCCGTCGGCGCGCACCAGGAACGGCGTTCCGGCGATCCCGTGTTCGGCGGCGAAGGCGTTGGTGCGTTCCAGCGCACCCGTGTCGCAGGGCGAAGCGGATGGCGCATCCAGGGTGTCGTCGAAGGCTTGGTGCAGCGCCGCCGCCTTATCCGCCGCGCAGAGCACCGCCTTGGTCGGCGCGGTGGAACGCTCCCACAGGGTCATCAGGTAGGTGTGGGTTTCGACCTCGGGCAGACCCTTGAGGGTCTCCGCGAGGCGGCGGCAGTAGGGGCAGTTTACGTCGGCGAAGACGGCGAGCTTGTAAGGTGCACCCGCGTTCTCGACGACGGCAGCGCCTTTGGGCAGTTGGCCCCAGGGAATGGACGCCAGCGGCGCATCGACGGGTTTGTCCGTTTGCAGGGTGAGCTGGAGTTCGTCGCGGCGCTTGGCCGTCAGGTCTTCGTGGCTCTGCAAGTCGTAAAGCGTTCCGATGAGGGCGTAGCGCCCGCTCTTCTCGACGTAGAGGAGATTGCTGCCGGTGACCACCTCGTAGAGGCCCGGCAGGACGCTTTCCCGAACGGACGAAATCTCCGTGTTCGGCAGGGTCGTTTTTAGCGCGGCGCGCACGTCGTCCAGGTCGTCCGCCCAAACGGGGGATGTGCAAAAGAGCAGTGCGGCGGCGGTCCCGCCGGTTATCAATCGTGACGGGGTCATCCGTTGGTTCCTTTCGTTTGCGCGGTTCGCGGAGCGATGGCGGCGTCGGGGGTCAGGGTGACGCCCGCGATGAACACCAGTTCGACCTTGGTCCCGGCCTGCATGACGATCACCGGCTGGTACTGTTCGGCGCGTTTGACCAGGTAATCGGAGACCTTGCTTCCGGCGGCGTCGAGCCCTTGGCCGAGGCCGCCCTTGACGATGTCCTGAAGCGGTTGCGCGGGGGTGGTGACGCCGGTTGTTGTGGTGAGCGTGTCCGGTTGCAGGGATTGGGCGGTCGCGCCGCCGATGCCGCCGATGGCTCCGGCCAGGAAGGATTGGGCG
>PFFW01000120.1:11821-28689 GCA_002781745.1 Rhodospirillales bacterium CG15_BIG_FIL_POST_REV_8_21_14_020_66_15
CAGGTCATGGTTTGCAGACGGGCATAGACCTTTTCCGAGGACAGATCGCCGAAGGCCGCGCCGGTGACCGTGCAGCCGGTGAGGTCCGCGGTTTGCTTGGTCCCGCCGAGCGCCGCCGTCACCGCCGGACCGGTGATGCGGAACAGCACCGGGCGGGGATCGGCCTGGGCGTTTACGCCGACGGCCGCGTCGACGCCGCCGATGACCTCCGCAGGCGCGTAGGCCCCGGTGGGCACGTAGCGATCGAGCGGTTTAGCGCCGCCTTCGCGGGTGCCCAGGTTGAAATGGATCAAGGTGCTTGATGACGCACCCCCGTTGTTCGTCGCGCCGCTCGCCGTGGGCGAATTCAAATCCGTGCGGCGGCGGATTTGCGGGGCCAGGTCATTGCGGACTTGCTCGAAGGGATTGTGGGTGACGGCGGCGGGGAGTCCGGCCTGGGCCTGTCCTTGCGGCGAGGCCGACGTTTTATGGTCCTGGGGCTCTCCCGGTTTTTCCCGGAGCGCTTCGATCTCTCCTTGCAGCCGCTCGATCTCTTGCGCTTGGGCGTCGATGGCGCGGGTGGCGTTGTCCGCCATATCGGTGTTTTGCTTGGCAAGGTCCGCATTGTCCCGTTCCAGTTTTTGCCGTTCCGCTTCCAGGCGCTTGAGGCGGCCTTCCATGGCGCTCATGCGCTCTTCGGAGATATCGAGCCAGGAGCGTTCCGCCCTGGCACCGCGCGTCAGGTCGGCGACGATCCGGGTGGTCTCACCGTCCGCATTTTGGATCGGCGCGGAGGGCGTCGAGCCGTCCGAGAGGAACCACAAAACCCCCGCGCCGACGATGGCGGCGCTGATCCCCAACGCGGCCTTTTGCCGGTTGGTGGCGCGTTGTAGGAGTTCGTTGGCCCTTTGCTTAGTGCCTGGGGTTTTCATTGCGCGCCTCCTATCCGCCGCCGGACCACGTAGGCGGTGACGGTCTCGTCCGCGCCGAGGGTGCGGGCCGGAAGCCACACGGCGGCTTGGCCGGGGGCGAACAGATCGCGCTCGGTGAGCGTCACCGTGCCCACTCCGGTGTTGCGAACCTGCACCGCCACACCCTGCAACGCCGTGCCGGTGACTTCGAAGGTCTTGAGGATCGACAAAGCGCCTTGGCGTTCGGCCACGCTTTCGATGGGTTTTCTCACGTAACCTGCGGGTGGCGGGATGATCCCGGCGGTGGCCTTCATGATTTCGATGACCGAGGCGTGGATCGGCGTTTGCGCTTCCCAGGCCTGGGCCTCCGCGTTGCCCGCGAGCGCGTCGGCGTTGCGGATCAGAATCTGTTCGGAGGGCACGTTCTCGGGCACCAGAAGGAGTTGGTAGGTGAAGCCCTTCTCCGTCGCGATGAACAGGTTCAACGGCTTTACGAGCGGCGCCACGGTGGGCTTGATGTAGATGTCGCCGGAGACCTCGTCGTGGGTGATGTCGACGTCCGGATCGCCGTTGGCCATGCGGATGCGGTCCTGGGCCAGCGCAATGCGGCTGATCTCGCCCGCCGAAACGGTGGCCGTGACTTGCGCTCCGTCCACGCCTTGCTTGATTTGCAGGGCGTATGCGGGGGCGGCCATGGCGACGGTAGCAGCAACGGTCATGGAGAGAAGGGCGAGGCGGGCCTGGTTACTCATGTGGTTTTTCCTCCTCGAACTGGCTTAAGGACAGACGCCCGGCGGCGTTCACGAAGCCGATGCGGTAGGCGACGAGCTCGCTGTCGACCTGGGATTCCCCGATGAAGCTCTTGAGCACGCCGGTGATGCGCACGGTGAGCGCGCCGGTGTCGGCGGTGACGGTGGTGGGATAGAAGGCGGTGGCGAGCTTGCGGGCTTTGATGTCGGCAAGCCAGGTGTCGAAGGCGCGCTTGAACTGGCCGTAGAAGGCGGGATGGGCGATCTTCAAGATGGCGTCCTGCACATAATCCGTGGTGCCGGGGTGGACGTTGAGAAACGTCAGCGCGACGTCGCGGGCCATATCCTCCAGATAGGCGGCGTTGACGGTCCCACCGGTGGAATAGACCCGCCCGGCGGGCGACGGCACCATGACCACGGTTTCGCGCTTGGTCAGCACGGCCAGCCCCAACAGCACGTTGACCGAAAGGCTCAAGGCCAGTCCGGCGAGCAACAGATTGCGCCAGACGGTGACGGCGTGCAGGTGCGCGTTGTGACCGGCCAAGTCCATCAGACGTACCTCCGCACGCAAGACGGCGGCGTCGCCTTGAAGCGGAACACGTTGGGGAAGAACCAGTAGAGCGCGTAAAGGCCGAGGTTGGCCTGGCCGTTGCCCTTCATCCGGCGCAACAACAGAAACCCGCCGATCCCGATGCCTGCGCCGATCAGCAGATAACCGGCCAGCATGCCGCCGATCAGGGGCCCAAGCATGACCAGGGCCTCGTCGACCGTCCAGAACATCCAGCGTTCCGGCTCGTCCAGGCGTTTGGGGATCATGTAGGCCTCCATCTTCGCCGCTCCGTTCAGATCAGGGCGGAGATGGACGAGGTGACGATGGGCAGTCCGTAACCGGCGATGGCGCCGACGCCGAACGCGCCGATCACCGCCCAGATGTTGAAGCGGATCACCGACGCCGCCAGCGCCGCGACCAGACCGAGCCCGGCGGCCAACTTGCCGCCGCCGCCCTCGACCATGTCGGTGATGCGGTTGTTGACGGCGGAGAATTCAGTGCCGCCGGTTCCGGCGTGGGCGCTCGACGCGACGGCCAGGGTGGCGAGAAGGCCGACCCCGGCGATGAGGGCTAGCCGGGTGGCGCGCGCCTGAAACTCGGGTGTGGGGCGAAGCCCCCCTTGCAGACAAAAAATACGAGACGTGAGCATGTTCGCTCTCCCCTTCCTTGGGCGGTTATGGCCAGAAGGAAAGGCGAGAAAATGCGCTCTGTCAAACTAAAAAAATGAACAAAAACAATAACTTAAGGCAATTTTAGCCAAGTCCTGATCACGCCAAATCAGCCCGGACAATTCCTGCCATGACGAATTTTTTTTCAAAACGCGCCATCGCCAAAAACGTCCCGCCGGACCGAAACGACACCCCCAACAACAGAAAGTTTTTATAAGTTTGATTCAGTTTTTAGGGCCGGATTGGCGGCGCGAAAACAAGGCGTTATCGGGAATGTTGCGCCTGATGGTACGAACATCTGCGCCCGATGGTACGACTCCCGTGCGCCCGATAGTACGAACGCTAAAACGGGTTTTGCACAGGGTTATGAGTCGGCATGCGCGGGGTTATCCACAGACGTGTGGATAAGGGGCGGAGGGGCGATTGATCAGCGACTGTCCGAGTCGGACAACGCCGTGAGGAACGATTTTTCCAATTCCGGCTCGTCCCATTTTCTGGAAACCGTCGCCCATCGTTCCATCAAGGCCTGGAAGTGCGGATCGTCGATGTGCAGGAGAAACGTATAGAGGCGGTTGACGATCTCCTTCATCAACGCCTTCATTTCTTCGTCGTCGATATGGGATACGTCGGTCCAGGGTATTTTCCGTCCCTGGGCGTCATGGACGAAAACGTCGGAGTAGTCGCCGGTCTCGCTGATGGGGGAGCGTCCGGCGTGGATGTTTTCCAAGCCGGTGTTGCGAATGCACATCAGCGCCATGACTTTCGCCAGCCTTGCGACGTTTTGCTTTTCTTCTTCCGTATCCATGGCGGCAGGATATCAGGAAAACATTTGCCGAGTCATCGGCCGACGACTTTAAGGCAGGCCCCGTAAACGCCCCTTTGCGGACGGTTCCTTAAGGAAACATTCAATGTACGGTTATCGGACATGAAAACGATCTTTTCATTGCAAATCCAATAATACAACATTATTGTTGTAAGCATGATTCCAGCGCTTATCCCCTTGTCTGGCTCCCCGTGGCCCGTTTTACCCCCTGGTATCCATCAGGCGAGTCTGGACGAGGTGGCTGCGGCGTTCGCGACCAATCCCTGGCGGCGCAGCCTCTACGAGGGGCTGGTTGATGCCTCCGGCCGCCTTCTTCGGGCAGGCTGTCCAACCGTGTATCTCGACGGCAGCTACGTGTCAGGAAAGCCGAATCCTGGTGATTTTGATGCGTGCTGGGACCCCTTGGGGGTCGATCCAGTCAATCTTGATCCGTTGTTTCTTCAATTTTCGAACGGAAGAGAAGCGCAAAAGACGGCATTCAAGGGTGAGTTCTTCCCCTCATCAATGATGTGTGGGGATGTCGGGCAGACATTTATCGATTTTTTCCAAATGGATCGTTTCACAGGAAAACAGAAAGGGATTGTCTCCATTTCGCTTTCGGCCGATCCGATTCTATCGGGAAAGGTGCAGCCATGATCTACAGCGATAGACAATACGGCATTTCAAGGGATCAACTCGCAAAACTGAAAGCAGCGCTTATTGCTGCGCAGGAGCGCGCTTCGGATCAATTCTGGCTCAAGCAGGCGGAAATCGACGCGCTCAAGAGCCAGATCGCCGATATCGAGGCGGAGCTCGCCGAGTACGACCTCCTGAAATCCGGACAGGTCTCGTTCTCGAAGACCTATGCACTTGAGGAGATGTCGCGTGTGCTAGTACAGGCGCGAATCGCTTCCGGCATGAGCCAGACGGACCTTGCTGAGAAGTTAAACATGAAGCCGCAGCAGGTGCAGCGTTACGAGGCGACCGACTACATGGGCGCAAGCCTTGCGCGACTGATCGAGGTGGCGCAGGCGCTTGGCGTGAAGGCATCAGGGACTTTCGAGGGCCCTAAGCAGGACGGCGGATCGGTTTTCGCATGGGCCGATGCCGACGATATCGTTTGGGGTCAGCTTCCCTACAAGGAGATGATCAAGCGCAAGTGGTTTGACGTGCCGCGCGGCGGAAACCCTGTCGAGAAGGTGAAGGAATATTTCCTGAACGCGGCCGGACCGCAATTTGCGTCGGCGTTTCATCGTAAGAAAATGCGTAGCGGAAACGTGCCGAACGAATACGCTTTGCTGGCTTGGCAGGCGCGCATTCTGGAGCGTGCGCGTAGCAAGATCGAAGCAGAAGAAATCGGAGCCCTCAAGCTCGATGACCAGTGGCTTCCTGAGCTTGTGCGGCTGACCAAACGTAAGGACGGGCCGAAGCGTGCTCGCGATTTGTTGGCCGAGAAAGGGATCGTGCTTATCGTCGAGCGGCACCTACCGGGATCGTATCTCGATGGCGCAGCCATGCTCGCAGACGGTGGGACACCGGTCGTGGGTTTGACGCTGCGCTATGACCGGTTGGATAATTTCTGGTTCGTGCTGATGCACGAGCTTGGGCATGTTTTTCTGCATCTCTTCGACGGTCTGCGGTTCGACTTCTTCGATGAGGAAGGCGGGAATGACGGCGATGTGATCGAAGCGGAAGCGGACAAATTCGCGCTCGATACGCTGATACCGGAAAACCTGTGGGATCAGTGCCTGTCCCGATTTGCATTGTCGGAAGAGGCGGTCAAGATCGATGCAGAAACGATCGGAATTGACCCCAGCATTATCGCAGGGCGCATCAGGAAGGAGCGCGGGAACTACACCATCCTGAACGATCTTGTTGGTCAAGGTCAGGTGCGCTCGCAGCTTGAGGAGGCGGGCGATGATCTTGACTAAAGATATGTATGTTCCGGCACTGCGGTGGCGGCAGGGCGAGTACCAAGCACTTTTTCGCCTTGCCGATGCGGCAAAGGACCGCATTGTGCCCTACATCACCATTCCCGAGGTCGAATTCGACTTCGAGCTATGGCAGCCGAAGAGGTCAGTTCAGGAACACGTCCATCCGTTTGCCGCCCGGTTCAACGCAAAATGGGGGCAACGACCGGCGTGGGTGGGGGTGCATCCCAGTATCTCTGACAAGCCGATGGGCGACGGCCGAGATATTTTTACCTATGTCTTCGAAGCGCTACGCGCATTCCAGGCGAATGGAATTCCGGCCCTTCCCCTAGATGCATCGCCAGCCATTGTGGCGGCGGTCGGTGCAATCGTCGCAACCGACGCGCTTGGAGCCGCCATTGGCGTGCGACTGGAAGATCTGATGAAGCCGGATGCGCGCACGCGCATCGAGGATTTGGCAGTGTCGCTCAGTTTATCGCTTGACGAAATTGATCTTGTCATTGATCTCGGCGCACCGAATTTCGAGCCTTATAATGCTTTCGCAGGGGCGCTGATCGCGGCCATGCAAAAGCTTGGCGATCTGCAAGCCTTCCGCAATTTTGTGGTCATTGGCACGGCAATTCCGGAGACCTTCAAGGATGTTGCCAAAGGCGCCGACCAGCTGCCGCGTCACGACTGGCTGTTCTACAAGATGCTCATCGGCAAGATGCCGGTCGGCATGCGGCAACCGAATTTCGGGGACTTCACGATCGTCCATCCGGAATTCAAGGCGCTGGATATGCGCATGATCAAGGCAGCAGGCAAACTCGTCTATACGACGTCGGCAGCCTGGGAAGTGCGAAAAGGCGGGGCATTCAACGACAATCGCGCACAGATGCATGGTCACTGCGGGTCAATTGTAGCGTCGGGAAAGTTCAAGGGTGAGAGCTATTCAAACGGCGACGATTACATCGCAAAATGCGCGGCTCACACGGAAGGGCCGAGCAATCAGACGCGCTGGAAGGAGGTGGCAATCAACCACCACATCACGCATGTGCTGGACGATCTCGCCACGCTTGGCGCTGCGCCATAAAGCTGCGGATGGAGGCCGTGATCTCGCGGAGGGTCATGGCCTCGCAAAGCATCTCGTAAAGCTGCTTTCTCGGCCTCCGGAGATCCTTCGACGCATATCCGGCTTGGTCCAGGAGTTCAATGACTTCATCGCGCCAGAGCAGATGCGCCATCATGACCGGATCGATCTCGGGATTGGCGACTGCGTTTCGTAACACGTTGAAGCGGATACCGCCTCTCGGACCCTGCTCGGCGGCCATCACGCCGCACCATTCAGGCGTATTGGTCATGATCCCAGCGATATGTTTTGGCGCAGCAACAATGGTGAGCTTCTGTAGTGTCTGCCGGTAGATGTCGATCTGTGTGTTGAGCCGATCGAGCGTGTCCTTTGAACTCTTGATCTCGTAGCCGTGGATGCAGCCATTGATGACGGCTATGTCGATGCGACTTTTCGCGTGGGCAAGGCCCAGTTCGTCGATGACAAGCGTGTCAGGTTGGGCTTTCGCGCGCCGCAGGCGCTTAGTGTGAAGTGCGATTCGAATATCAGAGTCGCCCGTTTGCATCATTGACATCAGTTATCTCCCTACCATGTGAATAACTCAACTGAGAAAAATGTCCAATTAATCTTGACCGACTATATAACTCAGTTCGGCCTATGCTTGAAAATCCGACGTTGACACTACCTGACTATGCCTGCTCCCCGCCCACTATCGCCGTACGCTGTATACACAAACTCTTCTCACTTCATGGTAATGGAGGTCACCTGAAGGCATTCCCGATTCCGTCGATCCCGCGTAAGGGTGAGTTCGTATCCCGGTATACTCTGCTTTTCCACGATGCAGCGCAGATCGAGCGCGAAGTCGGAATAGCGCGCTAGGCTGCCGCTTTTCTCGTACAGCGTTTTAAAAGTGAAGCCCCAGCCTTTCTTGCTGCGGCCGCCGTGTTTGCGGGCGAGGCGGTAGAGCCAACGCTCGATCCCGCCGGTAAGGGTGAAATAGGCGGGGTCGATGGCGAGCACCAGGCGTTCGTTGACGATGCCCTGATAGAACCAATCGGGCAGAATGATCTCCATGCCCCTGGTCGCGCCGCCGACGGTCAGCTCGCTCCATTCGTTGATCCAACTGAAGCGGTGCAGGCGTCTTGCTTTGCGTTGCTGTCCGGTCTTCGCATCCGTGGCTGGAACCTCGGCGCGTAGGTTGGTTTGCACGGTGGTCGATTGCAGACGGTCGAGCGCGGCGCGGAACCGCTCATAGCCCAGCTTGCCCGTGGGGCGGCCCGCGAAGCGCAGAAACTGGTGCGGCATGAACCGGAGCAGGCGCGAGGTCGGTGCGCCCCGGTTGCGGGCGTCCATGATCTGGCTGGCCGCCCAGATCAACACGTCGGCGTCCCAGATGGTCGCCATGCCGTATTCGGCAACGGCCTCGACGCGGATGGTCACGCCGTCGCGGTCATAGAGCAACGGCTTGATGCGCCGCCCCTTGGCCAGCGAGAAGAACGGAAACGCCATCAGATCCTGGTAGTCGCGGATGCCGGAGGGTTCGGGGATGCACGAGAACAGGTCCAGTTGGCGCCGTTCCGACGGCGAGACACGGCGCATTACGCCCCGGTTTCGCCGGTGAAGCTGCGCTTGCGTTCCTCGATCCAGGCGTCGAGATCGGCGCGGTCGTAAACCACCCGACGCCCGGCCTTGGCGTATCGGGGGCCTTCGCCGGTGACCCGCATGCGGTTCAAGGTGCAGGGGCTCAGGCCCACATACCGGGCGGCCTGCTTGGTGCTCAGGTATCGGGGCGCGTTGTGTTCGGTGTCGTTCAGGCTCATCGCTTGTTCCTCCATGTGCGTTGGGGCAATTCAAGCGATGAGGGCGGCGCGCGGGAACGGTCGAAAACGCCGTGCGCGAAAACGACCGTGCGGGATGAGCGCGGTTATTTGTCCGTTTCCAGAAGTTCCCGGTAGCCGCCGTTCATAAGGTCGAGCGCTTTTCGGATGCGGCGACGGACCCGGCTTCGGACCCAACTGCCGGCGTCCCATTGGGCCTGAACGGCCTCTGCGCCGAAGAGGTCGACGGCGATGTCGCGGTGGGATTTCCCGGCGGTCACGCCGTCAAGGGCGAGAAGCAATTCACCCAGGTCCGTCGAGCCGCGGCCTCGACTTTTTTAAACTGTTCACCTGCCACGACGGTCCATAGATCGTGGGTGCACGACAGCAGAACGGGCAAGCGCAGGCCCAGGGGAATGCGCAGGACGACGCCGAACGATGAACCGGGGAGGCGTTCATCGGAAAAGCGCAATTGCATTGCCGCTCCTTCCATCGTGACCATCAGGACCAAGCCGCCGCCGTGGAGCCGCAACCCCGACACCCGTGCGCCGGATTGCCGGAGCGCCGGGAGCAGGGGAATGCCATCCTCTTCGGCGATTTCGGCGTCGAGCGTCGGCCCGATGGCCCAGAATGGTGTGGCGCGCCCGACACCGGCGGCGGGGTCCTCATAAGCGAGGAGTCCCCACTGTGCGGCCCGGAGGTCTTGCAGTGTCTGCCGATGAACCGGAAAGCCGTAATCTTCTGATGCGCGGCGGATTTTGGAGGGGCGAGAACGCCATTCGGCCTGGTAACTCGGGTTTCTCCGGAGGAATTTCCACGCCTGGATGGATGCTGGCAAAGGTTTAGTCATCACGTTAATTCCCTTCTTGTGGTTGTTTTTTGAACAACTACCATAGGGAGAGTTAACGAAGTTTAACCTTTGTTTGCTTCTGTCGTCGGCTTCGACGGAGCGACCTCTTCAAGCGGCTTGAAGGCAATGCCGCACTTGTTATGGATGGCGACCGTTTCAATGGCCTCTTTCTCGCCCTTGAGGCGTCCGTATTCCTGCGCTTCCGGCCCATCGCCGCCTTCCAGGAAGAACAGTGTCGGCCACAGCAGCACGAGACCGACCCCCATCTGCACGGCGTCGTCGTCCGCTTTTTTCTTCAACTGACCGTGGAGTTCGCCGATACGGCGGTCGATCCGATCGGACTCCATCGCGAGCTGGTCGCAGTCATAGTCCTTGTATTGCAGGGTCGAGATATTTTGCGCGGAGATTTCATTCGGCTGGCTGGCGCAGGCCGACAACGTCAATACGGTGGCGGCGATGGCGATTTTGCTCTTCATCAGATGGTTCTTCCTTCTCAAGAATTTGAAATGAAGCTGCACTTAACGCCACTGGTGTGCCAGTATTGGTCACATATGCATGGTAGAAGAAGGGCTATGACAGAAAAAGCTAACGACATTCTTCGTTATGAGAAGGCGGACAACCTGTTGCGCTTGGCGCTCGACATGCAGTCGACGAGCGCCGGGATGTCTCTTGCCGAGATTCAAGACCGCTACGGTGTCGGCAGACGAACCGCCATGCGCATGCGCGACGCCGTCTTGCGCAATTTTCCCCAGGCCGAGGAAGTGGAGACCGGTGAGCGCGTCAAGCGGTGGCGCATTCCCCCTGGCGTGTTGGGGCGTCATATCGGTTTTAGCGCCGATGAGCTTTCGGACCTGCATGCCGCTGTGGATCTGTTGCGCGCGACGCACCGCGAGGATCGCGCCAGAAATCTGGAAGGCTTGGCGACCAAGATTAAGGCGCTGATGACGGCCAAGGCCATGCGCCAGGTGGAGCCGGACCTCGATGCCCTGATGGAGGCAGAAGGTTTGGCCATGCGCCCGGGGCCGAAGCCCCGTATCGATGTTGCGGTGGTCGAACAGCTTCGCCGGGCCATCAAGGGCTGCAACAAGGTCGAGCTGAAGTACCGCGCCCGATCGACGGGCAACACCAAGGAGCGCCTGGTCCACCCCTACGGGTTTCTGCATGGGCATCGGCACTATTTGATCGCCTGGCACGACAATCCCAAGGCGCGAATATTCGCGCCTTTCGCGCTCCCCAATATCGAGCGGGTCACGGTGCTGGACGAGGTGTTCGTGCGGGACAAGGACTTTTCCCTTAAGGTCTACGCCGAGCGGTCCTTTGGGCTGTTCCAGGAAGAACCGTTCGACGTCGCGTGGCGTTTCGCCCCTGAAGCGGTCGAGAACGCCCGTGGGTTCATCTTTCATCCCAGTCAGACCATGGAGGACCAACCCGACGGATCGTTGATCGTGCGCTTTCGCGCCGGATCCGACCTTGAGATGGCTTGGCATCTCTACTGCTGGGGCGATGCCGTGGAGGTTCTCGAACCCCAATCCCTAGCCGACATGGTGCACGGCCAGCGGGTGAAATGGAAAGGGTTCCCGTGAGATGTTCGGAGGTGATGTACGGCAAGGCTTGTGCGCGCTTCCGATGTTGCCATTTAATCGGCATGGCAATGCCACTTTTCCTTGCGATTCCAGATTCTTCCCGTATTTTCTCAATAGGCGTAGTGTCGCGGTGGAGAATCGTATGGATACCGATATCATGACGATCCGGGAGGTGGCTGGGTATTTAAAACTCACCGAGAAGACCGCCTATCGCCTTGCGGCCGATGGGACCATTCCCGGCTTCAAGGTCGGCGGGGCATGGCGATTCCGCAAAGGGGACATCGATGAATGGATAGAGGCAAGGAAACGGCATGGCGGGATGAGTAAGGCGATTCATATCAATGAAAATAATTGACAACTCCACGCAGCTACTAGGCGATGACCTGAAAGACACGGCCGAACGCGGGTCCCGGCTGAAGATTGCTGCGTCCTGTTTCTCGATCTACGCCTTCGAGGCGCTTAAGTCCGAGTTGTCAAAGATTGAGAGCCTCCAGTTCATCTTCACCGCACCCACCTTCGTGCCGACCGAAGTGACAGACCGTATGCGCAAGGAGCGGCGGGAATTCTTCATCCCGAAGAACCGGCGTGAAACGGGTCTATATGGCACCGAGTTTGAGATTCACCTTCGCAACAAGCTGACCCAGCGGGCCGTGGCTCGCGAATGCGCGGAGTGGATTCGTAAGAAGGCCAGGTTCCGGTCAAACACGACAAAGGCCCCGATGCAGCAATTCTTGCATGTTGCTGGTTCTGGCGATGGCGTTGCCTACATGCCGATCAGCGGCTTCACGGCGGTTGATCTCGGGTATCAGAAGGGGGATGCGGTTTCGAACTTCGTCACGCGGTTTGACGACCCGAACCATACGCAGATGTATCTCCAACTGTTCGACCAGATTTGGTCCGACCCGCATAAGGTTCAGGATGTCACCGAGGCAATCTGCAACCACATTGAGTCCGTCTATCAGGAGAACTCTCCGGAACGCATCTACTTCCTGATGCTCTACAATATTTTTCAGGACTTCCTTGAGGACATTGACGAAGACGTTCTGCCGAACGACCTGACTGGCTACCGGGACAGCGTGGTCTGGAACAAACTCTTCAACTATCAGCGCGACGCTGCAACCGGCATCATCAACAAGCTTGAAACCTACAACGGCTGCATCCTCGCTGATAGTGTCGGCTTGGGTAAGACCTTCACCGCGCTTGCCGTGATCAAATACTATGAGCTGCGCAACCGGGCGGTTCTGGTGCTGTGCCCGAAGAAGCTCGCCGACAATTGGCAGAACTACAATACCAACCTGACCACAAACATCTTCGCCAAGGATCGCCTGAACTACGACGTGCTTTGCCACACCGACCTGTCGCGAACGTCGGGCGAGTCTTTCGGTATTCCTCTGAACCGCGTGAACTGGGGCAACTATGATCTCGTCGTCATTGACGAGTCCCACAACTTCCGAAACAACGACATCTATAAGGACCGCGAGACACGATATCAGAAGCTGATGAATAAGGTCATCCGCGCCGGTGTGAAAACCAAGGTTCTGATGCTTTCTGCGACGCCAGTGAACAACCGCTTCACCGATTTGCGCAATCAGTTGGCGCTGGCCTATGAGGGGCAGTCTGAAGCGATCAGCAAGAATTTAAAATCGCAAGTCAGTGTCGAGGAGATATTCCGCCGCGCCCAGAAGACCTTCAATGCATGGTCCGACCTGCCACCGGAAGAGCGGACGGCAGCCTCGATCTTGAAGTCACTGGATTTTGATTTCTTCGAGCTTCTCGATGCGGTGACCATCGCGCGCTCACGCAAGCACATCGAGACGTTCTACGACACCACGGATATCGGGAAGTTCCCGGAGCGCCGCAAGCCGTTATCGTTCCATTGCCCGATCACACAGCGAACCGACGTGATGGGGTTCAACGATATATTCTCGCAGCTTTCCGTCCTGAAACTTGCCGTCTATGCCCCGATCAGCTACATCCTCCCGAGCCGTCTGCGGACGTATGAAGAGATTTACGATACCCAGGTTGAAGGCGGCCGGAGCAAGTTTCGTCAAGCGGATCGCGAGCGTAGCCTTCAGGCGCTGATGACTACCAATCTGCTCAAGCGGCTGGAAAGCTCAGTTGAGGCGTTTCGTATCACGCTGCGTTCGCTTGGCGGCAACATCACTCGTGCGCTCGACGCCATTGCTGAATACGAGCGTTCGGGCGGGACGCAGTGCATCAGCGACTATCTTGCGGATGCAGAGTTTATCGACGCCGAGGATGACGATCTGGCGGGCCTCGGTGACTTCACCGTCGGCAAGAAGGTGCAAATCAGCCTCGCCGATATGGACCTGCCGTCTTGGAAGCATGACCTTGAGGCCGACCTTGTCCTGATCGAGGCTCTGGTCGCATCGATGGACAAGGTTGTGCCTGCGGACGACGCCAAGCTTCAGAACCTCATGGCTCTGCTCCAGAAGAAGATCAGCGAGCCACTCAATCCCGGAAACCGCAAAGTCCTGATCTTCACGGCTTTCGCCGACACAGCCAATTACCTCTATGCCAATCTTGCGCCCTTCGCCCAGCAGCTGGGGCTGCATGCCGGGAAGGTGACCGGGTCCGACACCCCAAAAACCACGCTCAAAAAGGGCTATGATTTTCAGGGCGTGCTGACTCTTTTTTCGCCGCGCTCCAAGGAAAAGGCCATTGTCCTACCTAATGAGCCGGGCGAGCTTGATATCCTGATCGGCACCGATTGTATCTCCGAGGGTCAGAACCTTCAGGACTGCGATTTTCTGGTCAACTACGACATCCACTGGAACCCGGTCCGCATCATCCAGCGCTTTGGCCGGATTGACCGTATCGGCTCACCGAATAGCCAGATCCAGCTGGTGAACTATTGGCCGGATATCTCGCTCGATGAATACATCAATCTGAAAGAGCGGGTCGAAAACCGCATGGTGATCGCCGATGTCACGGCCACCGGGGACGACAATGTCCTGACGGCCAAGAGCAGCGACATTGCCTATCGCAAGGAGCAGCTGAAACGCCTTCAGGATGAGGTCATTGAGCTGGAGGACGTGAAGACCGGCATTTCCATCACCGACCTTGGCCTCAACGATTTCCGCATGGACCTGCTCAACTACGTCAAGAAACACGGCGAGCTGGACAACCTGCCGAACGGCATGCACGCGGTTGTTCCGGCGCAGCCTGACCTGGGGCTTCAGCCAGGTGCAATCTTCGCGCTGAAGAACATCCACGACAGCGTCAACATCAATCAGCAGAACCGGCTGCACCCGTTCTACCTCGTCTATATCAGCGATGATGGGGAGATCATTGCCGACCATACCGAGGTGAAGCGCCTGCTCGACCTGATCCGCACCAGCTGCAAGGGCCGGGCGGAGCCGATACCCGAGGTCTGCCGCATCTTCAATGAGCGCACCCGCGACGGACGGCAGATGGATAGCTATTCCGAACTGCTCTCCAGCGCCATCCGATCCATGATCGAGGTGAAGGAAGAGAAGGACATCGACAGCCTGTTCAGCGGTGGCCGCACCACGGCGCTTGTGCACACCATCGCCGGGCTGAATGATTTCGAGCTGATCGCCTTCGTGGTGGTTGAGGGAGGCCAAGAGGCGGGGAGCGCTTTTGGCGCGACGGGGAAAGAGGGGAATCCATGACGGCTTTCTTCGACTATCCCAAAAGCGCTGCCTTTGGCCGTGTCGTGCCGAAGAGCAAGATTTACGAACATGCAGCTGCCAACACCGCACTGAAGGAGCTGTTCGTCCGGGAGGTTGATCAGATTGTCTGGCGCTTCAAGCTGGCGCCCGAGACGATCAACCTGAGCGCCACGGGATCGGTGCCAGAAATTCAGGTCTTCACCGTTTCACTCAAGACCGGAAAGCTGGACGAGGCCATCCTTCGCGCAATTGACAAGGCCATTCCGTTCCCCTTGATGTTCGAGCTGACCTGGCGCGGCAAGCGCAAGGCTATGGCCGCGTTCAAGCGACCGAGCGAGGCGGACAGCACCAAATGGGTGATCAGCGAGTATTTCGCCACCGATTGGGTGCCAGAGGACGCAGCGCGCACACCGCTGCCGGTCGCCCTTAACCTTGGGGCACTCTATGACCGGATGCTGACTGCGCTGATGCCGGAAGCGCCTGGACAGGACGGCGAAAACATTCTAACGCGGGTGGAGCGGATAGAGGCGATCCGTGCAAAAGCGCGCGAAGTCGAACGGATCAAGGTGCGGCTCGCCCGCGAGAAACAATACAACAAGCGCGTGGCGATCAATGCAGAGCTGCGCATGGCTAATCAGGAATTGGCCGCACTGAAATCAACCGATGCTGTGCGGGTGAACGCCCCGTCGACCGCAATGAACAAGTAGGGACGAATGACCATGGACAAACTGAAACTGCACAGCCCGGACCTATCACAAGACAACATCGCGAAAATTCGGGACTTGTTCCCCGGCTGCGTGACTGAAGCGACCGACGAAAACGGGAAGGTGCGGTTGGCCGTGGATTTCGATCAACTGCGTCAGGAGCTGAGCGACCATGTCGTGGAGGGGCCGCGGGAGCGGTATCGGCTGGATTGGCCGGGAAAGCGCGAGGCTCTGATCACCGCCAATGTCCCCATCTCGAATACGTTGCGACCTGCACGCGACGAAAGCGTGGCGTTCGACACGACGAAGAACCTGTTCATCGAAGGCGACAACCTTCAAACGCTGAAACTCTTGCAGGAAACCTATCTCGGTCAGGTCAAGGTTATCTATATCGACCCCCCGTATAATACGGGAAAGGACTTCATTTACCGAGATAACTTCACAGTCGAGAAAGAGCAGTTTGAGAAAAACGCTGGCGAACGATCCGCTGAGGGCGGTCGTCTAGTCGCGAATCCGGACACGCGTGGACGATATCACTCGGACTGGATGTCGATGATCTATGCCCGGCTGACCGTTGCCAAGAGGCTGCTGAAGGACGATGGGATCATCCTTGTCAGCATAGATGATTACGAGCAGGCGGCGCTCCGCAAGCTCATGGATCAAGTGTTCGGTGAAACGAACTTCGTGGCCCAATTGGTTTGGGAAAAGGGACGAAAGAACGACGCAAAGTTCTTTTCTGTTGGTCATGAATACATGCTGGTCTTCGCAAAGAACCTGACGTGGTTGCGGGAAAAGCAGGAAGTCTGGCGAGAAGAAAAGCCCGGGGCGCGTGACATATGGGAAGAGTTCAAGAGATTGCGCGGCCTCCACGGCGAGGATTTCAAGGCAATAGAGGCGGACCTGTCGCAATGGTACTCCGACCTACCCAAGTCTCATCCTGCCAAGAAGTGGGCGAGATACAAGCGCGTCGACAAGAATGGCCCGTGGCGTGATCGTGACATTTCGTGGCCTGGCGGAGACGGCCCGCGATACGACGTAATCCATCCTGAAACAGGTCTTCCCTGTGAAGTTCCGGAAGCCGGTTGGAGGTATTCGACCCCGCAAGAGATGCAGCGGCAAATTAAGCTTGGCCTCGTCGAATTCCGTGAGGACCATACCCAGCCTCCGTTCAGGAAGGCCCACATTCGGCCGATCCCCGAGGAGGCAGACGGCAATCAGGTAGACTCGAACGACATAGACGACGATGGCGAAGACGACACGGACTTCGCAACACAGGTCCGGGGGTCCTATTTCTACAAGCAGTCCCAAGTGTCCGTGAAATATCTGCGTAAACTGATGGGGGCGAAGGTCTTCACAAACCCCAAGGATCATGATGAGCTTGCAAAGCTTATCGAGTACGTGACACCGCATGACCGTTCCGCACTTGTGATGGACTTCTTCGCAGGGTCAGCCAGCACTGCAGAGGCGGTTTTCAGGGCAAATGCCACCTATGGCACCAACCACCGTTTCATCATGGTTCAGCTTCCTGAGGACTTGAACCGACATTCCCCAGATAACCCCCAAACTCGGCTCCGATGTTAGCCAAATCGGTTCAATCTTGGAACCGAGAATGTCATTTCC
>PFFW01000032.1:0-826 GCA_002781745.1 Rhodospirillales bacterium CG15_BIG_FIL_POST_REV_8_21_14_020_66_15
TATCGCCGCTGCCGTCGGTCAGGGCGTCGGACAGGCTGGTCCGCGGGTTCAGGCTTTCGCGTTTCTGGTCCAGGGTCACCATCTCGACCGATACGCCGACCTTGACCTTGCCCGTGTCGGGGGCGGCCTGGCCGGTCAGGATGTTCAGCAGGGTCGTCTTGCCGGCCCCGTTGGGCCCGATGATGCCGACCCGGTCGCCGCGCAGGATGCGGGTGGAAAAGCCGTCGATCAGGGTGCGCTCGCCATAGGTCTTGGTCACGCCCTCGGCGTCGATCACCAGCTTGCCCGAGGTCTCGCCCTGGGCGGCGGCCAGTTTCACCTCGCCCGTCACCTGCCGCAGTTCGCGCTTCTGCTGACGCATGTCCATCAGGTTGCCGAGCCGGCGCTGGTTGCGCTTGCGCCGGGCCGTGACGCCGTGGATCAGCCAATGGGTTTCGGCGGCGATCTTGCGGTCGAGTTTGTGACGGGCCGTGCTTTCCTGTTCCAACAGCGTGTCGCGCCATTCCTCGAAGGCGGAAAACCCCTGTTCCAGGCGTTTGACCTCGCCCCGGTCGAGCCACAGGGTCGCGCGCGACAGGGTTTCCAGGAACCGGCGGTCGTGGCTGATCATGACGATCGCCGACGGCAGGGATTTGAGTTCCTTCTCCAGCCAAGCGATGGCGGGGAGGTCCAGGTGGTTGGTCGGCTCGTCCAGCAGCAGGATATCGGGCTTGGGCGCCAATGCCCGGGCCAGGGCCGCGCGCCGGGCCTCGCCGCCGGACAGGTGGCCGGGGGTTTCCTGCCCCGTCAGGCCCAGGAGGTCCAACAGATACTGCGCCCGGTAGGG
>PFFW01000032.1:846-16811 GCA_002781745.1 Rhodospirillales bacterium CG15_BIG_FIL_POST_REV_8_21_14_020_66_15
CGTCTTCGACATAATCCAGGGTCGTGGCATGGCCCGACAGGTCCGGTTCCTGCGCCAGGTAGCGCACGGTCGCCCCCGGCTGCACGAAGACCTCGCCCCGGTCCGGCTCGATGGTTCCGGCCGCGATCTTCAGCAACGTCGACTTGCCCGAGCCGTTGCGCCCGACCAGGCACAGGCGGTCGCCCCGCATGACGGCAAGCTCCGCCCCTTCCAGCAGCGGCGTGCCGCCGAAGGTCAGGTGGATGTCGCGAAGGTGGAGGATCGGCGGGGCCAAGGGGACGGGAACCTGGTCAGTGGGCGATGGGGCCGCACATTACTAAATTCCGCGCCCTTGCGGAGAAAATCCTCGGGGGGTCTTGCCCTACCCCCGCACGCGGTCGAGGAACGGTCCGACGGCGGCCATGAAGCCGGCGGGATTGTCGATGTTCGACAGGTGCGCGGCGTCGGGGATGACCTCCAGCGTCGAGCCCGGGACCAGGGCGTGGACGCTTTCCGCCGCCGCCAGGGGCGTGCGCTGGTCCCGGTCGCCGGTGACGATGTGCATGGGCTTGTCGATACCCTTCAGCTGCGCGCGCACGTCCTCGGTGAACACGGAGCGCACGGCCTCCAGATAGTCGTCCTTGGTCATGCTGGTGATGGCGGCGATCAACGCCTGGTGGTGGCTTATGTCCGTCGTGGGGAGAAGGGTGTTGTCCGCGTAGTCCTTGGCGAACTCGGTCATGGTCATGGTCGCCATCTTGGATTCCATGGCCTTCACGCGCTCCGGTCCGACGTCGCCCAGGGAGGCGAAACCGTCGGCATAGACGATGGACAGCACGTCGCCGGGGGCCAGGGCGTGCAGGCGCGCGCTTTGCAGCCCGCCCATGGAGATGCCCATGACATGGGCCGGCAGCAGGCCCAGTTCCTTCAACAGGGCATGGGCGTCCTCGGCCGCCGCCTGCATGGTCATGCCGCCCCGGTTCGACGACCGGCCGTGGCCCCGGGCGTCGAGCGCCACACAGGTGAAGCGGTCGCTCAGCGCCGCGATCTGGCCTTCCCACAGGTAGCCGTTGGTGCCCAGGCTGTGCAGCATCAGCAATGTCGGGCCGCTGCCGGCCAGGCGGTAGTGCAGGGTTTCCCCGTTTGCGGCAATCATGGGCATGGGCTGGTCCTGTTCTTAAGCTTTGTCCTGGGAGGTCATTTCGACCGCGATCAGGTTTGCCCCATAACGGGCCTGCCCGGCAAGGTCCATGGTCGGGGCAAGCCGCATGTATTCCTTGACGGCGACCAGGGCGTCACGGTCGCGGTCGGCCAGTTTGGCGATATAGGCGTCGATGGCCGCCGTCAGTCCGCCCCTGGGCGCGACGGCCGAGACCAGGCCGAAGGCGAAGGCCGTTTCCGCGTCGATGGGGTCGCGGGTCAGCACCATGTTGAGAACCGCCTTGGCGGGCATTTTCGGGAGCGCGGCCGAGATGGCGAGGGTCGGCGGCAGGTTCGCATCCATCTCGGGCAGGGAGAACTGCGCCCCTTGCTCGGCGATGGTCACGTCGGCCTGGACCGCGAAGGCGCAGCCGAAGCCCCTGGCCCGGCCCTGCACGGCGGCCAGCACGGGCACCGGCGTCATGCGCAGGTTCTCGTAGACGCCCAGGATCGCGTCGGCGACCCGTTCGCGGAATTCGCGCGCGTCGGCGGGCGGCGTCACGCCGGGCACGATGCGCCGGCCCAGGCAGAAATCCGCGCCCTCGCCGGTGACGACCACCAGCTTCACGCCCTTGTCCGTGCCCTCGGCCCGGATGGCGGCGCCGATGGCGTGCATGTCGGGCGGCGCCAGGGTGTTGCCCTCGGCCCCCTGGCTCAGGATCACGCGGGCGACGGGGCCGTCGCGTTCGACGCGGAAGCGGTCGCCGCTGTTGCTCATGGGGTGTCCTCCTCGCTCATTTCCTCGGCCGCGCGGATCAGTTCGACGATGCGCTGCGGCGTGACGGGACAATCGGTGATGCGCAGGCCGAACGGGCTCAGCGCGTTCTCCACCGCCGCGACGATGGCGGCGGGGGCGGGGATGGTGCCGCCTTCGCCGGCGCCCTTGGCGCCCAGCGGATTGAGCGGCGTCGGGCTTTCCATGTGCACGATGTCGCAGGCGGGCACGATTTCCGCCGTCGGCATCAGGTAGTCGGCGAAGGTGGTGGTCAGGGGATTGGCGTCGGCGTCGAACACCATGCGTTCCAGAAGCGCGTTGCCGATGCCGTGGGCGACCCCGCCCTGGACTTGGCCGTCGACCAGCATGGGATTGATGACCGTGCCGCAGTCGTGGACGACGGTGTATTTCAGGATCGTGACCCGGCCCGTTTCCGGATCGACCTCGACCTCGGCCACGTGGCTGCCGTTGGAATAGGTCGCCTGCGGCGGGGTGAAGTAGCCCGAGGCCTCCAGGTCCGGTTTCACCCCCTTGGGCAGGGCATAGCCGGGCATGCCGCTGGTCATCCTGGCCAGTTCGGCGAAGGTGATGCTGTCGCCCTGTTCGCCCTTGATGCGCACGGCGCGATGGGACAGTTCCAGGTCCTCCGGCTTCACGTCGAACTTGGCGGCGGCGAGGGCCAGCGCCTTGCCGCGCAGTTCGGCCGAGGCCGTCCGCACGGAGGAGCCGGCGTTGACGGTGATGCGGCTGGCGTAGGTTCCGGCGCCGCGCGGCATCAGGCCCGTGTCGCCCCCGACCACGTCGATGTCGGAAATGTCGACCTTCAGCTCGTCCGCGCAGATCTGCGCCAGGGTCGTGCGGTGGGCCTGGCCCGCCGCCGCCGCCCCGGTATAAATGGCGACGCGCCCGTTGGTCAGGATGCGCACGGTGGCGCCCTCGAAGGGGCCCAGGCCCGTGCCCTCCACGTAATTGCCGATGCCGATGCCGATGTGGCGACCCTCGGCCAGGGCGGCCTTTTGGCGGGCCGGGAAATCGTCGTATCCCGCTTTCGCCAATGCCTGGGCCTGGGCTTCCGGATAGTCGCCCGTGTCGTACATGACGGGCGCGCCGTCGCGGTAGGTCAGGCCCATGTCGTAGGGCATTTCGGAGGCCTGGATGAAGTTGCGCCGCCGCACCTCGGCCGGGTCCAGGCCGGTCGCCTTGGCAATCGCGTCCATCAGGCGCTCCATGGCGAACACGGCCTGCGGCCGCCCCGCACCCCGCAGCGGCGTGGTCGGCACCAGATTGGTGAAGGCGACGGTGACCGCCATGCGGTAGGCCGGCAGCTTGTAGGGTCCCGGCAGGGTGGTCGCCGAGATATAGGGCATGATGATGCCCCAGGGCAGATAGGCCCCGGCGTCGTGGATCAGCGTGCCCTTGACGCCGAGCAGGCGTCCGTCCGCATCGATGGCAGCGGCAACGTCCCAGATCTGGTCGCGTTCCTGGGTCGTGGTCAGGAAATGCTCGCGCCGGTCCTCGGCCCATTTCACCGGGCGGCCCAGCAGGCGGGCCGCCGCCGGGATGACCAGTTCCTCGGGATAGACCTGGTTCTTGGGCCCGAAACCGCCGCCCACGTCGGGGGTGATGACCCGCACACGGTCTTCCGCCAGGCCGAACATGTCGATCACGGCGCGCTGGGTGTTATGGGGCGTCTGGGTCGAGGTCCAGATGCGGAAGGCGTCGCCCGCCATGTCGTGGACCGCCACGACGCCCCGGCATTCCATGGGATGGCCGGTGCCGCGGTGGGGTTCGTAGCGTTCCTCGACCACGTGGGCGGCATTGCGGAAGACGGCGTCGACGTCGCCGAAGCCCAGGGCCAGGCGCCCGGCGATATTGTCGGCTCGGTCGGCATGGGTCGCCGGTGCGCCGGGCTTCAGCGCCGCCTCGCAATGGGCGGCGGCGGGCAGGGGTTCCCAGTCGACGACCACGCGCTCGGCCGCGTCCTCGGCGATATGGCGGCCGTCGGCGATGACAACCGCCACGGCCTCGCCGACGAAGCAGACCTCCGATGTGGCAAGCGGTTCCTGCGTCACGGCATAGGTGATCTGCGGATGGGGCACTTGAAGGAGGATACGCCTGCCCTGCATCTCGGACGGCAGGTCTTTCGCCGTCAGCACGGCATGGACGCCCGGCAGGGCGCGCGCTTCCTCGGCGTCGATCCGCGTGAACGTGGCATGGGCGAAGGGGCTGCGCACGAAGGCGGCCTCCAGCAAGCCCGGCAGTTTCAGGTCGTCGAGGAACCGCCCCTTGCCGGTCAGAAGATCCGGGTCCTCCAGGCGCTTCACGCGCTGGCCGACGAAGGCGGTGCTGCTCACGGCTGGCCTCCCTCGCGCATCGCCCCGGCGGCGGCCAGGGCCGCGCGGACGATGGTGTCGTAGCCCGTGCAGCGGCAGATGTTGCCCGACAGCGCCTCGCGCAATTCGGCCTCGTCGGCGTTCGGCCGGTCGCGCAGATAGGCGGTCAGGGTCGTCAGGATGCCGGGGGTGCAGAACCCGCATTGCAGGCCGTGGTGGTCCATGAAGGCCTGCTGCAGCGGGGACAGGCTGCCGTCCGCATTCGCCAGGCCCTCGACGGTGGTGACTTGGCACCCCTCGGCCTGCACCGCCAGCATCAGGCAGCCGCGCACGGCCTCGCCGTCGACCAGCACGGTGCAGGCGCCGCAGACGCCGTGTTCGCAGCCCAGGTGCGTGCCCGTCAGGCCCAGGGCGTGGCGCAGGAAATCGGCCAGCGAATAGCGGTCCTCGGCCTCGGCCGTGTACTCGCGGCCGTTGACGGTCAGGGTGATTTTGCGTTTCGGCGGGGCGTCAGGCATGGCCTCCTCCGTTGGCCGCGCGGGCGCAGGCAACGGCCAGCGAGCGGCGCGCCAGGACGCCCGCCAGGTGCCGGCGGTAGGTCTCGGTGACCAGGGCGTCGGCCGCCATGGGGCGGTCGGCGGCAAGGGCGGCGGCGGCGCGGAACAAGTCGTCCGACGGCGTCTCCCCCGTCAGCATGCGTTCCACGTCGCTCAGGCGTACCGGCCCGTCGTCGATGCCGATCAGCACGACGGCCGCGCGGGCGATCCGCCCGTCGCGGTCCAGCAGGATCAGGCTGGCCGCGCCCGCCATGGCGAAATCGCCGTGGCGCCGGGCGAACTCGCGGAAGTCCCAGCCGTGGCCGTCGGGCCAGGCATTGAAGGCGAGGGATGTCAGGACCTCGCCCTCCCGGATGTCCGGCGTCATGTAGCCCCGCGGGAAGTCCGCCATGGCGACGGTGCGGTCGCCGTCCCTGGACCTCAGCGTGATCCCGGCGTCCAGCAGGGCCGCCAGGCCCGGCAGTTCCGCCGCCGGGTCGAGGTGCGCCAGCGAGCCGCCGACCGTGCCCCGGTTGCGCGTCTGCACATGGCCGACGAAGCCCAGGGCCTCGCGCATGACGGGGCAGCATCGGGCGAGCGTTTCGTCCTCCAGCACCGCGCGCTGGCGCGTCATGGCGCCGATGCTCACGCGTCCGCCGTCGATCGTGATGCCGGCCAGTTCCGCCACCGGGTTCAGGTCGATCAGGTGGTCGACCGCCACGTAGCGCAGGTTCATCATGGGCATCAGCGACTGCCCGCCCGAGAGAAGCCGCGCGTTCTCCAGGCTCGCCGCCATCTCGGCGGCCTCGGCCAGGGTCTCCGGCCGGTGATAGGTGAAGGGGGCCGGTTTCACGCCTCCTGCGTATCCCGCTTGCCGGCCTTGAGGCGCGCCGTCAGCCCCTTCCATAGAAGGGAGCCCACCTTGATCGCCGCCTCGTCCGGCTCCTCGCCGCTTTCGATGCGCTGGGTCAGGCGCTCGGCGAACTGGTCGACCAGCTGCTGCGCCGTCCTGGTGACGACGCCGGCGCCCCGCGCGTACTGGATGATGCTGCCGGCAAGGGCCAGATCCGTCGCCACGGCGACGCGGGTGCCGTCGCCCCGGGGGTGAAGCCGGAAGGTCACGGCGGCATGGGCGGAGCCGCGGCCCCGGTCCTCCCGCCCCTTGGCCGCCACGCGGACCTGCATCGCCTCGGCGTCCACGTCCTCGATCACGGCGGTGCCGCGGAACGACAGGCCCACGGGCCCCAGCCTCAACTGCACCATGCCCTCGAACGTGCGCTCGTCCACCATCTGGGTCAGCTTGGTGCCCGGCAGGCAGGGAGCGACGAAGGGGATGTTCAGCAGCACGCGCCAGGCGTCCTCGGGCGCCAGACTCAGGTCCAGGGTGTTCTCGACGATCACGCGTCCGGCTCCCGGCCGCCGCCCTTGGGTTTCTCGATCGCGGTCAGCATCTTCTTCAAAAGGGCCGCCAGGGTCCTGCGCTCTTCGGGCGTGAGGGACGAGACGAGCCGCCCCTGGGTCTCCACATGGGCGGCCAGCGCCTCCTCGATCAGCCGCCGCCCCCGGTCGGTCAGGGCGATCAGCACGCTGCGCCCGTCTTCGCGGTTGGCCCGGCGGACGACCAGGCCCGCGCGCTCCAGCTGGTCGATGCGATGGGTCATGGTGCCCGACGTCACCATGGTCGAGGCCAGCAGTTCGCCCGGCGACAGGCTGTAGGGTGGGCCGACCCGCAGCAGCGTCGACAGCACGTCGAAGCCCGCGACGTTCAGTCCGTAGCGGGCCCAGGTGTCCTCCATCCGGCGCAGGAAGAAGGTGCCCAGGCGCCGCACGCGCCCGATCACGCTCATGGGCCGCACGTCCAGCTCCGGGCGTTCGCGGATCCACTCGGCGAGGATGCGGTCGACGTGGTCGCCGTGCTGTTCGGAAGGCTGATCCATGGCGCTCAGTGTCCTGCACCGTTTATCTTGACGTCAAGATTTATTTCCCGCTCCCCGATTTGGCGAGGAACAGGGCGAGGTCCGTGAGGAAGGCCAGGATGTCGCAGTCCGATTTCTCGTCGGTGTAGCCGTGGGTTTCCAGTTTGCGGCAGAACGCCGCCTCGGCCTCGGCAGTGGCGGCGTCCGCGCCGCCGCCCTTGGGAAAAACGTGCCCGGCAAGGTCGGCCGGCCCGTGGCAGGACTGGCAGCGTGCCTGGAACACGGCCAAGCCTGCGACGGCCGAACCTTTCGCCCCCGGCCGGTCCCTGGGCGCGTAGCCCATGGCCTTGAGGTCGTCGCGTTTGGGCGCCGCCTCGGCCTTGCGGAACGCCTCGGCGCCGACCGTCTTGTACAGCGAGAACGCGCCGCGAATGTCGCCCGTGGCGTAGCCCACGGCCGCGTCCTCGGGATAAAGGCGCTTGATCTCGGCCGCCGTCGCGGGATCGATGGCGGTGCCGTGGCAGGCGGTGCAGCCGTCCAGCATGGGCACGGCCTGCATGAAATGGATCTCGACCTCATCGCCTCTGGGCGTGACGCGCAAGGTGCGCAGCAGGTCCGGGGCCTGGCCCGCCGCCAGCTTGATCTCATAGCCCATCAGAAGGCTGCGTTCCTCCGCATTGGCCCGGTTGTCCGGGTCGCGCACCTTCAGGGCGACGCGTCTGATTTCCCAGCCGGTGCGCTTTTCGATTTCCCGGCTGATTTCGGGGGCAAGGTGGCGGCAGACGCCGATGGCCGCCGCCGGGCCCATGGCCATGGCCGCCTGCATCTCGCGCAACATGGCGCCGCGCAGTTCCTGCAGCACCGCCTCGGCCTCGGCGGCATAGGCCTCCGCGCCGCCTGCCCGGGCGGTTCCGGCCGTCAGGGCCAGGGCCGCCGCCGCGACCATGCCGAAAATCAGGTGAGTTGTCTTGAGCATGAACGAACCCTCCGCCTTCCAGCGAAGGGGATAGTCGGCCGTTACCGCCCGCTCCGCCTTGACGCCGGTCAACCGGCGCCTGCGACGAGATTGCCAAATTTTGCCAAATATCGTAGCCTTCGGACATGAGCACCATGAACATTTCCCTGCCGCAAGCGCTCAAGTCCTTCGTGGACGAGCAGGTGTCGACGCGCGGCTACGGCACGTCCAGCGAATACGTGCGCGACCTGATCCGCAAGGACCAGGATCGCGAGAAACTGCGGGCGTTGCTGCTGGAGGGGGCCAATTCGCCCCTCACCGGCGAGGCCGACGAGGCCTATTTCGACGGCCTGCGCGAACTGGCCCGCCGGCCCCGGTCCGAGTGACCTCGAAACGCATTCTCCGCCGCGCCGTCGCCGACCGCGACATCGCGGACGCCGTCATTCACTATCGGGATGAAGCTGGTGAGAAAACGGCGGTGGACTTCGCCGAAGCTCTGCGGGGCGCCTTTGCTCATATCGTCCGCTACCCGGCCTCGGGTTCTCCCCGCTACGCTCATAGTCTCGACCTGCCCGGCCTGCGCACCTGGCCGCTCAAACGGTTTCCCTATCTGGTCTTTTACATGGAGCGCGACGATCATATTGACGTCTGGCGCGTGCTCCACCAGGAGCGGGACATTCCCAAATGGATGGGAGAGGGGTGAGGCGCTACCATCCGTTAGCCAAGCCCGGCCATGACAGGAAAGCGGTGGGCAACGCCCCAAAGAAATGTTCAGGCCGCGCCTGTTAACCCGCCGCCGTCTTGCGCTCGATGACGGATTCCAACTGCGCCGTGGTGGCGCGCAGCTGGGCCTTGATCTTGCCCTGGGGAATGGGCTCCGCCGCCGTCGCGCCGTAGTCCGAGGGCAGGATGCCCCGGATGTCGAAATCGGCGGGCACGCTCTCGATGTCGAAGTCGCGGTCCGACAGGTTGAGGTACTTGAGCGCCGCGTTGGTCCAGGCGAACAGCCAGAACTGGAAGTAGCCGAACCAGTTGGGGACTTGGCGGCGCCGCGAGAACGCCAGGGCGAAACCCTTGAGCGCGTAATAGACGCGCTGCGGCTTCAGGGAGAAGCGCAGCATGCGCCGGGTCAGCTGCGCCAGGGCGCGCCAGTTCTTGAGCACCATCTTCAGGAACAGGCCGGTGTTGCCGAAGCCCTGGCCCTCGATGGGGATGTGGTTGCCCTCGGCCTGCAGGTCGAAGAACGCCTTGAGCCGCGCGTACTGGTAGGCGCCGTCCGTGAACACGTCGACGAAGTGCTTGTAGCCGTCGATCATGCGGCGCCGCGGCAGCAGGTAGCGGATGTTGGTCTGGTACTTGTAGCCGCCGAGCCCGAACCGCACGTCGCGCAGGCGCTTGGAAAGCTTCATGCGGCGGTAGAGCGGCGTGCCGGGCAGCGCGGTCAGCAGCGAGGGGTCGCCCGACAAAAGCGCCGCGTCCGTCAGGCCCTTCAGAGTGATGTCGAAGCAGTCGTCGTCGTCGCTGTCGAAGCCGAAGATCAGCCCGCCCACCACGATGAAACCGCGCGACTGGATCTCGCGCACAACCTGGGTCAGTTCCGTCGACGAGTTCTGCACCTTGGCGGTTTCCAGCAGCGAGTTCTTGGAGAAGCTCTCGATGCCGATGAACAGCATGTCGAAGCCCGCCCGGCGCATCTTCGCCATCAGGTCCGGATGGTTGTGCAGGTTGATGGTCAGCCAGGTATAGAGCGACGGCGTGAAGCCGGTACGCTCCTTCCAGGCGAGGATCTTGTCGATCACATCCTCGGCCCAGCGCGGCTCGCCGATGAAATTGTCGCAGGCGAACAGGATCTGCGACACGCCGAGCCGGCACAGATGGTCCAGTTCCTCGACGATCAGCTCCGCCCGCTTGTTATGGGGGCGGTTGTTGTCGTCCATGATGCGGATGTCGCAGAATTCGCAGAGGAACGGGCAGCCGCGCGACACCTCGATCACCGCGCCGTAATAGCGCGAAATCGTCGCGTCCATCAGGCCCCGGTGCATGGGCCGCGCCTTGGCGATCTCGAACCGTCCGGGCGACTTGATGACCGGGTCCATGGGCTGGCCGTCCCGCACCTGTTCGATCAGGCCGGCGATATGGTCCTCGGCGTCGCCGACGAAGATGTGGTCGAACTCCTCGAGCTGCTCCAGCGTGCCCGCCTGCTCGAAGGACCAGGCGACCGGGCCGCCGACCATGGACCGCGCCTTGGGGAAGCGGTCCTTCAGCCGCGCGCGCACGCGGTTCATGAAGGCCGCGTCCTGGTTGATGCCCGAGAACAGATAAAGGTCGGCCGGGGCGATGTCGTTCCAGCCCTGGACGCGGGTGTCGTGCAGCAGAAGCTCCACCCCCAGGTCGTCGGGAATATGGGCCGCCAGGGTATAGGCCCAGACCGGCATGAAGATGGCGCCGTAGGTCTGCGTGTCCGAATAGACCGGATCCGGCGCATGCACGAACATCACGCGGAACGGCCGGGTTTCCGCGGTCGGTGTCGGCATGTCGGTGGCCTGCTGGCTCATGGCTCGTCCGGTTGTCGGTTTCGGCGCGCTGTTTACATGGGGACGGCGCACGGATTTCCCACCTTTTATGCGCTTTCGGACGCTGCTGGCAAAGGCTTAGTCGCCGTCGTGGCGGCGCCTGGGTGCCGTTTGGATGTCGAAGTTGATGGCCTGGACCAGGAACTGCACGCCCAGGAGGATCGCCAGGGTCGCGATCATGATGGTGCCGAGCGTCGCGGTGACGCCCGATTGCGCCGCCTGCCACCACTTGACGCCGCCGAACACCAGGCCGAAGGCCGTCAGCAGCGTGCCCGCCGTCAGGTAGAACGAGCCGAGCGAGAAATCGTAGAGGAAATACTTGAACAGGATGCGCTTTCCCATGCCGCGGATCAGGCGGTAGACGAACACCGGCATGACGGAGGGGATGTTCAGCGAGCTTTGCTCGTCGCCGTAGCGCGCCGGGATGGCCACGTCCTCCATGACGGCGCCGGCGATGTTGAGGCGGATCAGCATGTCCGATTCGAAGAAGTATCCGTCCGACACCCGGTCCAGTTCCAGGCGTTCCAGCGCCTCGCGGTTGATCGCCGTATAGCCGTTGGTCGGGTCCATCATCTGCCAGTACCCGGAAGCCGCCTTGACCAGGAAGGTCAGCACGCTGTTGCCCAGCAGGCGCACCCGCGGCATCTGGCGGAGCGCCCTCAGGTCGCGGAACCGGTTGCCCTTGGCGTAGTCGGCGCGGCCCGACAGGATCGGCTTCAACAGGGCCTGCAGGTAGGCCGGGTCCATCTGGTCGTCGCCGTCCATCTTGACGACGACGTCGAAGCCGTCGGCCAGCGCCTGGCGGTAGCCGGTTTTCACCGCCGCGCCGACGCCGCCGTTCCGCTGCCGGTGCAGGACCGTCACCCGGGGATCGCCGGTCGCCTTGGCGGCGGCGCCCGAGGCGTCCGGGCAGGCGTCGTCGACCACGTAGATGCGCCCGATCCAGGCGGGAACGCCGCGGATCACGTCGGCCACGTGGTTGATCACCCGGTAGGCGGGAATGACGACCGCGATTTTCCGGTCCTCGGACACGATTCTTGGGCTCCTGACCTCCGCCGCCCGCTTGCGGCCCTTTTAGAATGGCGCAAGGTTGGGCTAAAACCATTAAAACTTTATCGACCGAACGACCACCAGCCCAGGGACATCCATGACCGCGACCACGCCCACCCACCCGGAAATCCGGGAATCCGTTGCCGCCCTGTGCCGTGATTTCCCCGGCGAATACTGGCGCGAAAAGGACCGCGACGACGCCTATCCGGCCGAGTTCGTGAAGGCGCTGACCGACGCCGGCTTCCTTGCCTGCCTGATTCCCGAGGAATACGGCGGCTCGGGCCTGGGCCTTTCCGAAGCGACGGCGATCATGGAGGAAATCCACAAGTCGGGCTGCAACGGCGGCGCCTGCCACGCGCAGATGTACATCATGGGGGCCCTGCTGCGCCACGGCGACGAGGGAAAGAAGCGCCGCTACCTGCCCGAGATCGCCGCCGGCCGCCTGCGCCTGCAGGCCTTCGGGGTGACGGAGCCGACCTCGGGCACCGACACCACGCGCATCCGCACCACGGCGCGCAAGGACGGCAACGAATGGGTCATCAACGGCCAGAAGGTCTGGACCTCGCGCGCCGAGCATTCGGACCTGATGCTGCTGCTGGCCCGCACCACGCCGCGCGAGGAGGCCGCGAAGCCGCACCAGGGCATGTCGATCTTCCTGGTCGACATGCAAAAGGCCAAGGGCAACGGCCTGACGATCAAGAAGCTGGAGGCGATGGTCAACCACGCCACCACGGAAATCTTCTTCGACGACCTGCGCATCCCCGCCGACGCCCTGATCGGCGAGGAAGGGCGCGGGTTCTACTACATCCTGGACGGCATGAACGCCGAGCGCATCCTGATCGGCTCGGAATGCGTCGGCGACGCCCGCTGGTTCATCAAGAAAGCCCGCGACTATGCCGTCGACCGCCGGGTGTTCGACCGGCCCATCGGCCAGAACCAGGGCATCCAGTTCCCCATCGCCCGCGCCTATGCCGAGACCGAGGCCGCCGCCCTGATGGTGCAGCAGGCGGCGGAGACCTTCGACGCCGGCGAGGACGTGGGCGCCCTGGCCAACATGTGCAAGCTGCTGGCTTCGGAAGCCACCTGGCACGCCGCCGAGGCCTGCCTGCAGACGCACGGCGGGTTCGGCTTCGCCCGCGAATACGACGTGGAGCGAAAGTTCCGCGAGACGCGGCTCTACCAGATCGCGCCCATATCCACGAACCTGATCCTCAGCTACATCGCCGAGCACGTGCTCGACATGCCGCGCTCCTTCTAGGCATTAAGAAAGACCAGCCTCTCATGGACGACATCGACCCCAACGCCCCCCTGGACATGGACCACCTCCGGTCCTGGATCGGCAAGACCCAGGAACTGACCGACGTCATCGGCGCCTTCCCGGCGCGCGCGCTGGCCGCCACCCTCGACCGCGACGACGCGGCGCCCCGGGACGGCGACGCCCTGCCGCCCTCGGCCCATTGGCTCTATTTCCTGGAAACGCCCCGCCATTCGGACCTGGCCTTCGACGGCCACGCGAAAAAGGGCGGGTTCCTGCCGCCGGTGCCGCTGCCGCGCCGCATGTGGGCAGGCGGGCGCATCCGGTTCCCCGGGACGCTCCGCGTCGGCGACCGGGCGACGCGCCTCTCGACCGTGAAGGACGTGAGCTTCAAGGACGGCAAGTCCGGCCGCCTCGTGTTCGTCCTGGTCGAGCACCGCATCAAGGCCGGCGGCCAGGACGTGATCGTCGAGGAACACGACATCGTCTATCGCGACATGGGAGATCCGAACGCCCCGCCGCCGCCGCCCAAGTCCGCCCCCGAGGGGGCCGAATGGACGCGCAAGGTGCTGCCGGACGAGGCCATGCTGTTCCGCTATTCGGCGCTGATCTTCAACGCCCACCGCATCCATTTCGACCGCGAGTTCACGCGGAACGACGAGGGCTATCCCGACCTGATCGTCCACGGCCCCCTGATCGCGACCCTGTTGATGGACCTGGGCGCCCGCGAGATGGCGGCCAGGGGCAGGCGCATGACCCGCTTCGCCTACCGCGCCGTGCGCCCCAGCTTCACCGACGGCCGCGCGATGACGTTCCAGGGCCGGCCGTCGGCGGACGGCGCCAAGGCCGACCTGTGGGCGCTGGACCAGGACGGCTGGCTCGCCATGCAGGCCGAGGCCGACTTCGAGGCCGCGTGACCATGGCCGAAACACCGACGGCGCTCGACGGCGTCCGCGTCATCGACATCGCGACCTTCATCGCCGGGCCCTACGCGGCCTCGATACTGGGCGAGTTCGGGGCCGAGGTCGTCAAGGTCGAACAGCCCGACAAGGGCGGCCAGGGCGGCGGCGACCCGTGGCGCAGGTACGGCACGCCCACGGCGCGCGCGGATTCGACCCTGGCCTGGCTGACCGAGGCGCGCAACAAGAAGTCCGTGACCCTCAACCTGCGCGAGGCGGAGGGCCAGGAGCTTCTGAAGAGGCTGCTCAAGGATGCCGACGTGCTGATCGAGAATTTCCGCCCCGGCACGCTGGAGCGCTGGGGCCTGGGGCCGGAGGCGCTGCACGCCCTCAACCCGGGGCTCGTGATCCTGCGCGTCACCGGCTATGGCCAGACCGGGCCCTACAAGGACCGCCCCGGCTTCGCCCGCATCGGCCACGCGGTCGGCGGCCTGACCTATCTGTCCGGCAGGCCGGGGGAAATCCCGGTGACGCCGGGCTCGACCTCGCTCGGCGATTACATGACCGGCATGTACGGCGCCATCGGCATCCTGATGGCGCTGCGCCACCGCGACAAAACCGGCGAGGGCCAGGTCATCGACGCCGCCCTTTATGAAAGCGTGTTCCGCGTGCTCGACGAACTGGCCCCGGCCTATGCGGCCCGGGGCACGGTGCGCGAGCCGGAAGGGACCGGCACCCTCAACGCCGTGCCGCACGGGCATTTCCCCTGCGGCGACGGAAAATTTTTGTCGATCGCCTGCACCACGTCGAAGATGTTCGAGCGCCTGACCCAGGCCATGGACCGCCCCGACCTGTGGGAGGCCTACGGCGACCAGGCCGCGCGCCTGAAGAACCGGGACCGGGTGATCGAGGAGGTCACCGCCTGGTGCCTCGCCATGACCCGCGAGCAGGTGATGGAGAAATGCGTCGCCGCGGAGGTCCCCGCCGGGCCCATCAATTCCATCGCCGACATCTTCGAGGATCCGCACTTCCGCGCCCGCGACCAGCTGGTCACCCTGGACGATCCGGAGGTCGGCGAGGTCACCATCCCGGGCGTCATCCCGAAACTGTCGAAGACGCCGGGCCGCATCAAATCCCTGGGCCAGGGCCTGGGGGCTTCCAACGGCGAGGTCTACGGCGGGCTGCTGGGATTGTCTGAGGCCGAGATCGCCGACCTGACGGCGCGGGGCATTATCTGAGTTCCCCCTCTCCCCCGTGCCGGGGTGGGGCGGCTGGCGTTCCGGCGGTTTCCCGGGCCCTAGAAATCCAACGGCGCGTTGTCGACCACTTCCTTCATGACGAAGAAGGTGCGGGTCTGGCGCACGCCGGGCAGGGCGATCAGCCGCTCGCCGTGCAGGCGGTTGAAACCGGCGATGTCGCGCACCCGGATCTTGAGGAAATAGTCGAAGTCGCCGGCCACCAGGTGGCAGTCGAGTACGAAGGGGAGCTTCGTGACGGCCGTCTCGAAGGCGCCGAAGCTGTCCGGCGTCGAGCGGTCGAGCACCACGCCGACCATGACCAGGGTGCCGCGCTCGACACGCTCCGGCGCGACCTCGGCCCGAACCGCCCGCACGTATCCTTTGTCGAACAGGCGCTGCGTGCGGCGGTGGCAGGTCGCCGCGCTCACGTTCACCTTCTTGGCCAGGTCCGCGTTGGTCAGGCGGCCGTCCTCCTGCAGCAGGCGCAGGATGCGGCGGTCGATGCGGTCGAGGCTCGGCGCGATCAAAGAATCTTCCATATTTTTTCCATTTTCAGGTCAAAAAATACGATCCGATTGGCACCATATGACGGTTCATCTAACATATGAAGCATATTAGAGAGCACCTTTCTGACAAGAATGGCTAGCCTGTGCGGACGCTGAACGCGGACATCGGAGGCTGCCATGCTGGAAAAATTCGAACGCTATCCCCTGACCTTCGGGCCGACGCCCATCGAGAAGCTGAGCCGCCTGTCGGCGCATCTGGGCGGCGGGGTCGATATCTACGCCAAGCGCGAGGACTGCAACTCGGGCCTGGCGTTCGGCGGCAACAAGGTCCGCAAGCTGGAATACATCGTGCCCGAAGCCATCAAGGCCAACGCCGACACCCTGGTCACCATCGGCGGCGTGCAGTCCAACCACACGCGCCAGGTCGCTGCCGTGGCGGCCAAGCTGGGCATGAAGTGCCGCCTGGTGCAGGAAAGCTGGGTGCCGTTCCAGGACGCCGTCTACGACCGCGTCGGCAACATCCTGATGAGCCGCGTCATGGGCGCCGAGATCGAACTGGTCGACGAGGGCTTCGACATCGGCATCCGCGAAAGCTGGGAACGCGCGCTGGAGGACGTGAAGGCCAAGGGCGGCAAGCCCTACGCCATCCCGGCCGGGGCCTCGGTGCACAAGTTCGGCGGCCTCGGCTTCGTCGGCTTCGCCGAGGAGGTGCGCGCCCAGGAGGCCGAACTGGGCTTCAAATTCGACTACGTGGTCGTCTGCACGGTCACCGGCTCGACCCACGCCGGGATGCTCGTCGGCTTCGCCAAG
>PFFW01000141.1:0-6466 GCA_002781745.1 Rhodospirillales bacterium CG15_BIG_FIL_POST_REV_8_21_14_020_66_15
GCGGATTGAATCCCTGAAATCTGCTGGCTGATCTCATCGGTTGCCTTGGCTGTCTGATTGGCCAGGTTCTTGACCTCGGCGGCGACCACGGCGAAACCCTTGCCGGCATCGCCGGCGCGGGCGGCCTCGATGGTGGCGTTAAGCGCCAGCAGGTTGGTCTGCTCGGCGATGTCGGTGATCAGGTTGACGACTTCGCCGATACGGTTGGCCGCGTCGGTCAGGCTCTGGACCATCTCGGTCGTCTGTTCGATCTCGCTCACGGCGTCCGACGCGATGCGCGTCGAATCCGCCACCTGGCGCGAGATCTCCTGGATCGACGACGACAGTTCCTCGGCCGCCGAGGCGACCGTCTGGACATTCGCGGCCGCCTGTTCCGACGCGGCGGCGACCGCGGTTGCCTGGCTGCCGGCCTGATCGGCGGCCGCGGACATGGTGGCGGAGGACGCGCTCATGTTCTCCGCCGCCTCTCCGACGTGGGTGACCACGCCGCCGACGGTGGTCTCGAACTGGGCGGCCAGCCGGTTCATGGCGTCACGGCGTTCGCGCATGTGCGAGGCCTCCAGCTGTTTCTGGCGCTCTTCCATCTTCGCGGCCTCGTCCAGGCCGGCGCGCAGTTCGCCCAGGGAGCGCCCGACGGGACCGAATTCGTCCTTGCGGTCCGGCGACAGGGCGAGAGCGTCCGTGTTGCCGCGGTCGGCGATGGCGGCGAGGTCGGCGATCAACTTGTCGATGGGCTCGCGGATGACCCGGAACAGGTAGACCGCGAGCAGCAGGGCCACGGCCAGGGAAATGCCTGCCGCGACGAGAAACCCACTGACGACGTCCGCGGTGTTGGCGCTGACTTTGGCCATCATCCGGTTGGCGTCGGCGGCAGTTTGATTGCCAAGCTTCTCAATCTGGCCGCTGACCGTGTTCACGGCTTCGCCCATGGTGCCCGCCACTTTGTCGAACGCGCCCATGATCTTGTTGCCGCTTTCGGTGCCGCCCTCGATGTAGGCCTTGGCCATGGCCTCGCCTTGCTGGAAGTAGGCGGGCATGGCGGCTTCGGCGGCTTCGATCGTGGCGACGACGTCCGCTAGGCTCAATTCCCGAGCCAAAGTCTTGGCCTTCGCCGTGGCCGCCGCGAATTTCTGGCGATGCTCCCGGGCGACTTTGATCCCGTCATCCAAGCCGTCCAGGCCGCGCGTCGCCGAGATGTCGGTCAGCCATTGTTGAATTTGCACGACATGAAACCGGATGTCCTTGACCAGAAGATTGAGCGGCACGACCCTGTCGAACCCGCGCGCGATGTCGTGTTTTGCCTGCTCAAGGACGGCCAGTTCTTTCTGCAATTCACGGATTTCGTATCCGCCGGCGGCGATGAAAACGGCCAGGATGCCGAACAGGCAGGCTGCAAGCTTCTGGCGAATGGAAAGAGACATTCAAGGGTCCTTTGTCAGAGATTTTGCCAATTTGCGAAATGCAAGGCGAGATGCGGTGTGAGCAGCATGAACCATGCCAGCAGAACGTGACGGCAGCCTTGCACACGTCTTGATGCAGGTCGGATTTTTGGGTCCGGCGCGACTCAGTCCCGGCGCGGCATCAACGCCCAGATGTCGAAATCCAGGACCACGGCCGGGTGGTCCTTGCCGTCGGCGTCCTTCAGCGGGAAGCTGGTGCAGGGATGATCCTTGGCCGCGACCAGGCGCAGGCGCAGCGCGCCGACGTCGTCGCGGCCCGGGACTGCGGCTTTGTCGAGCACTTCCGACCACGCGTAGACCGTGTCGCCCGCGAAGGACGGCGCGACGTGCCGTCCGCCGTTGATCGCCGCGATGTGGAACGCGTTGGCCAGCCCGTTGAAGCTGAGGGCGCGGGCCAGCGAGATGATGTGTCCGCCGTAGATCAGGCGCTTGCCGAACCGGCCGCCCTGCTGCGCGAAATGGTCAAAGTGGACCTTGGCCGTGTTCTGGTAGAGACGCGTCGCCAGCATGTGCTCCGCGTCCTCCAGCGTCATGCCGTCCACGTGGTCGATGCGCTCGCCCACGGCGTAGTCGTCCCACAGATGAGGGCTGCCGGCGGCGGTCTTGTCATAGCTGTCGAGCGTCAGGCCCGCGGGAACGAAAAGGTCCTCCACGGCCACGGCGTCGGGCAGGTCCGGCACCAGGGGGTCGGGCGCGGGGGTGCTCTCGTCGCGCTTGCGGACCATGACCCAGCGCACATAGGACAGCACGCTCTCGTCGCGCTGGTTGGCGCCCGTGGTGCGCACCCAGACGACGCCGGTCTTGCCGTTCGAGTTCTCCTTGAGGCCGACGACCTCGGACACCGACGACAGCGTGTCGCCCGGATAGACGGGGGCCAGGAACCGGCCGTCGGCATAGCCAAGATTGGCGACGGCGTTGAGCGAGATATCGGGTACGGTCTTGCCGAACACGACGTGAAACACCAGCATGTCGTCCACGGGCATGCCGTCATGGCCCAGCGCCATGGCGAACATGTCAGACGAGTGGAGCGCGAAGCGATTGCCGTAAAGCGCGGTGTAGAGTGCGACCTCGCCCTCGGTCACCGTGCGCGGCGTGGCGTGGCGGAGAATCTGGCCGGGGACGAAATCCTCGAAGAAATTGCCCCGGTTGGTCTTGTCGCTCATGGCTTTGCCGCTCTTCTTGTCATCCGGGGTGCGGGAGAGGCCTATTCGGCGGCTTCGGCGGCCCGTTCCATCTCTTGGATGGCGTCGGCCATGGCGACCATCTGCCTGGCGCCCTCGACATGCAGGTTTTCCACCAGACGGCCGTCGACCAGAACCACGCCCTTGCCTTCCTTCTCGGCTTCGGCATGGGCCTCTATGATGCGATTGGCCCAGGTGATCTCCTCTTCCGTCGGCGAGAAGGCCTCGTTGGCCATGGCGATGGTCTTGGGATGGATCAGGGTCTTGCCGTCCATGCCCAGTTCCACGCCCTGACGGCAGGCTGCCATGAATCCCTCGTCGTCGTTAAGGTCCAGGTGCACGCCGTCGAGGATCGAGATCTTGGCCGCCCGGGCGGCAAGAACGCAAACGCCCAGCGACGTGATGAACGGCAGTCGATCCGGCGTGTGCTGCGCCTTCAAGTCCTTGGCCAGGTCCGACGTGCCCATCACCAGGCACTGCAGGCGCGGGCTCGCGAACGCGATCTCCTCCGCGTGCAGCATGCCCAGCGGGGTTTCCATCATGGCCCAGACGGGCAGGTTTCCGGGCGCCCCGGCGCCGTCCAGGATGGCGAGGGCCCGGTCGACCATGGCCTTGCTCTCCACCTTGGGCAGCAGCACCGCATGCGCGCCCATCCTGGCGGCGGCCTTCAGGTCGTCCTCGCCCCAGGCGGTATCCAGGCCGTTGGTGCGTACGATCAGTTCGCGCCGGCCATAGCCGCCTTCCCTTATCGCCGCCGCGATCTGTTCGCGGGCGGTCTGCTTGGCGTCCGGCGCGACCGCGTCCTCCATATCCAGGATCAGCCCGTCGGCGGCCAGTGTGCGGCCCTTTTCCAGGGCGCGGGCGTTGGAGCCGGGCATGTACAGGACGGAACGGCGGGGCCGAATGGTGGGGGCCATTTGCGAGCACTCCTCGGGACTGGTTCCGGGTCGGGGAAGGGCGGTCTTTGTTGCGGCGCACACTAGCAAGTTCCCGCAACCGGTGGCAAGCTTCGGCGCATGTCCGTGCTGTCCTTCCATTCCCGGGTTTCCCGCGGTTACGTGGGCAACAGCGCCGTGCAGCCGGCGCTCCAGGCGCTCGGCCGCGACGTCGCCGCCGTGGACACGGTGGTGCTGTCCAACCACCCCGGCCACAAGACCGTGACCGGGCGCCGGGTGCCCGCCGAGGAGGTCCGCGCCCTTGCCGGGGCCGTGCTGGACCTCGCGGGCATGCCGGCCTTCCGTGCGGTGATGACCGGCTATATGGCGGGGGCGGATACGGCGCGGGCGGTGCTCGGCATCGTCGATCGCATGAAGGCGGGGGGCGCCGGCGCGCTTTACGTCTGCGATCCGATCCTGGGCGACCGCGACGAGGGCCTCTATGTGGACGACGCCCTGGTGCCGTTCTTCCGGGGCAACGCCCTGCCGCGCGCCGACCTCGCCCTGCCCAACGCCTTCGAACTGGAGCAGCTTACCGGTGACCGGGTCGTCGATGTGGGCTCGGCCGTGGCGGCGGCCCATGCGCTGCGGGCGCGCGGCACGGGGGCGGTCGTCGTCACTTCCGTCCCGGACCATCCGGACCCGCAGATGGGCGGCCTGCTGATCGGCACGCTGACCGTCGACGACGAGGGCGAATGGCTGATCGAGGCGCCGAAACTGACCCGCCGGGCGAAAGGAGCGGGCGACGTGTTCGCCGGCCTGATCGTCGGGCATCTGCTTGCCGGCATGGCGTTGCGTGACGCGGCGGCGCGGGCCACGGCCTCGGTCCACGGCCTGCTCGAGGCCGCCGACGAGGACGACCTGGACCTGCCGATGATCCGCCGCCGCGATCTGTTGACGCAACCGGAACGAACCTTCAAACCGCAAGCCGTGCGCTGACCCGAAATGGTCACAGAGGCTCTCTTGACAGGTCCATGCTGGTTTGTTATTTAACCAACATGTTAAATAACGAAAGGACGATACGACATGACCGCGGACGCCCTCAGCGAGACCTTCCAGGCCCTGGCCGACCCGACCCGCCGGGCGATCCTGGCGCGCCTGGCCCTGGGCGAGGCCTCGGTTTCGGAACTCGGCGCGCCGTTCGACATGTCCCTGCCCGCGGTGTCCCGTCATCTGAAGGTGTTGGAGCGCGCGGGCCTGATCGAGCGCGGCCGCCAGGCGCAATGGCGGCCCTGCCGCCTGAACGGCGAGGGGCTCAAGCCGGTCTTTGACTGGGTCGAGGAATACCGCCGGTTCTGGGAGCACAGCTTCGACCGGCTGGAGGCATACCTGGACGAGATTCAGGCCAAGGATGCGAGCGATGAACGACACTAGCGCGAGCGTGCCGAACCCGATCTTCGAGACCAGCCACCGCGCCAAGGCGCCGCGCGACCTTGTCTGGCGCGTGTGGACCGAGGCCGAGCACCTGGCGCGCTGGTGGGGACCCGCCGGCTGCACGGTCGGGCGCTGCGATCTCGACTTCCGCGTCGACGGCGTCTTCCACTATCAGCTGACCTTCCCGAACGGGGAGATGTGGGGCAAGTTCGTGTTCCGCGAGATCGCGGCGCCGGAACGGCTGGTCTTCCTCAACGGATTTTCAAATCCCGAAGGCGACTTCGCGCAGGCGCCTTTCCCCGGCGACTGGCCCCGCCAGATGCTGACCCGCATCACGTTCAGGGATGTGGACGGCGAAACGGAAATTTCCCTGACGTCGGAGCCCTTCAACGCGACCGAGGCCCAACAGGCCACCTTCGCCGCCGCCATGCCGTCCATGGTCGGCGGCTGGGCCGGGACCTTCGCCCGCCTGGACGACCACCTGGAAAGCCAACCTAACTGACCGATACTGCCCCAAGGGAGGATTGCCCCATGGATATCGCCGCCCAGCCTGACCTGGATCACCCGCAGACGACCCTGTTGCTGACCCGCACCTTCGCGGCACCCCGCGCCCTGTTGTTCAAGCTGTGGACCCAGCCGGAACATATCGTCCGCTGGTGGGGCTGCGCCGAAACCGGCGAGGTCGATTTCACCAACGACCTCCGGGTCGGCGGCGAATTCACCGCCGTCATGCAGTTGTCCAACGGCCATACGCACCGCATTTCCGGCGTCTATTGCAAGATCGAGGCGCCGGAACGCCTGGTCTTCACCTGGTCCTGGGAAAACACCGACGGCTTCCAGGGCGGCGAGACGCTGGTCACCGTCACGTTCGAGGAAAAGGACGGCCAGACGGAACTGACCCTGCGCCACGAATCCTTCGCCACCGAGGACGCCTGTGCGGCCCACGGCGAGGGCTGGGGGGCGAGCCTCGACCGCCTGGGCGAGTTCGTCGCGACCCTGTGACGCCATGCCGACGGTCCATTTCACCAGCCAGCTCGAGCGCTTCCTGCCGGCCCCCAGCGTCGACGTGGGGCCGGAGCCGGGAACCCTGGGGGCGGCGCTGGCCGCCGTGTTCAGCGGTCATCCCCAACTGCGCGGCTACATCCTGGACGATCAGGGGGCGCTGCGCCGCCACGTCGCCGTGTTCGTTGCCGGGGTGCAGGTGAAGGATCGCCAGAAGCTTTCCGACCCCGTGGGGCCGGACGATGAAATCCACGTTTTCCAGGCCCTCTCCGGGGGCCGGGGAGGAGAATGACATGAGTGACCTTCTTCAGGTGGCGACCCGCAAGGGTCTGTTTGAAATCGCCCGCAAAAACGGCGGCTGGGACGTCGTCGCCAGCCACTTCCTGGGCGACCCCATCTCCGCCGTCCTGACCATCGACGGCATGACCCTGGCCGCCCCCGACCTGGGGCATTTCGGACCCAAGCTGTGGCGCCGTGACGCCAAGGGAGCCTGGTCGGAAATGGCCATGCCGAC
>PFFW01000141.1:6542-16743 GCA_002781745.1 Rhodospirillales bacterium CG15_BIG_FIL_POST_REV_8_21_14_020_66_15
GGCGGCGTTGACGGGCGGATCTATGCGGGCACCATGCCGGGCGGCCTGTTCCGCTCCGACGACAGGGGCGAGACCTGGTCCCTGGTCGAGGAACTGTGGCGGCATCCGGACCGCAAGAAATGGTTCGGCGTCGCCGGCGGCGAACAGCCGGGCCTGTCGACCGTCCTGGTCGACCCGCGCGACCCGGCGCATATCACGGTCGGCGTGTCCACGGGCGGCGTCTGGGCGACCCGCGACGAGGGCAAGACCTGGAACGTGATCAACAAGGGCATGACCAACGAATACATGCCGCCGGACCAGCAGGGCGACCCCATCCCCCAGGACATCCATCAATTGGCGCAATGCCCGGGCCAGCCCGACGTCATGTGGTGCCAGCACCACAGCGCCACTTTCCGTTCCACCGACGGCGGCGAGAACTGGACGATGTTGACGGCGGCCCGGCCCACGGGCTTCGGCTTCGCCGTCGCCGCCCATCCGACGGACGGCGAAACCGCCTGGTTCGTGCCGGCGGAAAAGGACGAACGGCGCATTCCCAAGGACGGCAGGCTGGTCGTCAGCCGCACCCGCGACGGCGGCAAGACCTTCGAGGTTCTGTCCAAGGGGCTGCCTCAGCGCCATGTCTACGACCTGACCTATCGCCACGGCCTGGCCGTGGACGGAACGGGCGAACGGCTTGCCTTCGGCACCACCTCGGGCGGCCTGTGGATTTCCGAGGACGCCGGGGAAAGCTGGCAGGCGCTGGATGCGCGCCTGCCGCCGATCTCTGCGGTCAAGTTCGCCTAAGCCACCTTGAAGTAACCCATCATCCCCGACTTCTGATGTTCCAGGATGTGGCAGTGGAGCATCCAATCGCCCGGATTGTCGGCGACGAAGGCGATCTCGGCCTCGCCGTCGACGGGCAGCAGCACCGTGTCCTGCCAGGGGCGGTCCGGGGCCGGCTTGCCGTTCCGCGCGAGCAAGCGGAATGTATGGCCGTGCAGATGGACGGGGTGAGGGAAGGCGGTCTTGTTGCGGACCGTCAGGACCACGCTCTCGCCCTTCTTGAAGGTGAACATGGGGTGGCTCGGCTCGCCGTAGGTCATGGGTGGATGGACGACCCCGTTGAACGACCAGGCCATGCCGTGGTTGCGCGCCAGTTCGCGGCCGGTCAGTTTCTCGCCCTTGTACAGGGCGCTCTCCAGCCCGCTCATGGCGCCGCCTTCCATGTCGAGGCTGAGGCGCGTCGCCGTGGCGAGGTCCGGCTCGGCCACCGGGTTGGCGGCCCAGATCGCGGGGTCGGACCGCTCGCCCGCCGGGCCCTCCGCCGCCGGGCCGTAGGTCAGGTCGGCCAGGCTGTAACGGATGCCCTCGGGTGCGTCGTCGATGACGGAAAAGCGCTCGCCCGGCTTGCCCTCCATGTCGATGATCAGGTCGGCCCTCGAGCCGGGGGCGATGATCAATTGCCCCTCTTCGAATCGCCGGGGCGGGATCGGGTGCCCGTCGATGGCGGCGAGCCACGGCCGATGGCCCGTGAAGGTCAGGCGGAAGATGCGGGCGTTGGCCACGTTGACCAGACGCAGGCGGATGCGTTCGCCGGACGTTACCGGCGCGTCCCCGGCGATCCGGCCGTTCACTGTCACCGTGTTGCCGAAGCGACCGCCGTGGAACATGTCGTGGAACGGCCGGTCGAAGGGCGCGATGGCGCCCTCCCTGGTCAGGCGCCAGTCGTCGATCACCCACAACACGTCGCGGTCGACCGCGGGCGGCGCCGGTTCGTCGACGATCAAGGCACCCGCCAGGCCCATGGCGACCTGCTCCGACGAATTGAAGTGCGGGTGGCACCAGAAGGTGCCCGCGTCCTGGGCGTCGAATTCGTAGGCGAAGGTTTCGCCCGGCTTGACGGGGGCCTGAGTCAGAAAGGGCACGCCGTCCATGGCGTTGGGCAGACGGATGCCGTGCCAGTGGATGGTCGACGGCTGCGCCAGGGCATTCTCGAACAGAACGCGGATGCGCTCACCCTGACGGGCCCGGATCACGGGCCCCGGTGTGCTGCCGTTATAGGCCCAGATCGTCGTCTCCGGCCCGTCCGGGCCGACCAGGCGGGCCGTATCGGGCGTGGCCTTGAGGCGGTATTCGCGGAGGCTGTCCTTGGCGCGCGCCAGCGGCGGCAGGGCGACGGAAACCAGGGCGGCGCCCACCGCGGCGCCGATGCCGGCCAGCGCCCGGCGGCGCGTAACCGGCAGGCCGGTCATTTGGCCGCGGGGGCGGCCGGCTCGGGCCGTTCGCGAAAGGACGTTTCCTTCTGGGATTCCACTTGGCGGGCGGTCCAGGTGGTCTTGAAATAGGCGATCAGGGCCCACACCTCCTGGTCCGACAGGCGGCCGCCCGCCGACTGGGCGAAACCCTTGTCGTGGATGCGCTTGGTCTCGCCCGCCTTGACCCGCACACCCGTGGCGATGGCGTCGAACAGGTGCCGGTCCGACAGGTGCCAGGTTGTGCCGTCGGCGGACAGCGGGATGCCCGCCTGCTTGGACGAGGAGACTTCCCACGACGGCCTGCCCTTCAGCTTCACGCCGTGGCACGCCATGCAGTTCTGCTGATAGGTCAGCTGGCCCAGGTCCACCTGCTTGCGGTTCTCGGCGGCGGCCAGGCTTTGCTCGGCCGGGCGGTTGGCGGCGATGAAGCCGACGATGGCGAAGCACAGGGCGATGGCGCCGAGGCCGATCCATAGGCCCAGGCGGCTTGTCACCGGGTCCGTGTGCGTCACCCGCGTCGTCATCGGATCACGCCGCCTTCCGCATGTAGGAGCGGATCAGCTCCTCGGCGATCTGCACCGTGTTGAGGGCCGCTCCCTTGCGCAGGTTGTCGGATACCACCCACATGGACAGGCCGTTCTCGACGGTCGGATCCTTGCGGATGCGCGACACGTAGACCGGGTCCTCGCCGGCGCATTCGACCGGCGTGACGTAGCCTTCGTCGGCGCGGTGGTCGACGACGGAAACGCCCGGTGCGTTGCGCAGCGCGTTGCGCGCCTCTTCCACGGAGACGGGAAACTCGAACTCCACGTTCACCGCCTCGGAATGGCCGATGAACACGGGCACCCGCACGCAGGTGGCGTGGACCTGGATGTCCGGGTCCAGGATCTTCCTGGTCTCGACCACCATCTTCCATTCCTCCTTGGTCGACCCGTCGTCCATGAACACGTCGATGTGGGGAATACAGTTGAAGGCGATCTGCTTGGTGAACTTTTCCTGGTACTTGTGGAACGGTTCGTTGGAATAGATGCCGCGCGTCTGGTTGAACAGTTCGTCCATGCCCGCCTTGCCGGCGCCGGACACGGACTGGTACGTCGAAACCACCACGCGCTTGATGGGCTGCAGGTCGTGCAGGGGCTTCAGCGCCGCGACCATCTGGATGGTCGAACAGTTGGGGTTGGCGATGATGTTGCGCTTGGCGTAACCGGCCAGCGCCTCCGGGTTGACCTCCGGCACCACCAGGGGCACGTCCGGGTCCATGCGGAAGTGGCTGGTGTTGTCGACGACCACGGCGCCGGCGGCGGCGGCGATCGGCGAATACTGGGCCGAGACCTTGGCGCCCGGGCTGGACAGCACGATGTCGGTACCCTTGAAGTCGTACTTCGCCAGGTCCTGAACCTTCAGTACCGCGTCCTCGCCGTAGGACAGCTCGCGCCCGACGGAGCGCGCGGACGCCAGCGCCACGACCTCGTCCGCGGGGAAATCCCGCTCGGCCATGATCTGCAGAACTTCACGGCCCACGTTGCCCGTGGCGCCGACGACGGCAACTTTGTAACCCATGGTCTTAACTCTCCTTACGTCCCCAAGGGGCCCGGATTTCGCCTCCCGGGCGGGACGATGCGCGTATCTTAACGCAAACGGCCCGCGGGGTGCATCCGCGGGCCGTTTGCAAATATCGCACAAGCAAGCGGGCCCGCGTCACCTCGTGGTGGCGGTCTTGGTCTTCCCTTTAATGGTGGGAAGCGGGGCCAGCAATGCGCCGTGCATGTTCATGGCCGCTGAGATACTCCCAAGCGGGCGGGGACGCAAGGGAAAACCAAGGGCGCCGGGGCTACCCGGTGAAGCAGACCGGCAGATCCATGCGCACGGTGGTGCCGTGGCCGGGCGCGCTGTCGATCGACACGTGGCCGCGCAGCATCTCGACCAGGCGCTTGACGATGGCGAGCCCCAGCCCCGTGCCCTTTTCCTTGCGCACGTAGCTGTTGCCCGTGCCGTCGTAGGGGTTGAACACGGTCTCCAGCATCTCGGGCGGCATGCCGACGCCCGTGTCGGCGACCCAAAGGACGAACCGCTCGACGTCCGACATCTCGGCGCCGATGGTGATGCGCCCGCCATCGGGGGTCGCCTTCACGGCGTTGGACAGCAGGTTCAGCAGCGCCTGGCGCAGGAACGTCTCGTCAAGTTGCACCTTGGGGAAATCGCGGGGCACCAGGTTTTCCACGGTCAGGCGCTGGGCCCCTTCCGTGCGCTGGATGATGTCCACGCAGGTGGCGACGCAGTCGAACAGGTCCAGGGTGACCAGGCGGAACTCCGTCTTGCCCGCTTCGATGCGCGACAGGTCGAGAAGGTCGTTGATGATGTTCAACAGCAGTTCCGCGCTGTCGCGGATGTCGCCGGCGTATTCCCGGAAACGCGCCGGATCGTCGATCCGGCTGTGCAGCATCATCTCGGCGAAGCCCATGATGGCGTTCAGGGGCGTGCGCAGCTCGTGGCTCATGTTGGCGAGGAAATCCGACTTGACCGCGTTGGCGGTCTCCGCCTGGGCCTTCGCCTCGCGCAGTTCCTCGGCGGCCCGCGCGCGTTCGCTGACGTCGTTGAAGATGGATACGACGCCGCCGTCGGGCAGGCGCCCGCGGTGCACGTCGAAGGTGCGCCCGCCCGACCGGTGGACGACCTCGTGGGCCGGCGGGGAGTCGTCCCACAATTGGTGATAGCGGGCCTCGGCGAGCGCCACGGGGTCGCCTTCGCCCAGGAAGCCCTGGCGCGCCGAGGACAGGATGAATTCGCGGGCATGCATGCCGGCGGCGACCGCCGACGGTTCCTGTCCCGCCAGTTCGGCGAACTTGTCGTTGCAGGCGACCAGGCGCCGGTCGCCGTCCCATACGCAGATCGGCTGGCTCAGGGTTTCGAACACGGTCTTCAGGATGGCCGATTTGGCCTCCAGTTCCTGTTCGACGACCTTGCGCCGGGCGATGTTGCGCGACACGGAAACGATGCCGCCGTCCTCCAGCCAGTAACGCTCTCGAACATTGGCGCCGCCGTCGGACAACTGGAATTCCTCGACCTCAGCCCTGGCGCGGGCGGCGAGGATCGCCGTCAGGCGTTTCTCGGCGAGAACCCTGGGATCCCCCTGGCCGTAGGCGCCGCGCCGGGCGAAGGCCTCGAGGACCGTCAGGTGGGCCATCCCCGCTTCCAGGCGCACCGCCGGCTTGCCCGCCGTCTCGGCAAAGACCCGGTTCCAGGCGACCAGCCGGTCCTCGCCATCGAACACGCTGATCGACGCCTCGATCGCATCGACGATCGCCTGCCAGTCCGGCCGCGATATGGAATCCCTCTCGCCCTCGCGCCCGGTTGGCCCCGGCAGGACCTGCTGGTCCTCGAAATCCCTCATGCTCGCCCCTCCGGTTGCGGCGTGCCCTGGGTGCGGCGCGCCGGTGCCGAAATTATTGAGGAGTCAGCCTAGTAAGGGAAAGAGGTTCAATCTGTGACGCCGGACACAAGTCGTGGTCCTCCGGTCAGGCGGCCAGCTTGTCCAGTTCCCGGGTCACCGCCTCGCCCATCTGGGAGGTCGAGATCTTGGTCGTCCCCGCCTCCATGATGTCGGCGGTGCGCAGGCCGGCGTCGAGCGCGTTCCTGCAGGCCTGCTCGACGAGGTCCGCGTCCTCGCCCATGTCGAAGGAATATTTCAGGCACATGGCGAAGGACTGGATCATGGCCAGCGGATTGGCGATGCCCTGGCCGGCGATGTCGGGGGCCGAGCCATGCACCGGTTCGTACAGCGCCTTGCGCCGTCCGTCGGCGTCGGCGGCGCCCAGCGACGCCGAGGGAAGCATGCCCAGCGAGCCCGTCAGCATGGCGGCGCAGTCGGACAGGATGTCGCCGAACAGATTGTCGGTGACGATCACGTCGAACTGCTTGGGCCGGCGCACGAGCTGCATGGCGCAGTTGTCGGCGTACATGTGGTTCAGTTCGATGTTCGGGAAATCCTTGCCGACCTCGGTGGCGACGGCGCGCCACAGCACGCCCGTCTCCATCACGTTGGCCTTCTCCACGGAATGCAGCCTGTTTGAGCGCTTGCCCGCCAGTTCGAAGGCGAGGCGGCACACGCGCTCGATCTCGCCTTCCGTGTAGACCTGGGTGTCGACGGCCTTGCGGGTGCCGTCGGGCAGGGTCTCGATGCCGCGCGGCTGTCCGAAATAGACGCCGCCCGTAAGCTCGCGGACGATCAGCATGTCGAGGCCCGAAACCAGCTCTTCCTTCAGGCTCGACGCCTTGGCCATGGCCGGCAGGACGGTCGCCGGGCGCAGGTTGGCGAACAGGTCCATTTCCTTGCGCAGCTTCAAGAGGCCCGCCTCGGGACGGATGTCGCGGGCCACGCCGTCCCACTTGGGCCCGCCGACGGCGCCCAGCAGGACCGCGTCCACGTTCATGGCCTGATCCAGGGTTTCGTCGGCCAGCGACGTGCCGTGCTTGTCGATGGCGGCGCCGCCGACCAGGTCTTGCGTCACGTCGAAGGTGACGTGACGGCGCCTGTCCATCCATTCGATGATGGCCTGCACCTGTTTCATGACTTCGGGGCCGATGCCGTCGCCGGGCAGCATCAGCAGCTTCTTGTTGGCAGCCATGGCTGTTTCCTTATTTTTGTGATGGGTCCGGGCGGAATTATTCGGCGGCGGGTATGGCCAGCCAGGGCTGCGCCGTGTCGCGGTCGTGCTCGAACTTGCCGATCTTCCCCGCCTTCTGCTCGGTCAGGCCGATGTCGTCCAGGCCGTTCAGCAGGCAGTGCTTCTTGAAGGGGTCGATCTCGAAGGTGATCTGGCCGCCGTCGGGGCCCGAGATCGTCTGGTTCTCAAGGTCGATCGTCAGGGTCGCGTTGGCGCCCCGTTCGGCGTCGTCCATGAGTTTTTCCAGGTTCTCCTTGGAGACCTTGATCAGCAGCATGCCGTTCTTGAAGCTGTTGTTGTAGAAGATGTCGGCGAAGGACGTGGAGATCACGCACTTGATGCCGAAGTCCTTGAGCGCCCAGGGGGCGTGCTCGCGCGACGAGCCGCAGCCGAAGTTGTCGCCGGCGACGATGATCTCGGCGTTCCGGTAGGCCGGTTTGTTGAGGACGAAATCGGGGTTTTCCGAGCCGTCGTCCAGGTAGCGCATCTCGTGGAACAGGTGCTTGCCCAGGCCCTCGCGCTTGATGGTCTTCAGGAACTGCTTGGGAATGACCATGTCGGTGTCGATGTTGATCATGTCTATGGGTGCGGCGACACCCGTCAGCTTGGTGAACTTTTCCATTTGATTGTTTCCTTCCGCGAGCGGGTATCAGAGCTTGCGCACGTCGGCCAGGTGGCCGGTCACCGCGGCGGCGGCGGCCATGGCCGGGCTGACCAGGTGGGTGCGCGCACCGGCACCTTGGCGGCCCTTGAAGTTGCGGTTCGACGTGGAGGCGCAGCGCTTGCCCGCGGGCACCTTGTCCTCGTTCATGGCCAGGCACATGGAGCATCCGGGCTCGCGCCATTCGAAGCCCGCTTCCAGAAGGATCTTGTCGAGGCCTTCCTGTTCCGCCTGTTCCTTGACCAGGCCCGAACCGGGGACGACCAGGGCCGTCACGTGGTCGGCGACCTTGCGGCCCTTGGCGACCTCGGCGACGGCGCGGATGTCCTCGATGCGGCCGTTGGTGCAGGAGCCGACGAACATGTAGTCGATCTTGATGTCCTCGATGGGCGTGCCCGGCTCCAGGCCCATGTAGTTGAGCGCCATCTTGACCGCTTCCTGCTTGTCCGGGTTGGCGAAGTCGCCGGGCGCCGGAACGCACGCGGAGACCGGCACGACGTCCTCGGGCGACGTGCCCCAGGTGACCTGCGGCTCGATGGTCGCGGCGTCGAGCGTGACCTCCTTCTGGTAGGTCGCCCCCTCGTCGGACGGCAGCGTCTTCCAATAGGCCACGGCGGCTTCCCAATTGGCGCCCTTGGGCGCCATGGGGCGGCCCTTCAGGTATTCGAAGGTGGTTTCGTCCGGCGCGATCAGGCCGGCGCGGGCGCCGCCCTCGATGGTCATGTTGGACACCGTCATGCGGCCTTCCATGGACAGGTCGCGGATCGCCTTGCCGGCGTATTCGATGACGTGGCCGGTGCCGCCGGCGGTGCCGATCTTGCCGATTATGGCCAGTATCAGGTCCTTGGCCGTGCAGCCGAACGGCAGGTCGCCGTCGACCGTGATGCGCATGTTCTTCAATGGGGACTGCAGCAGCGTCTGGGTCGCCAGCACGTGTTCGACCTCGGACGTGCCGATGCCGAAGGCGAGCGCCCCGAAGGCACCATGGGTCGCCGTGTGGCTGTCGCCGCAGACGATCGTCGTGCCGGGCAGGGTGAAGCCCTGTTCCGGGCCGATCACGTGGACGATGCCCTGGCGGATGTCGCCCATGTCGAACAGGGGCACGCCGAACTCGGCGCAGTTCTTGGTCAGCATTTCCAGCTGAAGCGCCGACTCCGGATTGTCGATGCCCTGGTCGCGTTTGGTCGGGACGTTGTGATCGGCGACGGCAAGCGTCAATTCCGGGCGGCGGACCTTGCGGCCGGCGGCGCGCAGGCCCTCGAATGCCTGGGGGCTGGTAACTTCATGGGTCAGGTGGCGGTCGATGTACAGCAGACAGGTGCCGTCGTCCTGAACCTCGACCAGATGGCTGTCCCAGATCTTCTCGAACAGCGTTTTCGGCTGTGCCATGGATACGTATCCTCCGACGTGTGCACGAACGCCGGCCCCCGACGGCGCTGCGGTTGCTTGGACTCCGTTATTATGTGGCGCGCCGGCCCGGCCGGAACAAGCCGGGTTTTGGCGCACCAGCCGGGAGATGGCCCCGGCCTAGGCTTCCTGGTCGGCGGTCTGTTTCTTGCCGCCTTTCTTCTTCGAGGCTTCGTCGCGGGTGGCCTTGGCTTCGCGCGCGGCCTGCTTTTCTTCCTGCGAGACCTTGCCCGAGAACCCGTCGGTCTTCTCCGCGATGCGCGCGGCCTTACCCGTGCGGCCCCGCAGATAGTACAGCTTGGCCCGGCGCACGTCACCGCGGCGCACCACCTCGATGGAGTCGACGTTGGGCGAGTAGAGCGGGAACACGCGCTCCACGCCCTCGCCGTAGCTCAGCTTGCGCACGGTGAAGGCCGAATTGATGCCGGCGTTCTTGCGCGCGATGCATACGCCCTCGAAGGCCTGCAGTCGGGTGCGTTCGCCTTCGACGACGCGCACGTTGACGCGGATCGTGTCGCCCGGGGCGAACGACGGGACATCCTTCTCGCCGGACAGGCGGGCGATCTGTTCCTGATCCAGTTCTTCAATCACGTTCATGGTTCCAAACCTTTCCTTACAAACCCTCTGCCGTCGCCGGCAATTCCTAAGACCGCTCGCGCGCGCCCCACAGGTCGGGCCGCCGTTGGCGGGTGATCTCCTCCGCCTGGCTCCGCCGCCAGGCTTCAACCTTTGCGTGGTGCCCGGAGACCAGAACCTCCGGCACCTTGCGGCCCTGCCATTCCTGGGGCCGCGTGTAGTGGGGATATTCCAGCAATCCCCGTTCGAAACTCTCTTCCTCCAGCGACGCCGCCTGGCCCATGACCCCCGGCAACAGCCGCAGGCAGGCATCCAGCAGAACGATCGCCGCGGGTTCGCCGCCCGACAGCACGAAATCGCCGAGCGACACCTCTTCCGCGCCGTGGGCGTCCAGCACCCGCTGGTCGACGCCCTCGAACCGGCCGCACAAGACGATCGCCCCGGGCCCCGCCGCCAGTTCCGCCACCCGTTTCTGGCCAAGCGGCCGTCCGCGGGGGGTCAGATAGATGAACGGCAGGTCCGCGCCGTCCTCCTTCGCCTTCCGGATGGCGCCATCGACCACGTCGGGCCGCATCACCATGCCGGGGCCGCCGCCGAAGGGGGCATCGTCCACGGAGCGGTGTTTATCGCTTGCAAAGTCGCGAATGTCCACCGTTTCC
>PFFW01000011.1 GCA_002781745.1 Rhodospirillales bacterium CG15_BIG_FIL_POST_REV_8_21_14_020_66_15
CTAAACAGCGACCGGTCCCACCCGTAACAGCGCAAAAAAACGCCGCCCGCGTATCCCTTCCTATAACAACAATGTCAAACAGCCAAAACCCGACCCCCGAGACGACTTCAGAGACGCACAGCCCTATACGCGCATCACCCGGGAAATCCCGAAAATGGCGCCTGGGACGGCGTCGTCGAAAAGGGAACCGAAGTTCCTATACTATCGGCAATGGGCTTTCCTGGCAAGACCTGCCAGGCCGGATTTCGCCGAAATCCTCTGCCGCCGAGGCTTCCCTGAAGAGAAGCCCATATGGCGACGTGGCCCAGGCGGTGATATAGGTGGTTCCAGCAGCGCTGTCCAGCGCAAAACGCTGTTATTTTCCACAATCGGCCGAAGCCCACCAAGCCCGGCCGGGGGAGGCCCGAAATGAACGTCCTGCAGCGCAAAACCCCCGCCGTCTTCTTCCGCGGCGGCACCTCGAAGGCGGTGTTCTTCCGCGCCGAGGACGTGCCCGAGGACGCGGACGAGCGCAACCGCATGCTGCGCGCCGTCATGGGCAGCCCCGATCCCTACGGCCGCCAGCTCGACGGGCTCGGCGGCGGCATTTCGTCCCTGTCGAAGGCCATGTGGGTCACGCGCTCGACCCGCAACGACGCCGACGTGGACTATACCTTCGCGCAGATCGGCATCCGCGACGACGTGGTCGACATGTCGTCCAACTGCGGCAACATGACTTCCGCCGTCGCCCCCTTCGCCGTCGAGGAAGGCATCTTCCCCGTGCCCGACGGCCCGGCCATGGTGCGCATGTTCAACACCAACACCAGGAAGATCGTCCACGCCCATTTCACCGTGCAGGACGGCCGCGCCGTCTCGACCGGCGACATGGAAATTCCGGGTGTCTCGGGCATGGGCGCGCCCATGCGTCTGGACTGGATGGATCCGGCCGGCACGGCCGGGCGCGGCGTGCTGCCGACCGGCAGACTGCAGGAAACCTTCTCCGCCCCCGGCTTCGGCGAGTTCCCCGGCTCCGTCGTCGACGCGGCCTCGGTCTGCGTCTACGTGCCGGCGGCCGCTTTCGGACTGACCTGCGCCGAGACGCCCATGGCGATCGACGCCATGACCGAGGTCATGGCCGCCCTGGAGCATGTGCGGCGCGACGCCGCCGTGCGCGCCGGCCTGGCCGCGACGCCGGACGCCGCCGCCCAGGCCTCGCCACGCGTCGCCGTCATCGCACCGCCCGTGGCCTACAAGACCCTGGCCGGCACCGAGATCGCGCCCGCGGATTACAACATCGCCGTGCGCGTCGCCTCCATGGAGAACATCCACCGCGCGGTGCAGGTCACAGGCGCCATGAGCATTTCGGCGGCCCTGGTGATCGAGGGCACGCTGGTCAACGACATGGCCCGGGGACTGGACCTCACGGCCGATCTCAGGATCGGCAACCCGTCGGGCGTCCTCGCGACCCGCGCCGACGCGAGAAAGAACGCCGACGGGTCATGGAATCTGGTCTCGACCTCGGCCTACCGCACCTTCCGCCGCATCATGGATGGGCACGTGTATCACCCGTGACCGGGAAGGCCGTCACGGCCCCTCATAGGAAATGCGAACGACCTCGACCTCGTCGAGGCCCTGGGGCGTGCGCACGGAAACCACGTCGCCCTCCTCCGCCTTCATCAGCGCCCGTGCCATGGGCGAGACCCAGCTGATCTCGCCCTCCTCCAGGCGCGCCTCGTCGACGCCGACGATGCGCACCGTCGGCGTCTCGCCGCGCGCATTCTCGAAGGTCACCCAGGCGCCGAAAAACACCTGGTCGCGGTTGGTCTGGCGCGCCGGGTCGACGACCTCGGCGATATCGAGGCGCTTCATCAGGTAGCGCAGCCGCCGGTCGATCTCGCGCAGGCGCTTCTTGCCGTAGATGTAGTCGCCGTTCTCCGACCGGTCGCCGTTGCTTGCCGCCCAGGACACGATGTCCACCACCTTGGGCCGTTCGACATGGCGCAGGTGCTTCAGTTCCGCCTGCAGGCGCGCATGGCCCTCGGGCGTCAGCAGATTGCGCGCCCCCGCCGGCAGGGCAGGGCCGTTGTCGACGTCGTCCTCGGCCTCGACCTCCGCCGCAGCGTCCTCGTTCACGAATGCCTTGCTCACCTTGGTTCTCTCTGGCTGACCGGAATGGCTCTATTCTAGCGCAGGTCGCCGCGCTACAAGCCGGTTTAAATCACAACCGCCGCAGGCTTGCCATGCCGGAAACTTCCGACCGCCCCCTGGGCGCCCCCCTGCCCGACTGGACGCCGCGCCCGCGGCCCGGACGCGAGACCCTCAGGGGACCCCGCTGCCTGCTGGAGCCGCTTTCGGCCGCCGCCCATGCAGAGTATCTGTGGCGCACCAATTCCGAGGACGACGGCAGCATGTGGGATTACATGTCCTGCGGCCCCTTCGCCGGGTTCCAGGAATACCGCACCTGGGTTGTGGGGGCCGAGGCGTCGGACGATCCCCTGTTCTTCGCCATCGTCGACGGCGCGACGGGCCGGGCGTCGGGCGTCGCCAGCTACCTCCGCATCGATCCCGTCAACGGCGTCGTCGAGGTCGGCAACATCGCCTATTCCCCGGCTCTGCAGGGCTCGATCCCGGCGACGGAGGCCATGCACCTGATGATGGCCCATGCCTTCGACGGCCTCGGCTACCGCCGCTACGAGTGGAAGTGCAACGCCTTCAACGCGCCGTCGCGCCGCGCGGCGCAGCGCCTGGGCTTTTCCTACGAGGGGCTGTTCCGCAACCACATGGTGGTCAAGGGCCGCAGCCGCGACACCGCCTGGTTCGCGATCACGGACCGGGACTGGCCCGCCATCAAGGCCGCCCATCAGGTCTGGTTGGCGCCGGAAAACTTCGACGCGGAGGGACGGCAGCGGCAGCGCCTTTCAGCGCTTACGAAACCCCTGCGGACGGAAGATCCGGGAACGGTCTAACAGTCAGGGGCCGCGATCAGCCGCCCACCGTCGTCGGCTCGCAGAACTGGCGGCGCTTTTTCAGGTCGGCGCAGATCTGCCTTGCCTCGCCCTTGGACTTCAAAGGGCCGGCCTTGAGACGGTAGTAGGTGCCCTTCTTGCCCAGATCGACCTTGGCGACCTCGTGCTCCATGTCCTTCAGCACGGTGCGGTGGCGGCGCTGGATCAGCTTCCAGCCGTCCTCGGCCTGCTTCTCTGACCGGTAGGAGGCGAGGTGCACGCCCGGCTGCGGCCCCTTCGGCTTTTCCTCCTTGGCCATCTTGTCCTTGTCGCCAAGGCTGGTGGGGCCGGCCTGGGCCGAGGCCATCTTGGGTGCTTCCGGCTGCATGGCCTTTTCGATGGCCGCGCGCTCGCGCGTGTATTCGTCGGAGGTGATGTAGCCGCCGTCGCGAAGCTGCTCCAGGCGGCGCACCATGTCGGCGGCCTCCATCAATCCCTGGGGCGGCGGCGCCGGATTGACCAGGCGCACGGGCGCGGCCGGCATCAGCGCATCGAGGATCAGGTTGCGTTCCGCCGCGTGCTGCGAGACGGAAATGGCGCGCAGTTCAAGGGCGCGACCGATGGCGCGCAGGCGTCCGGAGATCTGTTCCGTGGTAGGTACCGGCCGGTCAAGGCCCGCCGACGCGGGCGGCGAGGTCAGCGGCAGCAGGGCGCCGATGTTGGCCTGGCGTCGGGCCGCAAATTCCTGGGGCGTCACCAGGCCCTGGTCACGCAGGGCGCGCATGGTGGCGAAGCGGGAGACCACGTTCTGGTCACCGCCGGTGAACGCCTCCATGGTGCTCATCGGTCGACCGGGCGTGGCCAAGGCCTGCTGCTGAGTGGCCGCCGAGGTCACGGGCGGCGGCGAACCGAAGGACGTGACGGGCGCCGGACGTCCCGTGGGTGCGGCTGAGACGGTGGCCGGCGCGCCGGGGAAGCCGGCGGGCGCCTGGCCCAAGCGCACGGCGCTCGGCACCTCGCCGGAATCGAGCAACGACAGGTTGACGCTGGCGATCTGCGAGGCGGGCCGCGTCGCCAGGTTGTTCCACACCACGAACTGTTGCGACTCTTCCGGACGCAGGGCCAGGACGGCCTCGTACATCTGGCGCGACTTGGTGATCTGACCCGTGTTCTGGTAGAGGATGCCGGCCCCCAGAAGCGCGTCGACGTCCTTGGGGTTGGCCTGCAGGGCCTTCTGGAAATGGCTTTCGGCGGTGACGAAGTTGCCCTTGGCCAGTTCGGCGATGCCCAGTTCGGCCTCGTCGTTCTGCTTCAGGGGACTGCCCGCCCAGAAGTTATCGCTGAAGATCTGCGATTCCGACAAAGCGCCGCACGCGCCGAGGCTCATGCCCGCCACCGCAACAAAAGCAAACCGCGCCATCAGACGTCGACCGGTCATGATCCTCTCCCGCAGCTAAGACGGCACCACCCCCGGCGTTCACTCCCAAGAAAACGCCGAAAAACCCAGGCGGGCGGCGCCACGTCTGGATCAACTCAAGGATAGTGAAAACCATTGGGGTAAACAATTGGTAAAAAAGGAGGAATCACCCGGCATCCCAAGGGACGCCGGGGTCCGGCCCTATCAGGCCAGTTCCATGAACCGCACGCCCGGCGCCGCGCCGTGGGCGCCCGCCCCGCGTCGCCCTAGGAAGACAGCGCCTCGGCGATGGCGGCCCCCAGTTCCTGGGTCGAGGCCGTGCCGCCCATGTCGCGGGTCTTGGGCCCGTCGCCGGCGACCACCTGTTCGATGACGCGGACGATCTCGTCGGCGGCATCCTTCTGGCCCAGATGGTCGAGCATCATCGCCGCCGACCAGATCTGACCGATGGGGTTGGCGATGTTCTGACCGGCGATGTCGGGAGCCGAACCGTGGACCGGCTCGAACATCGAGGGATATTCCCGTTCCGGATTGATGTTGGCCGAGGGCGCGATACCGATGGTGCCGGTGCAGGCCGGGCCCAGGTCCGACAGGATGTCGCCGAACAGGTTGGAGCCGACGACCACGTCGAACCAGTCCGGATTGCGCACGAACTGGGCGGTCAGGATGTCGATATGGAACTGGTCCGTCTCGACGTCCGGATATTCCGATGCGATGGCCGCGAAGCGTTCGTCCCAATAGGGCATGGAGATGCTGATGCCGTTGGACTTGGTCGCCGAGGTCACCTTCTTGCGCTTGCGCGTACGCGCCAGTTCGAAGGCGACGCGGATGATGCGGTCGCAGCCCTTCTTGGAAAACACGGAAAGCTGGGTCGCGAATTCTTCCGGCGTGCCGACGTTGGCGCGCCCGCCGATGTCGGAATATTCGCCCTCGTTGTTCTCGCGCACGACCAGGAAATCGATGTCGCCTGGCTTGCGGCCCGCCAGCGGGCAGGGCATGCCTTCCATGAGTTTCACCGGACGCAGCGACAGGTACTGCTGGAACTGGCGACGGATGGGGATCAGCAGCCCCCACAGGGAGACGTGGTCCTTCACGCCCGGGAAGCCGACGGCGCCCAGCAGGATCGAGTCGTGCCCCTTGATCGTGTCCAGACCGTCCGCCGGCATCATGGCGCCTTCCTTGGCGTAACGCTCGCAACTCCAGTCGAACTCGTCGAACTTGAACGACAGGTCGTGTTTGCGGCCGACAGCCTCGAGCACGCGCAGCGCCTCGGGCATGACTTCGTTGCCGATGCCGTCCCCGGGGATGACGGCGATGCGGTAGGCATTGGTGGACATGGATGGCTCCCTTGTTGGTCTTTATGCCGCCCGCGGGCGGGAGGCTGTTTTAGCCTCCTGCCCCGGCCCCCGCAAGCACGCGGACAAGGAGATCCTTGTCCACGTTGCCGCCGGACAGCACCACGCCCGTCTTGCGGCCGGCCGTGGCGTTCCCTTCCTTAAGGCGCGCCGCAAGCGCCGCGGCGCCCGCTCCTTCCGCCAAGTTGTGGCTATCGGTGAAATAGGCGGCGATGGCGGTCGTGATCTCGTCGTCGGAAACGGCGACGACGCGCGTAGCGCCCCTGCAAATGATCTCCAACGCAAGGGCGTCCGGCTTGCGCACGGCCAGACCCTCGGCCACCGTGTCGACACCGTTGGTCGCGACGACCCGGCGTTCGGCAAAGGACAGCGCGTAGCAGGGTGCTCCTTCGGCGACCACGCCGACGACCTCGGTCTTCAGGCCCAGCGCGTCGCGCGCCGCGATGACCCCGCAGATGCCCGAACCCAGGCCGATCGGCACATAGACCGTATCCAGGTCCGGCTGCGCTTCGAACAGTTCCAGGCCGTAGGACGCGACCCCCTGGACCAGCCAGGGATGGAACGGCGGGACCATGTGCAGGCCCCTCTCCGCCGCCAGGTCTTCGGCGAACTCGCGAGCCGCCTGAAAGTCGTCGCCGTGCTCGATCAGGTCGGCCCCGTTGGCCGCCATGGCCGCGTTCTTGCCCGGATTGTTCCCCTTCGGCACGACGATTGTGGCCGGCAGGCCGACCATGCGCGCCGCACGGCCGACGCTCTGGCCGTGGTTGCCCGTGGTCGCCGTGATAACCCCCGCAAGATCCGGATTCCCGGCCTTGAGCCGCGTGAGGTAGACAAGACCGCCCCGGACTTTGAAGGCGCCGATGGGGGTGTGGTTCTCGTGCTTGATCCAGGTTTCGCCGCCGGTGCGCCGGTTGAGGAGCGGCCAGGTCAGGGTCGGCGTCGGCACCAAATGCGACATGACGATGTCCCGCGCAGCCTCCAGTTCCGTTCGCGTCAGCCAATCCATGAAGCGTCTCCCCACATTTCAGACCTATTGTTCCCGATCAATTCCACATTAACTCCGGACATTCCAACATTAATTCAATACAATTGACATACAATCGATACAATCATTAAAATCGCACCATGACAATCTGGATGCCCGAACTCCGCGGCCGGCCCGGCCCCAAGTACCAGGCCATCGTCGACGCCATCGTCGATGCCGTGCAGACGGGCGACCTGACGCCGGGCACCAAGCTGCCGCCGCAACGCAACCTGGCCTACGACCTGGGCGTGACGCTCGGCACCGTGACCCGGGCCTATCAGGAACTGGAACGCAGCGGCCTCGCGCGCGGCGAGGTCGGCCGCGGCACCTTCATCACGGCCCCCGCCGACCGCGCGCCTGCCCCTTCGCTGAACGACAACATCGACGCCCTGCGCAACAGCGTCAACATGGAGCATACGCCGGTCGACGCCCTTTACGGCACCGACACCATGGGATCGGAAGGGTTGGAACTGGCCTCAAACTATCCGGTCACGGCGGGCGTGGGCGCCCTGACCCAGCGCGCCGTGACCCGCGTCAACCACGAGGCCGTGTGGGAGGCCGTGTCCCGTTACCAGACCCACAACGGCCTGCGCCCGCACCGCGACGCGGCGGCGGATTGGCTGAACGGCCTGGGCGTCGACGCCCGCGCCGAGGACATCCTGATCGCCCCGGGCGCCCAGGCGGCGACGCAGACGGCATTGATGGCGCTGGCCCGGCCGGGCGACCTGATCCTGGCCGAGGCGCTGAGCTGGCCCGGCCTGAAGGCGACGGCCGCCCCCCTGGGCCTCCGGGTCGAGGGCCTGGCCATGGACGGCGACGGCTTGGTCCCCGATGCCTTCGAACAGGCCTGCCGCGACCGCGCACCCAGACTTCTCTACCTGCTGCCGACGCTGCAGAACCCGACGGCCTCGGTCATGCCCGAGGAGCGGCGCCGCCGCATCGCCGAGATCGCCCGCCGCCACGGCGTGTTCGTGATCGAGGACGACGTCTACGGCTTCCTCCTGGACCAGGCACCGCCGCCGCTGCACTCCCTCGCCCCCGACGTCACCGTCTACGTGACCAGCCTGTCGAAGGCGGTCTCTCCGGGATTGCGCGTGGGCTACGTGCTGGTGCCGCAAGGCCGCATGGCGTCCTTCGTGGGTGCGTTGCGGTCGTCGACCCTGATGGCCTCGCCCATCGCCGTCGAGATCGCATCCGAGATGATCCGGGGCGGCGAGGCCGAGGAAATGATGGCCCGGCAGCGCCGCGAAGTGGAAAGCCGCCAGCGGGACCTGATGCGCCACCTCGGCCATCTCGACCTGCGCAGCCATCCGCGCTCGCTCCACGCCTGGCTGCCGGTGCCCCTGGGCTTCACGGGGCCCGAGTTCCGCACCCGCCTGTTGGAGCGCGGGGTGTCCGTGACCCCGGGCAACGCCTTCGTCATGGACGAACGGCACCGTCCGGACCGGCCGCACGTACGCCTCTGCCTGGGCGCCGAACAGGACCGCCAGCGGCTGGAACGGGCGCTTGCCATCATCGCCGAGGTCGCGGCCGGCACCGGCGCGCAGACGGAGCCGACCTACGTTTGATTCTCTTTCCCCGCTTTGGGATCGAAGGGTGCGACCGTGAACCCGTGGTTCAGGGGCCCGTGGCCGTGGCCCAGGCCGGGCGCGGTGCGGATCGCCTCTGCCACGTAGGCGCGGGCACGGGCGACGGTGTCGATCAAATCCAAGCCCTGGGCGATCCCCGTGGCACAGGCGCTTGCGAGCGTGCAGCCCGTGCCGTGGGTATGCGGCGTGTCGATGCGCGGGGTTTCCCAGCCCACGGTTTCTTCGGGCGTGACCAGCAGGTCCGTCACCCTGTCCCCGTCCAGGTGCCCGCCCTTCATCAGGACCGCCCTGGCGCCGAGCGCGAGGATGTCCTGCCCCGCGTCGAGCATGTCCTCGACCGTGCGCACGGGCAGGCCCGTCAGCGCCTCTGCCTCGGGCAGGTTGGGCGTGACCAGCGCGGCCCCCGGCAGCAGCCGGGTCTTGAGGACCGCGACCGCATCGTCGTCGAGCAGCGCATGGCCGCCCTTGGCGATCATCACAGTGTCCAGGACCAGCGGCACGCCCGCCGCCGCCTCAGCCAAGGCGTCGGCAACGGCGTTTGCGACCTCGGCCCGGTGCAGCATGCCGATCTTGATGCAATCGGCGCCGATGTCGTCAATCACCGCGCGGACCTGCGCCGCGACGAAGTCCGCCGGCACGGGCTGGATCGCGGACACGCCCCGTGTGTTTTGCGCCGTCAACGCGGTGATCGCGGTCATGGCGTAGCCGCCCAGCGCGGTCACCGTCTTGATGTCCGCCTGAATCCCGGCGCCGCCGCCGGAATCGGAGCCGGCGATGACCAGCACACGGCCGTTCACTTGCATCCGGTTCAGGCCCGGACTTCCGTCTCGATGACGGTGATCAGGTCGTCCACGACGCGGGTGATGAGGATATCGTCCTCGCCCTCGGCCATGACACGGACCAAAGGCTCCGTGCCCGACGGGCGGACCAGCAGGCGCCCCTTGTCCTTCAGCATGGCCTGGGCATCGGCGATGGCGTCCTGCACGCAGGCCGCTTCCAGCGGCGAGACGCCGTTGAACCGCACGTTCTTCAGAAGCTGCGGCAGGGGCTCGAAAGGCCGACAGACCTCGCTTGCCCGCTTGCCCGACTTCTTGACCACGGACAGCACCTGCAGCGCCGCGATCAGGCCGTCGCCGGTGGTCGAATAGTCGCCCAGGATGATGTGGCCCGACTGCTCGCCACCCAGGTTGAAGCCCTTGGCGCGCATGAACTCTACGACGTAGCGGTCGCCCACCTGGGTGCGTTCCAGGCCGAGGCCCATATCGTTCAGGTAGCGTTCCAGGCCCAGGTTGGACATCACCGTGGCGACCACGCCGCCGCCCTGCAGGATGCCGCGCTCCAGCCAGTTGCGCGCGACCAGACCAAGTATCTGGTCGCCGTCGACCAGATCGCCGTGCTCGTCGGCGATGATCACCCGGTCGGCGTCGCCGTCGAGCGCGATGCCCAGGTCTGCGCCGTGGGCCACGGTCAGGGAGCGCAGGGTCTCCGTATTGGTGGAACCGCAGTCCCGGTTGATGTTGAAGCCGTCGGGATCGACGCCGACGGGCACGACGTCGGCGCCCAGTTCCCACAGGACCTCGGGCGCCACCCGGTATGCCGCGCCGTTGGCGCAGTCGAGGACGACCTTGAGGCCGTCGAGAGTGTGTTCGCGGGGGAAGGTGCGCTTCACATGATCGTTGTACCGACCGCGCGAACTTTCCAGACGCCAGGTCCGGCCCAGCATGTCCGGCGGCGCCAGGTCGGCGGACTGGTCGCCCGCCATGCGGGCCTCGATCTCCAACTCGATGGCGTCCGAGAGCTTGTAGCCGTCCGGGCCGAACAGCTTGATGCCGTTGTCATGATAGGGATTGTGCGAGGCCGACAGCATGACTCCCAGGTCGCACCGCAGCGATTGCGTCAACATGGCGATCGCCGGCGTCGGGATGGGGCCGACGATGATCACGTCCATGCCGACGGAGACGAACCCGGCAACCAGCGCGGGCTCCAGCAGATAGCCCGATAGCCGCGTGTCCTTGCCGATTACCACCCTATGACGATGATCGCCGCGGATGAACTGCGCGCCCGCAGCCATGCCGACCTTCAAGGCCGTTTCGGCGGTCATGGGGTCGGAATTGGCGATGCCGCGGATGCCGTCGGTGCCGAACAGTTTGCGTGTCATGACCCGAATTATACCAAAGTGTTGGTTAACAGGCCCCTTATGGACCCTTCCCTTGGACCTCTGCAATAGCCCCGTAGACGGCCAGCGCCTGGCGGTGTTCGGCCACGTCGTGGACGCGAAAGATTCGCACGCCGCGGTCCCAGGCCGCCAGCGCCGTGGCGACGGAACCGGCGACGCGCCGGGCCGGCGGCACGTCGCGGTCGATCTTGGCGATGTAGCTTTTGCGGGACACGCCCAGGACCACCGCATGTCCCGTCGCCGCCAGGACGTCCAGATCGGCAAGCAGCGAGAGGTTGTGCCGAACGGTCTTGCCGAACCCGATGCCGGGGTCGAGCGCGATGTCGGCCGCCGCGATGCCCGCCTCCCGGCACGCGCGGGCGCGGGCCAGGAGATGGTCCCGCACTTCGGCGACGACGTCACCGTAGGTGGGGTTGTCCTGCATGGTGCCGGGTTCGCCCTGCATATGCATGAGGATCACCGGCACGCCGAGATCCGCCGCCGCGTCAAGCGCCCCCTCCCCCGTCAGTGCCGCGACGTCGTTGATGATGCGCGCACCGGCCGTCACGGCGGCGCGCATGACCTCGGGCCGGCGGCTGTCGATGGAAACCAGGGCGCCCTCGGCCGTCAGGGCCTCGATCACGGGAACGACGCGGCGGAGTTCCTCCTCGACGGGAACGGGCTCGGCCCCGGGTCGGGTCGATTCTCCGCCCACGTCCAGGATGTCGGCGCCTTCGGCCAGAAAGGCGAGGCCGCGGCGGACGGCATCCTCAAGGGCGAAGGCCTCGCCGCCGTCGGAAAAACTGTCGGGCGTCACGTTGAGCACCGCCATCAGGCGGGGCCGGTCCAAGGACAGGCCAGCGAACGAGGGCGGAACCACGGGCCCCGGTCCGGGAGCGATCACGATTCCGGCTGCGGTTCCGGTCCGAACCCGCCGGGGCTTCCCCCAGGTTTGCCATGGGGCTTGCGGCCCTTGCCCGCATCGGGCACCGAGGCCTTGCGACCCGAACCGTCGGCCGGCGTCGAACCGGTATCGTCCTCGCGGGTGATCGTCTCGCCACGCATGGCCTTCTGGACTTCCTCACCTGTCAGCGTTTCGTATTCCAAGAGGGCGTCGGCCAAGCGGTGCAACTGCTCCATGTGCTCGGTCAGGATGTTACGGGCGCGGGTTTCGGCTTCGTCGATCAGGCGGCGTACTTCTTCGTCGATAAGCGCGGCCGTCGCATCGGATACGTTTTTCTGGCGCGCGACGGAATGCCCCAGGAAGACCTCTTCCTCGTTGTCCGCATAGCGCAGGCGGCCCAGCTTGTCGGAGAACCCGAATTCGGTAACCATGCGCCGCGCCATGTAGGTCGCCTGCTGGATGTCGCCGCCGGCCCCGGTGGTCACATTCTCCTTACCGAAAATCAGTTCCTCCGCGATGCGCCCGCCGAAGGCCATGGCCAACTGCGATTCAAGTTGTATCTGCGACTGGCTCAACTTGTCCCGCTCCGGCAGGGACATGGTGACCCCCAGCGCGCGGCCGCGCGGGATGATCGTCACCTTGTGGATCGGGTCGTGCTTGGGCATGTATATGCCGACGATGGCATGGCCCGCCTCGTGATACGCGGTCAGGCGCTTTTCCTCCTCGGTCATCACCATGGAGCGGCGCTCAGCGCCCATCAGGACCTTGTCCTTGGCGTTCTCGAAGTCGCTCATGGTCACCACGCGGTGCCCGGCGCGGGCGGCCAGCAGGGCCGCCTCGTTGACCAGGTTGGCGAGGTCGGCACCCGAGAATCCGGGGGACCCGCGGGCGATGATCTTGGCGTCCACGTCGGGCGCCAGCGGCACCTTCTTCATGTGGACCTTGAGAATCTTTTCGCGGCCCAGGATGTCCGGGTTCGGCACCACCACCTGGCGGTCGAAGCGGCCCGGGCGCAACAGCGCCGGGTCGAGCACGTCCGGCCGGTTGGTGGCGGCGACCAGGATGACGCCCTCGTTGGCCTCGAACCCGTCCATCTCCACAAGCAACTGGTTGAGGGTCTGTTCCCGTTCGTCGTTGCCGCCGCCGAGCCCGGCGCCGCGATGGCGGCCGACGGCATCGATTTCGTCTATGAAGATGATGCAGGGCGCGTTCTTCTTGCCCTGTTCGAACATGTCGCGCACGCGCGACGCACCCACACCGACGAACATCTCGACGAAGTCGGAACCGGAGATGGTGAAGAACGGCACATTGGCCTCGCCGGCGATGGCGCGGGCCAGCAGCGTCTTACCGGTGCCCGGAGGTCCGACGAGCAGGCAGCCCTTCGGAATTTTGCCGCCCAGGCGCTGGAACTTCTGCGGATCCTTCAGGAACTCGACGACTTCCTCGAGTTCCTGCTTGGCCTCGTCGATACCCGCGACGTCCTCGAAGGTGACGCGGCCCGTCTTCTCGGTCAAAAGCTTGGCCTTCGACTTGCCGAAGCCCATGGCCTTGCCGCCGCCCGACTGCATCTGGCGCATGAAGAAGATCCACACGCCGATCAGCAGCAGCATGGGGAACCAGGATATCAGAATGCCCCACAACGTGGGCGAGTTCTCGTCCGACGGCTTGGCCTTGATGCTTACGCCCTGCTCGCGCAAACGGGTAACCAAGTTGGGATCGTCGGGCGCGTAGGTCGTGAAATGGCGGCCGTCGCGCATGTTGCCGGAAATCGACTGTCCCTGGATGACGACATTGCGCACCTCACCGCTTTCCACGCTATTCAGGAAGTCGGTGAAGGCCAACTCGTTCTGCATGGCCCGCTGGGGTGTCCCCTGGAACAGGTTGAAGAGTGCGAAAACGAGCAGGGCGATGATGACCCAGAGGGCAAAATTCCGGCTGAAATTCAACGCTTAAGTCCTTTTGTGGCTGTGGACAAGGGCCGCATGCGATTGATGCACCCGGCACGGTCCACCGCGCGCTCGGAGCCCTTTCTCAGAGATAGTACTCCGAAACGGTTACGCAATACAAAACCCGTTGAAGCCCAGGGAATTTTTTGGCCGAAAGCGCAGGGTGAGTCCGCCCTGCCCGCTCAAGGCATGGGCCGCAAGGCTCCCGTCGCGGAACAGGGCCGGCAAGGTCGCGGCGAAGGCCAGGGTCAGGCCCGAGGCGCGGCGCAGGTCTCTGGGCACCCGCCGCCAGCCGTCGGCGCCAAAGGGCGCCAGGATCAGGCCTTGAGGCAGGTCCGCCGGCAGATCGATCATGAACCGTCCGTCCCATTCGGCAATGCGACCGGGCACCGCCGGCCCGGGCGCCGGCAGGCCGCGCCGGTCGCGGCAGACCGCGACCCGGCCCGCCCTCTCGGCCAGGAAACGGCAGCGTCCCAGGCTGGCACCGGGGAAATCGCCAGATCTCGCAAGACGCCTCGACAGGCGTTCGGCCCGCGCGCCGGGCGGCGCGTGCTCGGCCCCGCCCAGGACCTGGGCCAAGCGGCCGGCCAGGACGGCGGCTACGTCGTCCGGCAGGCGTCGGAACGCCGCACGGTGGACGAAGGCGAAACCGAGAGGATGGAGGGAAACCGTCTCCGCCAACGCGCCGTTGACGGCGGCCTCGAGCGCCGCGCGCGCCTTGCCGGTGGGCAGGATCTCACTCCGCGCGGCCTCCGCCAGGGCAGGGTCCGCGGCAAGGCGGCGGCGCATGCGCACACGCTCGAACGCCTCGTCCGCGTTGGAGGGATCATCGGTCCAGGCAACGCCCAGCATCGCAAGATAGGCCGTCAGTTCGGCCCGCTGGAACGCCAGAAGGGGGCGCACCAGACGGACCTCGGGAAGTTCAAGAAGCGCGCTCATTCCCGCATGGCCGCGGACGCCGCCGCGGGCCCGCCGCATCAGGTAGGTCTCCGCCTGGTCGTCCGCGTGATGGCCGGTCAGGAGATGCAGCACACCGGCATCCCGGCACCAGGACCGCAGCAGGCCGTAGCGCGCCGTCCGCGCCGCCGCCTGCACCGCGGACGTCGGCTTGGCGCCGGTCCAGCGCAGAACGCGGGCGGAAATGCCGAAGGCGCCGAGACGCGCCGCTACTTCCGTGGCCTCTGCCGCGGAGGCTGCGCGCAGGCCATGGTCGACAACCAGGGCCGTAACCTCTCCGCCACGCCTGCGGGCCCAATCGTGGGCCAACAGGACCAGCGCCGTGCTGTCGGCGCCCCCGGACACGGCGACGGCCAAGTGGGGGTTGGCCTCGAACGGGCCGAGCCTACCCATGGCGTCGGCGAACCGGCGGGTCAATTCTTCGGTGTTTGGATCGTCAGGGGAATGGGCGGTCGCCGTCATCATCTGCCTTCCGGGCCGAGTTTTCCCGACGCGGCCGCACGGCGTCAGACCGCGCCGGTCACTGCTTGCAGTTCATCTGCCGCTGCTGGCGGGTGGCCGTGCGCTTCAGCGAGCTGTTGGCGTTGGGGAAATCGGCGAACAGCTTGTCGATGGCGGCGCAGCCTTCCTTGTTCTGCCCCAGTTGACCCAGGGACATGGCCAGTTTCAGCAGGCTGTCCGGCGCCTTGCCTCCCTTGGGGTCCTTTTCGAAACCCTGCAGGAAGACCTCGGCCGCCTTCACGTACTCGGCCCGCGCGTAATGGGTTTCGCCGAGCCAATAGCGGGCATTGCTGGCAAGCGCGCCGCCCTCGTGCTTGGAAAGGAATTCCTTGAACGCCGTCTCCGCCTGGTCGAACTGATGCTTGCGCAAGAGGCCGAAAGCGAACTGGTACTGCTCCTCGGCCGTTCCATCGGGCAGGGCCGGCCCTGGCGTCGTACTCGCCTGGGGCACGGCGGCGGCCTCCGCCTGCGGCTGAACGGGGGCGGACTCGACCGCCGTCCCCGCACCCGAAGGCTTCGACGACCCGGCAGCCGGTTTGGCCGGCGACTGGCCGCTTTCCACCCGGTCGGCTTCGATCTGGCCGAGGCTGCGCGGGGGCGCGCCGACGATGCGGACGTCGGCCGGGCCCGGCGCGGCATTGGCTTGCTGCGGCCCGGCGGCTCCGGGGGTCTGCCCCATGGGACGGCTCTGCTGTTCCAGGCCGGACAGGCGGAAATCCACGTCGGCGACCAGACGGTCGACCCGCGCCGTGAGCTGGTCAATGTTGTAGGTCAGTTGCTCGATCCGCCCCGTGACGTCGCGCAGTTCGTTTTCCAGGGTGTCGAGGCGCACGCCGATACGCGCCACGGCGTTCTGCGGCAGGTTGGGCATGGGCTCGGCCGGTCTGGCGGCGGCCGGAACCTCTGCCGCGGGCACCGCCCCCGGGCCGCGCACGACCATCTTCGACAGGGTCTGGATGTCGCGTTCCAACCGCTCCAGGCGCTGCGAGAGGGCCTGCGCGTCCTGGGCGCGGGCGCCATCGGCCACGACCAGGACGGCGGCGAAACCGAGGATTGCCAAGGCGGATGAAAGGTTAAGACGCATGAGCGGTCGAATATTCATTGTATCGCGAACGATGGCGGCGGTGCCGCGTGAAACGGCTGTCCGGCAGAGAATGCCAAACAGACGCCTGTGATCACAGGAATTTTAGGCAAAACTAAGGCGCTTGCCCATCCCGCATTCCGCGGCTGGGCAAGCGCCCTAGAAATGCTGGACGGTCAACCCGGGATCAGCTGCCGGGGCCCGTCACGACAGTCACGCCACGGCGGTTTTGCGACCAGGCGGTTTCGTCGGAGCCGAGCGCAACAGGGCGTTCCTCGCCATAGGAGACGGTCTTGATCCGCTTGGCGTCGATACCTTGAAAGATCAGGTATTCCTTCACGGCGTTGGCCCGGCGCTCACCCAAGGCAAGGTTGTATTCGCGCGTGCCGCGTTCGTCAGCATGGCCTTCGACGGTGACGGTGACGGAACTGTACTTCTTGAGCCAGGCAGCCTGGGCATCAAGGGTCTTCTTCTGGTCCGGTTCGACGTCGAAGCGGT
>PFFW01000109.1 GCA_002781745.1 Rhodospirillales bacterium CG15_BIG_FIL_POST_REV_8_21_14_020_66_15
ATATCACTCACGCGCGCCATCGTTCCACAATCCGAAATCCGACCATTTTGTCGTGCCACACAATACGGTTCGCATGGCGGCACGGCTTTGAATGGTCTAACGTATACCAGTGCCTGTGGGGCGCGCGGGGAGATGTGTCGATGGCCGGCGACGGCTTTGACTTGCAGGCGGTCGAGGGGCCTTTCACGGAACAGACCTGGGATTTCACGGTCCCGGAGTTTCGGTGGCTGCTCGATTATTGGGTCGCAAAGCGGGGCGCGCGGCCCTGCCCGCGCTGGCGCGACATCGACCTGCCCGCCTTGTACAAATTCGCCCCCAATATCGTGGTCAAGGACGCGGTCGAGGGCGGACGCGATTTCCGGGTCCGTTTCTGGGGCACCGAGATAACGGAATGGCTGCGTTTCGACGCCACGGGACGGTTCCTGTCCGAGTACTTCCCCGCCGCCGGACGCGAGGGAATCCTGACCGCTCACCGCATGGCGCTGACCGGCGACATGCCCGTGCGCCGCTGGGGCGTCAGCGTCTATCCCGAGCGCAACTACGTGGCGTTCGAGTGCATCGACCTGCCGCTGGAAGACGACGCGGGCGGGCGCGCCCACCTCCTGTCCATGTGCCTATACCGGATGATCGCCCCCAAGGCGCCGGACACCGCCGGTTAGCGGTCCGCGGCGTCGAAAATTTCGTCCAGTTTCTCGTCGACCTGCACGACAGAAACGATATGCGTCGCGGTCTCGCCGTCGTCGGAGAGGGGCGCGCGCAGCCGGGCGTATTCGCGGTACACTCCGTCGTCCCGCGTGACCTTGGAGAACCACACGATCGGCCGCCGCTGTTCCAGCAGGTATTCGCATTCCCCGAATACCTTGGTGCCGAACAGCCTGTTCCGGCGCACCGACATGCCCGTGCAGTCATAGCCGATGTAGGCCGTGTTGCCGGTTCCCCAGAACCGGTAAACGAAATCAAGGGGATCCCGTTGGACGTCGACAACGATAACGAACGGAATCGTCGCGGAAGCAAGCTCGATCAGGTGGAAGTCCTTCCAGGCCGGCGCCCAACGGCCGCCGCGCAAGCCGTCCCAATAATCGAGCACGTCTTTCAACCTTTTAGGTAGCTCGGCGGTTTCCGCCGATACGGCCTTTACGTCGATGTGCACGTTCGGTCCTTCGGCGCCCTGTGTTTTGCTCCTCCCAATTACAGTCGGAATTCCGACCAATTATCAATTATGTCTAAAGTCGACCCGGCGTTACCGGCCCGGGACCCGGGCGTCCTGGTCGCGCCTGAGGCGCCACAGGACCGAGGCCCCGGGTTCTTCCACCATTTCGACGGTCAGGATCTCGCCGGAACGGACGTCCGCCGCCAGCCGGTTGTTGGCCGCCAGGAAGTACGGCACCGGCGCCCCGGGAACGGCGGCCTGGGCGGACCGCACCAGGGGCTCCAGCCCGTCGATGGTGTGGTGATGGCCGCCCATGTCCAGCACCTCGCCCGCCTTGAAGGCGCGCGTGGCCCGGCCCACCAGGTCGAACGCCTGTTTCGGCGCGCGCCCGCTGGTCGGCATGCCGCCGCGTGCCGCCGCGATGATGGACGCCGCCGCTTCGATCCCCAGCAGGTGCACCGGATTGTGCAACAGCCCGTAAGTGCCGCAGGCGCTGACCGGGATGCCCTTGCCCCGGATCACCCGCCAGGTTTCACGGTCGGCGCAACGTACGATCACGAACACGCCGCCGGCCAGGCTCAGTTCGTCGTCCCGGCGCAGGCAGTTGACGATGTCGACCACGCCGCCCCCGGCCTCCAGCAGGATGCCGCCCTCGGTTTCGGGCCGGAATACGTCGGGCAGTTCCACGGTGCGCGCGAGCGGCGCGTGGAAGGCGTCGAAATCGGGGCGCAGGCCCGTGGCGTTGCACACGAGCATCATCTCGCACAGGTCCGGCACGGACTTGAGCGCCAGGGCCCCCAGGGGTGCCGCCCGGTCGGCCAGCACCTCGGGGATGTCGGCGTCGTCCAGGTTCCAGCAGTCGGCGAAGTCGGGCACGGCGAAGGTCTTGCCGTGATAGCTCAGCTCGCCCATGGCCGGGTGCCAGACGACGTCGTATTCGCTCGCCTTGCCGGCCATCACGACCTCGAGGCCCAGAAGCTCGGCGCGCGAGATCAGCCCGATCAGCAGGCTCGGCTGGTCGCCGTCCGGCAGGGTGTAGACGACGCCCTTCTCCGCCGCCAGCCGGGCCAGCCGCGGCCCGCAGACCGAGGCCATCTCCTTGGACGCCAGGATCAGGTGCTTGCCGGACAGGATCGCCGCCTCGGAAATGGCCGCCGCCGCCTCGGGCGCCCCCGTGGCCTCGACCACGACCTCCACGTCCGTGTCGGCGACCAGCAGCCCGTCCGGCACCACGGCGACCCGCCCGGCCGCCAGGGCGGCCCGCGCCCTCGCGGCGTCGCGGCATATCTCGATGTCCTCGCCGGCAACCCCGCAGCGCAGCAGCACGTTCACCGCCCGGTCGGGGTCGATGTCGGCGACCACGGGCACCTCGATGCGGGGATGGCTCAGCGACTGGGTGACCAGGCTGGCGCCGAATTCTCCCGCGCCGACCAGGCCGACGCGCACGGGCGCCCGATCGGCATCCGTGTAGAGTTCGCGGAAATCGACCAAGAAACCGGACCCCGGCCGTCAGAAGGTGATGATCTGGCGCACCGTATGGCCCTCGGCCAGATGGTCGAAGGCGGCGTTGATGTCTTCCAGCGGTATCTTCTCGCAGATCAGCTTGTCGACCGGCAGGGCGCCGCGCTTGTACATCTCGATGTAGTGGGGAATGTCGCGCTCCGGGATGCAACTGCCCAGGTAGCTGCCCTTGATGGTGCGTTCCTCGGTCACCAGGTTGACGTGCTGCACCGAGAAGTTGGTCGCCGGGTGGCTGAGGCCGCTCGACGTCGTGGTGCCGCCGCGCCTGGTCACACGGTAGGCCAGTTCCATGGCCTCGACCCGGCCGACGCATTCGAACACGTATTCCAGGCCGCCGCCCGTGGCCGCGCGGACCTTTTCGACCACGTCGTTGTCGAGCGCGTTGAACACCTGGTCGCAGCCGAGACGCCGGCCCCAGTCGAGCTTGTCGTCCAGCGCATCGATGCCGACGATGTGCCGCGCCCCCGCCATCTTGGCGCCCATGACCGCGGCCAGGCCCGTGCCGCCCAGGCCGACCACGCCGATGGTCGCCCCCGTGGGCACCTTGGCCGTGTTGAGCACCGCGCCGACGCCGGTGATGACCGCGCAGGAAAAGGTGCAGGCGATGTCGAGCGGCAGGTCCTTGTCGATCTTGATGACGGACGAACGGTGCGCCACCACGTATTCGGCGAAACAGGACACCCCCGCCTGATGGTACAGCTTCTGCCCGTCCTTATGCAGGCGCATGCCGCCGCCCAGCAGCGTGCCGGCGCCGTTGGCCGCCGCCCCCTTTTCGCAGATCGACGGCCGGCCCTCCTTGCACGGCAGGCACTGGCCGCAGGACGGCAGGAAGGCGAACACCACATGGTCGCCCGGTTCAAGCCCCTCGACCCCCGGTCCCACTTCCTGAACCACGCCCGAGGCCTCGTGCCCCAGCACCATGGGCAGGGGCCGTTCGCGCACGCCGGCGACGACGGACAGGTCCGAATGGCACACCCCTGCCGCCGCGACCTTGACCAGGACTTCGTTGGCCTGCGGCGGGTCCAGGTCCACCTCCTCGACCTTCATGGGGCGGGACGTGGCATAGGGACGCTTGGCGCCCAGTTCGTAAACGACGGCGGCTTTGGTTTTCATGTCTGGATGGGCTCCCGTGGGATGGTGTCGATGTGGCTTTTTTCTTACGCCCGGCACCTTATCCCCGCCCAATCCGGGCGGCAAGTCGCCGGGTGCCCGGCGCGACCAAACCGGTTATAACGGAGGCAATCACAAACACCTTAACATTGGGGAGAACATCCATGCTGAAGACCACCGTCGCCGGAAGCCTGCCGAAACCCAACTGGCTGGCCGAGCCGGAAAAACTCTGGGCGCCCTGGAAGCTGGAGGGCGATGACTTGTGGCGGGGCCAGTGCGACGCGGCGCTCGTCTGGCTGAAGATCCAGGAGGACGCGGGCATCGACATCGCCAGCGACGGCGAACAGTTCCGCAAGCACTTCGTGCACGGTTTCCTGGAATACGTCGACGGCATCGACTGGGCCAAGATGACGACCATGGGCATCCGCGACAACCGCTACGACGCCGACGTGCCGACGGTGACGTCCAAGGTCAAACGCCGCGGTCCCGCCCACACGAAATCCACCGCCTTCTGCCGCGAGCACGCCCAAAACGGGCTCAAGATCACCATGCCCGGGCCCATGACCATCTGCGACACCATCGCCGACGAGGTCTACGGCAAACGCGCCGACATGGCCATGGCGTTCGCCGAAATCCTCAACGAGGAGGCCCTGGAGCTGCAGGAACTGGGCGTCGACGTGATCCAGCTGGACGAGCCCGCGTTCAACGTCTTCATGAACGACGTGGTCGAGTGGGGCGTCGCGGCGGTGGAGCGCGCCTTCCAGGGCGTCACCGTCAAGAAGGCCGTGCACATCTGCTATGGCTATGGGATCGAGGCCAACAACCAGTGGAAGGAAACCCTGGGCGAGGAATGGCGCCAGTACGAACAGACCTTCCCGGCGCTCAACGCCAGCAAATCCATCGACCAGGTGTCGCTGGAATGCGCGGGCTCGCACGTGCCGCATTCGCTGATGAGCCTGCTGAAGGACAAGGACGTGCTGGTCGGCTCCGTCGACGTCGCCAACAAGGCGGTGGAGACGCCGGACCAGGTCGCCGCCGTCATCCGTTCCGCCATGCAGTACGTGGATCCGGAACGCATCTATCCCTGCACCAACTGCGGGCTCGCCCCGTTCCCCCGCGACGTCGCCGAGGGCAAGCTGAAGGCGCTGGCGGCCGGGGCCGAGATCGTGCGGCGGGAACTTCGCAGTTAGGTCCGTGCGGAGTTCCTATCCCGCGCAGCAGGAGAGCATTGTGACGTCCTTGCCGAAGCCCTGTGCGGCGAGCTTCAGCCCTTCGACCGTCGTCAGGTAGGGGAAGATCGTCTCGCCGAGGTCTTTCGCCGTCATCCCATGCTTCATCGCCAGCACCATGGTCTGAATCGAATCTGCGCCTTCCGGCGCGAGAATCTGGCAGCCCAGCAGACGGTCGGTCTTCGCCTCCGCCACCAGCTTGATGAGGCCGCGGGTATCGCGCGCGGCCAGGGCGCGCGGCACCTGATCCAGCGGCACAACGGAGGTCTTCACTTCAAAACCGGCCGCCCTTGCCGCAGCCTCGCTCAGGCCGACGCCCGCCACCTGCGGGTCGGTGAACGCCACCCATGGCATGGCGGCATTGTCATAGACGAGACGGTCGCCGTGCAATGCGTTGAGCGCCGCGAGCTTGGCGCCATAGGCCGCCATGTAGACGAACTGGTCGCGGCCGGTGACGTCGCCGGCGGCATAGACGCCCGGCCGGGAGGTGCGTAGGCGATCATCGACCAGGATGCCGCCATTGGGGGACAGCCTTATTCCCGCGTCCTCAAGCCCGAGACCGGCCGAGTTGGGCCTGCGGCCCGTCGCGAAAAGAACCTGGTGCGCCGTGAGGGATTCCACCCGGCCATCGCGTTCGAAGGTCAGTTCGGTACCGCTCTCGACGGCTCTGATCGCCCGGTAAGAGAGCCCGGTCACAACCGATACCCCCTCATCCGCAAGATATCGGGCCAAGGCATCGGAGATTTCCGGCTCGGCCTCCGGCAGGAGGCGGCTGCGGGTGACGAGTGTCACCTTCGTGCCGACGCGGGCGAACATCTGCGCCAGTTCGCAGCCGATATAGCCGCCGCCAAGAACCATGAGCGAAACGGGCTGCTCGATCAGCTCCAACGCGGTGGTGCTGGTGAGATAAGGGACGTTCTCGATGCCGGAAATGTCCGGCAGACCCGGCGAAGACCCCGTTGCAACGATGATCTTGTCCGCCGCGATAACGGTACCGCTCACGAGGACGCCTTGACCGTTCAGCCGCGCCGCCCCTTCGAGATAGGAAACGCCGTCATATTCGGGCAGCAGGTCGACATATTTTTTCCGCCGCAGCGCTGTCACCAGATCGTCCTTGGCCCCGACCAGACGCCCCCAGTCCATGACATTTGCCTCGCCCCCAAGGCCGGGAAACCGGCTGGCCGCGCGGGCGCCGTGCAGCGCTTCGGCGGCGCGGATCATGGTCTTGGAAGGCACGCAACCGACATTGACGCAGGTGCCGCCAATCAGCCCATGCCCGATGAGGGCGACCTGTGCACCCTCGTCGGCGGCCGTGATGGCGGCGGAAAAGCCCGCCGACCCCGCGCCGATGACGACGATGTCATAGCCATTCTTCGGTCTTCCGCCGGGCGGGCGGCATTCCGTCATGTCAGAGGCTTTCCTTGCTCGTTTGTGTTTCAGGCGCACAGCGGGCCGCCGCGCGCTGCCGCCGCCAGAAACCGTAGGCCGTGACGCCGAGGAACAAGGCCAGCATCGGGAACAGCACATAGTCGATCCAGCCGAGCCAGGCGGATAGCCCGACGGCGCCAAGCAGAACCACGAGCACCGGCGTGAAGCAGCAGACCGCAACGATGACCGAACCGACGGCGCCGGTCTTGAGTATGGCCGCATCCTTCATTGGCCCCAGCCTTTAACCGATGCCGGATCATCCGCTGCGCGCGGTATCTCTGTTTCCATTCGTGTCGGGCTCATCCGTCCTTGTCCTCGCCTTTGCTCCGGAAATAAGGTAATCTCTGTAGTTACTACAGACTCAAGAGGTTTATCGACGGCATGAACGGTCACGTAATCGGAAGGGGGGTGTGGCGGGCGGAGCTGGCGCGGCGGACGGGCTGCAATCTGGAGACCGTCCGCTATTACGAGAAGATCGGCATGATGCCGGAGCCGCCGCGCACGGCCGCCGGCTACCGTATTTATGATGAAGCCCAGGTGGCGCGCCTGCGCTTCATTCTGCGCGGGCGGGAACTCGGTTTCTCCCTCGACGAACTGCGCGGGCTCCTCGGCCTGGTCGACCACGGCACGCAGACCTGTGCCGAGGTGAAGGCCTTGACCGAACGGCACTTGTCCGATGTGCGGGCGAAAATCGCCGACTTGCGGCGCATCGAGAAGGTGCTGGCGACGACGGCCGCCCAATGCTCCGGTGATCGGGTGCCGGAATGTCCGGTTCTGGAGACGCTCGCGTCATGAACGGGACGACAGTGCCCTGAGTCCGGGCGGCGGCGGGCACAGCACCTTTTCCCGCAAGCGCCCTTGCCTTGCGGGGCCTTACGGCATTAAACCAACGGTCCCGAATTCAGGATATCCAGCCGTTCCAGGGAGAGCCCCATGGCCCAGTCACCCACCAATAAGACGTTCGACAAATCCAAGCTGCCGTCCCGCTATACCAGCGTCGGCCCGGAAAGCGCGCCGCACCGCTCCTACTACTACGCCATGGGCATGACCGAGGACGAGATCGCCCAGCCCTTCGTCGGCGTCGCGACCTGCTGGAACGAGGCCGCGCCCTGCAACATCGCGTTGTCGCGCCAGGCCCAGGCGGTGAAGACCGGCGTCAAGGAAGCCCAGGGCACGCCCCGCGAGTTCACCACCATCACCGTGACCGACGGCATCGCCATGGGCCACCAGGGCATGAAGTCGTCGCTGGCCTCGCGCGACGTGATCGCCGACTCGGTGGAACTGACCATGCGCGGCCATTGCTACGACGCCATGGTCTGCCTGGCCGGCTGCGACAAGTCGCTGCCGGGCATGATGATGGTCATGCTGCGGCTCAACGTGCCGTCGGTGTTCATGTACGGCGGCTCGATCCTGCCCGGCAAGTTCAAGGGCAAGGACGTCACCGTGATCGACGTGTTCGAGGCCGTGGGCGCCAACGCCAACGGCTCCATGTCGGACGACGACCTGCACGAACTGGAATGCGTCGCCTGCCCGTCGGCCGGGTCCTGCGGCGGCCAATTCACGGCCAACACCATGGCCTGCGTGTCGGAAGCCATCGGCCTGGCCCTGCCCGGCTCGGCCGGCGCCCCGGCCCCCTACGAGACCCGCGACGAATACGCCGTGGCGTCCGGCCACGCGGTCATGAACCTGATCGAGAAGAACCTGCGCCCGCGCGACATCGTGACGCGCAAGTCGTTCGAGAACGCGGCCCGCATCGTCGCGGCCTCGGGCGGGTCGACCAACGCCGGGTTGCACCTGCCGGCCATGGCCCACGAATGCGGCATCGATTTCTCGCTCGCCGACGTCTGCGAGATATTCAAGTCGACGCCCTACATCGCCGACCTGAAACCGGGCGGCAAGTACGTGGCCAAGGACATGTTCGACGTGGGCGGCGTGCCGGTGCTGATGAAGGCGCTGCTGGACGCCGGCTTCCTGCACGGCGACTGCATGACCGTGACCGGCAAGACCGTCGCCGAGAACCTTGCCGACGTCGTGTTCCCCGAGGACCAGGACGTCATCTATCCGGTGTCCAAGGCGATCTCGCCGACGGGCGGCGTGGTCGGCCTCACGGGCTCGCTCGCCCCGCAAGGGGCCATCGTCAAGGTCGCCGGCCTGCACAAGCTGCAGTTCACGGGCACGGCGCGCTGTTTCGATTGCGAGGAGGACGCGCTTGACGCCGTCCTCAAGCAGCAGATCAACGAGGGCGAGGTCGTCGTCATCCGCTACGAAGGACCCAAGGGCGGCCCCGGCATGCGCGAGATGCTGTCGACCACCTCGGCCATCTACGGCCAGGGCCTGGGCGAAAAGGTGGCGCTCATCACCGACGGCCGGTTCTCGGGCGCCACGCGCGGCTTCTGCATCGGCCATGTCGGGCCCGAGGCCGCCGTGGGCGGGCCCATCGGCCTGTTGAAGGACGGCGACGTGATCCGCATCGACGCCGACAAGGGCACCCTGGACGTGGACCTCGGCCCGGAAGAGCTGGAGATGCGGCGCAAGGAATGGAAGCCGCGCAAACACGACTACCAGTCGGGCGTGCTTTGGAAGTATGCTCAGCTCGTGGGCCCGGCCTGCGACGGCGCCGTCACCCATCCGGGCGCCAAGGCGGAAACCCACGTCTACGCCGACATCTAGGGGACGACAAAAAAGGGGAGGCCATGTTTTTTAACGACGTTAAGAAAATATGGCGTCCCCCTTTTTATCCGGTTGCGACGCAGACGGGAAGAATGCGGCCATGGCGGACGCCTTTGCCTTGAACCGCCGCGAACACAAGCGGGAGTCCACGGGCCTGCAGGCGCGCGTGACCGTCGGCGACGCCTCCACCAAATGCACGATCGAGGACATCTCCCCCGGCGGCGCGCAGATCATCGCCTCGCTGGACATGTCCAAGGGCCGCCACCTGACCCTCAACCTCGGCGCCTTCGGCGACGTCTCGGCAACCGTCGCCTGGTGCCGCAAGGGCCGCCTGGGCCTGAAGTTCGTGGCCGACCCGGAAATCATGGCCGAGCTGGTCATCGCCCTCGCGCACGCGGGCTGAGCGAAAAGGGTCGACCACAGAGGCGGTGAGAGGAAGAAGCCGATTGGACTGCTGTTTTCCAAATCGTCATGCCCGGACAGCCGTGGGTCGAGCCCGGCCAGGACAATCTGAAATCTCCTCACTGCCTCGACGCCTCTGTGGTTAAACTTCCTTCATGACCCGATCCCTCGACCTTCCCTTCGTTCGCGCGCAGTTCCCGGACGCCTGCTTCAACGACGGCTGGGCGTTCTTCGAGAACGCGGGCGGCTCCTACGTGCCCAAGTCGGTCGTGGCGCGCATGACCGCCTACATGAGCGAATGCCAGGTCCAGCCCCTTGCCCCCTACCCCAAATCGCAGCTCGCCGCCCGGCGCATGGCCGAGGGCCATACGGCCATGGCCGCCATGATCGGGGCCGAGCCCGGCGAGGTCGTCATCGGCCCCTCGACCTCGATGAACGTCTATGTCCTGACGCAGGCGCTGCGCCCGTTGTGGCGGACGGGTGACGAGGTCATCGTCGCGGTCCTCAACCACGAGGCCAATTCCTCGCCCTGGCGGCGATTGGCCGAGTTCGGCATCGTCGTGAAGGACTGGCCGGTCGACGCCGAAACGGGCGCGCTGCGCACCGACATGCTGGACGCCCTGCTCACCGACCGCACGCGGCTGGTCGCCTTCCCCCATGTCTCCAACATTACCGGCGACATCAACGACGTGGCGGCGATCACCAAACAGGTCCACGCGGCGGGGGCGATGGTTTGCGTCGACGGCGTCGCCTACGCGCCGCACCGGGCCATCGACGTGAAGGCCTGGGACGTCGATTTCTACCTCTACAGTTTCTACAAGGTCATGGGCCCGCATATCGGCTGCCTCTACGGCAAGCGCGACCGGCTTCTGGAAGCCCGCGGCCAGGGTCACCTGTTCTTCGCCGAGGACGACGTCCAGCATAAGCTGAACCCGGCCGGGCCGAACCACGAAACCATCGCGGCCCTGGCCGGCATCGCCGACTATTTCGAGGCGCTCGCCGCGCACCATTTCGACCAGCCCGCCAATACCCTGCACGCCCGCGCGGCCCAGGTGTTCGGTCTCATCGCCGCCCACGAGCAGAAACTGGCCGAGACGTTCCTCGACTTCACCCTGAACCGGCCGGGCCTGCGACTGCTCGGCCGCCACTCCGCGGGCGCCAACGACCGCGCACCAACCTTCTCGTTCACCGTCGAAGGGAAATCCTCGGCCGAGGTGGTGGCCGCCCTGACGACGCAGAAGGTCGCCTGCTGGAACGGCGACTTCTACGCGCCGCGCCTGCTCCAGGCCGTCGGCGTCACGGACACCACGGACGGCGTGGTCCGCACCTCCATGGCGCATTACAATACGGAGGAGGAAGTGGGGCGGCTGGTGGGGGCGTTGGACCAAACGATTTAATCCGTCATGCCCGGACTTGATCCGGGCATCCACGCCTTTCTTAAACATCGGCGGGGCAAAAACGTGGATGGCCGGGTCAAGCCCGGCCATGACAATCATCCCTTCTCTGTGCGCTCTGTGTCTTCTCCGTGCCCTCTGTGTCCCATTACCAAGACAATCCAGGCACCAGCCTTTCCGGGAACAACTGACTTATTCGACACAGAGATCACAGAGGGGGCACAGAGGACACTGAGGAAAAGGGATCGAAAAAAAGGGAACCGTCCCAGAATTATCGCCTGACTACCCCGCCCCGCTCGGCACCGGCGGTTCCTTCATCTGCGCGGCGTGGAGTTGGTCGACCGCCTTGCGGGTCTTTTTCAGCTTCTTCTCGAGCATCTTCTCCTCTTTCTCGAGCGCCCGCTCCAGGCCCTTGATGCGCTTGTTCAGGGCCTCGATGTTGGCGAGGCGTTCGATGCGCAGTTCGGCGTCCTTCTTGCGCCGCCATTTCCGGAACCGCCATTCGCCGACGCAGAGCAGCAGCAGCAGCCCCGCCCCGGCGCACACCAGGGCGCCCACGAGGTAGGCCGTCTTGTGCAGGCTGACCGCCGTGCCCCAGAAGCCGATGGTGGTGAGACACGCCGCCGTCATGAACAGCAGCCGCCGGGTCACCGGGTCGTCCTTCTGCACCTCGTTCTGGGCGGCGGCGATGGCGATGGCGATCTCGGCCTTGGCCATGGCCTGCCACTGCTTGAAGGACATGCCCTCGTCGATGGTGCGGCCCTCGCGGATGAACTGCTCCAGCCGCATCATGATGTATTCCGCGCGCTGTTCCGGCGACGGGTTCAGAGGCAATTCCGGTGCTTGAAGGTCGGTCATCATACGTCTCCGACGATCAGCTTATTTTACCACGCTTAACGGGCGGTTACCGCCTTGGCGGGGGGTTACTCCGCCGCCTTGGCCGGCACCTGATGCATATGCACGTCCTGCTGCGGGAACGGGATGGTGAAGCCTGCCTGTTCCAGGCCCAGCTTCACGGTCTTGCGCAGGTCGAACAGGGTCGGCCAATAGTCGGCCGTGGCGACCCAGGCGCGCAGGTTGATGTCGACCGAACTGGCCGCCATGGCCCAGGTCATGACCTCGGGCGCCGGGTCTTTCAGAATGCGCGGATCGGCGTCGAGCATGCCCTTGAGAAGTTCCATGGCCCCGGGCAGGTCGTCGCCGTAGGAGATGGAGGCGACGAAGTCGATGCGCCGCGTCGAATTGCGCGAGAAGTTCGTGATCGTCGCGTTCCACAGCGACGAATTCGGCACCGATTTGAAGATGCCGTCGGGGGTCTTCAGTTCCGTGGTGAACAGGCCGATCTCCACCACCGTGCCGGCCTGGCCGGCGGCGTCGATGAAGTCGCCCGCCTTGAACGGACGCAGGACCAGCAGCATGACCCCGGCGGCGACGTTCTGCAGGGTGCCCTGCAGGGCGAGGCCGATGGCGAGGCCGGCGGCGCCCAGGACGGCGATGATCGAGGTCGTCTGGACCCCGAACTGGTTGAGCACCGCGACGACGACGAAGGCGAGGATGACGTAGCGGACGAGCGAGGACAGGAACGGCGTCAGCGTGTCGTCGAGGGACTTCACGCGGTCGAGGGCCTTGGTCACCGCCCGCTTGGCCCAGCCGGCGAACCACCAGCCGAGGATCAGGATGACGACGGCGCCGAGGACGCTCATCCCGTATTCCGTGCCGTTGTCGATCAACGTCTGCAGGATGGCTTCCACCGTCTTCTGCGCGTCGGCCATCTGTTTCCCGGCTTGGTCCATGATCGGTCCCCATGTCGTTGCGAAACGTCCGCGCCTTTGGGCGGCAAAGGCAGATTATGTCGGCGCGGGCGGGCCCTCACAAGGCCCCAATATGGCGGAATACGTTGCCGCAAACGGTGAAAGCCCCGCCGGTTTCAAGGGCGGGGCTTTCCTGGTTCGCTTTCGGGATCGGCGTCGCACCCGATCCCACCCGATGATCACCGGGTAAATGGGGTTTGGGTCGATATGTCGGGCAAATGCGTCGGTGGTTCCAACTTTGTAACCTCCCTAGCCTTGTTGCGGACAGCCTAGCGGAGGCACCCCCGGTCATACCAGAACCTCAAATTTCCTATCCCCGGCGGCGCGATAGGAGAAAAGGATCATTGCCGCCGGACCAAACCGGCGGACGGTCCCGCCGGGGTCACGCGACGGCGGCGAGCCGCCTCAGCGCCTCGTCGAGCCGCGCGCGCGTGGCCTGGGCCTCCGACAGCTTCTCGCGCTCGGTCTCGACCACGTCGGCCGGCGCGTTGGCGACGAACTTCTCGTTGGCCAGCTTGCCTTCGAAGCGCTTGATCTCGGCGTCCTGCCGGGCGATCTCCTTCTCGAGCCGCGCCTTCTCCGCCTCCAGGTCGATGACGTCGGCGATCGGCAGGATGATCGTCGCCTCGTCCAGCACGTCCTGCACCGCCCCCCTGGGGACCTCACCGGTCAGCACCCCGGCGTCCGACAGCCGCGCCAGACGCAGGATCAGATCCCGGTGGGTTTCCAGCGCCGCCCGTGCGGCTTCGCCCGCGTCCTTCAGCAGCATGGGAACCTTGGCCGCCGGCGGCACGTTCATCTCGGCCCGCACGGCGCGGATCTGCGTGATCAGGCGCACGACCCAGTCCATTTCCGCGTTGGCGGCGGCATCGACCAGCGCCGCGTCGTACTCGGGCCAGGGCGTGGTGATCAGCGGCTGCGCGCGCTCGGCCCGGGTCTGCCACAGCTCCTCGGTGATGAACGGCACGATGGGGTGCAGCAGGGTCACGATCTGGTCGAGCACCCAGGCCGCCGTCGCCCGCGTTTCGGCCGTGGCGGCGGCGTCCGACCCTGAGAACACGGGCTTGGCGAACTCCAGATACCAGTCGCAGAAGGTACCCCAGGTGAAGGCGTAAAGCGCGCCCGCCGCGTCGTTGAAGCGGTAGGCGTCGAGCGCCACGCTCATCGCCGCCTCGGCCTCGACGACCTTGCCGACGATCCAGCGGTTCAGGGTCGAGTTAACCGATTTCGGATTAAAAATCGGATCGGGGCGGCATTCGTTCATGTCGCAGAAGCGGGCCGCGTTCCAGATCTTGGTGCAGAAGTTGCGGTAGCCCTCGACCCGGCTTTCCGACATCTTCACGTCGCGTCCCTGGGCGGCGAAGGCGGTCAGGGTAAACCGCAAGGCGTCGGCGCCGAACTTCTCGATCAGCTCCAGGGGATCGATGACGTTGCCCTTGGACTTCGACATCTTCTGGCCCTTCTCGTCGCGCACCAGGGCATGGATGTAGACCGTGTGGAACGGCACCTCGTCCATGAAGTGCAGGCCCATCATCATCATGCGGGCGACCCAGAAGAAGATGATGTCGAAGCCGGTGACCAGCACGTCGGTGGGATAGTGGCGCGCCAGTTCCGGCGTCGCGTCGGGCCAGCCCAGGGTCGAGAACGGCCACAGCGCCGAGGAGAACCAGGTGTCCAGCACGTCCGGGTCGCGCGTCAGTTCCACGTCCTTGCCGTAGTGGGCCTTGGCCGCGGCCCGGGCTTCCTCCTCCGACCGTTCGACGAAGACCTCGCCGTCGGGACCGAACCAGGCCGGGATCTGATGGCCCCACCACAGTTGGCGCGATACGCACCACGGCTGGATGTTGCGCATCCATTCGAAGTAGGTGTTCTCCCAGGACTTGGGCACGAACTTCGTCTTGCCGCTTTCCACGGCCTCGATGGCCGGGCCGGCCAGCGTCTTGGCGTCGACGAACCATTGGTCCATGAGCCAGGGTTCGATGACCACGCCCGAGCGGTCGCCGTGCGGCACGGTCATGGCGTTGTCCTCAACGCGTTCCAGCAGGCCCAGTTCCTCCATGTCGGCGAGCACGGCCTGGCGCGCGGCGAACCGTTCCATGCCCTGGAACTTCAGGGGCACGTCCTCGTTCAGGTGGGCGTCGGCGTCGAAGATGTTGATGATCTCCAACCCGGCGCGCTTGCCGACCTCGAAGTCGTTGAAGTCGTGGCCCGGAGTGATCTTCACCGCGCCCGAACCCTTTTCCGGGTCGGCGTAGGCGTCGGCGACGATGGGGATGCGCCGGCCGACCAGGGGCAGCACGCAGAACTTGCCGACCAGATCCCTGTAGCGCTCGTCGTCCGGGTGCACGGCGACGCCGGTGTCGCCCAGCATGGTTTCGGGGCGCGTGGTGGCGACGGTGATGAAGCGACCGCTCTCGCCCTCGATCGGGTACTTGAAGTACCACAGCTTGCCCTTGGTCTCGCGCTGCTCGACCTCCAGATCCGAGATCGCCGTGTGCAGCTTGGGGTCCCAGTTCACGAGGCGCTTGTCGCGGTAGATCAGGCCCTGCTTGTACAGGTCGACGAAGACCTTGAGCACGGCCCTGGACAGGCCCTCGTCCATGGTGAAGCGCTCGCGCGACCAGTCGCAGGACGCGCCCAGCCGGCGCAACTGGCGGGTGATGGTGCCGCCCGATTCCGCCTTCCACTCCCACACCCGCTCGACGAACTTGTCGCGGCCCAGGTCCGTGCGCTTGACGCCCTCGGCCTCCAGCATGCGCTCGACCACCATCTGCGTGGCGATGCCGGCATGGTCCGTGCCCGGCTGCCACAGGGCCTGGTCGCCCTTCATGCGGCGGTAGCGGATCAGGATGTCCTGCAGCGTGTTGTTGAGGGCATGGCCCATGTGGAGGCTGCCCGTCACGTTGGGCGGCGGGATGACGATGGTATAGGGCTGGCCGTTGGCGCCGCCTCCGCCCCCCTGGCCGGGCGCGAAGGCGCCGCTCCGTTCCCATTCCTGGTAGCGGCGGGCTTCCACCTCTTCGGGGTGGTAGGTCTTGTCCAGTTCGGCCATGGAAGCGGAATCCTCGGAACGGCTTGTCGGTCGGTGGGGAGTGGGGGGTATACAACGAAAAACCCCGGGGAACAAAGCCCCCGGGGCCATCATTTTGAATCTTTTTCAGGCCGCAAGCCCCGGGCTTACCGATCTCGCGCAAAACGACCTTCGCGGCCTTTGGGCCGCGCGGGTTTTGCGGCTCACCCCCAGTTGTCGAGCCCTTCCGCCCGGTTCACCATGGTATCGATTTCCTTCTTCACCAGGCGCTCGATCAGGTAGGGCAGGTTGCGGTCCAGCCATTCGCGGAGGATCGGCTTCAGCATCTCGCGCACGATGCCCTCCAGCGTCGCGTCGCCGGACGTCATCACCGGCAGGTCGCGGCGGTCGAGGATCGCCTTGGCCAGTTCGGCCAGGACGTCCGAACCGTGCAGCGAGGTCGGCCGCGACATGATGGCGTCGGGCGCGACCATGTCAGGCGTCAATTCCATAATGTCCGCCATGGGCTCCGGCTCCGGCATGGGTGGCGGTGGGGGCGGCGGCGGAGCGGCGGCAGCCACGGGCTCCGGCTCCGGTTCGAACAGGTCTTCCGGTTCCGGCAGGGGCTCCGGTTCCGGCTCCGGCTCGTCCATGTCGGTCATTTCGATGTCGGGCTCG
>PFFW01000017.1:0-454 GCA_002781745.1 Rhodospirillales bacterium CG15_BIG_FIL_POST_REV_8_21_14_020_66_15
TGCGGGGTCGGGAACGATCGCCAAACCATTCCACGCCATGGAGCAGAAACCGAGCAGGGCGGCGAGCATGGCGTGGCCTGCGGTCATGTTCGCAAACAAACGCACCATGAGGGCAAATGGCCTGACGATGAGGCCGATGATCTCGAGGACGACCATCAGGGGCCAGAGCAGAACAGGCGCATCAAGCGTGAGATGCTTGAGGAACCCGAGCAGGCCGAGCGACTGAATACCCGACCCGATGATCACAAACGCCGCGATCAGCGAGAGGCCGAAAGTCACCGCGATGTTGCCGGTGGCGGTGCCGCCGAAGCCTTCAAAGTGCGACTGAACGCCGGGGAGATTAAAGTCCTGGAACCAGACGACGCCCGACTCGGACGCAGCCTTGTCCTCGCCTGTTGCCATACTGGCGTGGTCGCTCCGTGCAGCCTCGTGCTGCTCGTTCGCCACCGCCGCT
>PFFW01000017.1:505-8005 GCA_002781745.1 Rhodospirillales bacterium CG15_BIG_FIL_POST_REV_8_21_14_020_66_15
AAGGGATCGGCACCCGGCGCGGGGCCGTCGAGGGTCTCGTCATCCTCGACCTCGACCGCGCGCGGCGGAATGAAGGATTCCACGTTGCCGGCCCCCGGCATGGCCGCGGGAATCCGGGGCTGCAGTTCGGCAGGGGCGGCTTCCGCTGTTTCCGGCTCCGCCCCCGCGGCTGCGATCGTGGGTTCGGCATGGTTCCCGGCAACCTCGGCCATGGGCTCGGATTCGTACGAATCGGCCGCCGATTCGGCCATATCCGCGATCTCCGGAGGCGCGGCGGGTTCGTCGTGGAAGGCGACAATGGCCGGAGTTTCGGCTTTCGGCTCGTCCGCCGGGCGCGGCACGCGCACCGGCGCGATGCGCTGGGCCTGGTTCAGGATATGCAGGTGAGAGGGCTGCTCGCCCTCGGCCGCCTCAAGGCCCGTCGCCACGACGGACACCCGCATGGTGCCCTCCATGGACTGGTCGAACGCGGAGCCGATGATGATGTAGGCGTCCTCGTCGACCTCGGCGCGGACCCGGTTGGCGGCCTCGTCCACCTCGAACAGCGTGATGTCCTCGCCGCCCGTGATGTTGATCAGCACGCCGCGCGCGCCGCGCATTGAGGCGTCGTCGAGAAGCGGATTGGAAATGGCCGCCTCGGCGGCGTCCAGCGCCCGCCGTTCGCCGGCCGCCTCGCCGGTGCCCATCATGGCCCGGCCCATGCCCTGCATGACCGACTGCACGTCGGCGAAGTCCAGGTTGATGAGGCCCGGCATCACCATCAGGTCGGTGATAGAGCGCACGCCGGAATACAGCACGTCGTCCGCCATCTTGAAGGCGTCGGCGAAGGTCGTCTTCTCGTTGGCGACGCGGAAAAGGTTCTGGTTGGGGATGATGATCAGGGTATCGACGTAACCCGCAAGTTCGTCCAGGCCCTGTTCGGCCAGGCGCATGCGGTGGCTGCCCTCGAACTGGAACGGCTTGGTCACCACGCCCACGGTCAGGATGCCGTGCTCGCGCGCCGCCTTGGCGATCACCGGGGCGGCCCCGGTGCCCGTGCCGCCGCCCATGCCGGCGGCGATGAACACCATGTTGGAGTTCTTGAGCTCGTCCAGGATGTCGCCGATCGATTCCTCGGCCGCCGCGCGCCCAACTTCGGGCTTGGACCCGGCGCCCAGGCCCTTGGTCACGCCGGTACCAAGCTGAATGCGGCGTTCGGCCCTGGAGCCCTTGATCGCCTGGGCATCCGTGTTGGCGACGATGAAATCGCAGCCCTCAAGGTTTGCCGCGATCATGTTGTTCACGGCATTTCCGCCGGCGCCGCCGACGCCGATCACGCTGATCCGAGGCTTCAACTCGGGCGTGTCGTGATCTTCAGGTACTGTAATGTTAATGCTCATTTCTCTGCCTCCGATGATTACTTGCCGCCTGAATAAATGCAACTACGACCGGACCCTCCGCGGATGCATTCAGGGGATTGGTTGAAAACACGTCGTTCACTCCTCGTTTCAGAAATTCTCCCGCAGCCACTGCCCGAACCGCCCGAACGCGCCGCTGCGCTCCTTGATCGGCTGGAAGTCGCCCCCAGCCACCTCCAAGGGGTTTTCCACGGCATAGCGGATCAGGCCGACCGAGGTTGCGAACCCCGGCCCGGAAACCGCCTCCGATAGCCCCTCGACCCCGCGCGGCCGGGCCAGGCGGACCTGGCGGCCGAGCACGTCTCCGGCGAGTTCCGCCAGGCCGGACAGCTGGCTCGCGCCGCCGGTCAGCACCACGCGCTGGCCGATCGCCTTGTCGAAGCCGCTGGCAGCCAGGCGGTCGCGCACCAGTTCCATCATTTCTTCGGCCCTGGGCCGGACGATGCCGACCAGGACCGAGCGCGGCACCTGGGTCTGCGCCGCTTCCCTGTCTTCGCCGATCAACGGCACCGTGATCATTTCCGCGTCGTCGGACGGCGACGGAATGACGCAGCCGAACAGCGCCTTCATGCGTTCGGCGCTTTCCAGCGGCGTCGACAGGCCGCGCGCGATGTCGTTGGTCATGTGTCCGCCGCCAAGGGGAATGACGTCGGTGTGGACCAGTTCGCCGTCGCAGAAGATGGCCAGCGACGTAACGCCGCCGCCGATATCGATGCAGGTGGTGCCGAGTTGCCGTTCGTCCTCGACCAGACAGGCCAGCGCCGAGGCATAGGGTGTCGCAACAAGGCCTTCGATCTCCAGGTGACAGCGATCGACCACGGTGCGCAGGTTCTTGACCGGGCCCGACTGCGCCGTCACCAAGTGCACGTTGGCGCCCAGGCGCGCGCCGTACATGCCGCGCGGGTCGCGCACCCCGCGGTTGTCGTCGACGCTGTAGCCGACGGGGATGGAGTGGATCAGTTCGCGGTCGGCGGGCGTGCCGGCGGTGACCTGATCCGACGCCAGCACGCGGTAGAGATCCGTTTCCTCGATCTCGCGGCCGCCGATGGTCGTTTCATGGGCAACCAGCCGCGACTTGGGCCTGCCGCAGGACAGGTTGACGAAGACCTTGCGGATGTTCTCGCCGACCATGGTCTCGGCGGCCTCGACCGTGGCGCGGATGGTCGCCTCGGCCGCGTCCAGGTCGATCACGCTGCCCGATTTCAGGCCGTGGGACTTCTGGTGACCGATGCCGACGACCCGCGCCGTGACCTGGCCGGAAACGCCCGTGGCGAGGCGCGCGATCAGGCACGAGATCTTGGACGAGCCCATATCCAGGGCGGCGACCAGGCCGCTGCGTGGTTTCGTATTTCCCAGTGGTGTCTTCATTTCGGTCGTCTCGTTCGGTCAGTGGTCTCGCGGTCGTGCGCGGTCGTTCAGGTTTCCTGCCCCTTGGGCTTTTTTGGCGGATGCGGCTTGGCGGCCTTTCGCACGATCAGGCGGTCCGGCAGGCGCAGGTCCAGGACCTCGACGTCGCGCGCCAGGACCTTGTGCTGGCGTTCGTACTCGGCAAGGCGCAGCCAGGCGCCAGCGGGATCGTCCTCGGGAAGCTGCACGTCGATGCCGTTTGCGAGCGTAAGGGTCCAGCGCCGCCCCGACACACGCACGGCGGCGCGTACCTGGGTCATCAGATCCGGTTCCGCCTTAAGGGTTTCCAGAAGCGCCTTGGCGTGCTTGGGGGCGTCGGGCCCGACGACGATGGGCAGGTCGGAAAATCGCTCCAGCCCCTTGTCGAGGATCACCACTCCCTCGTCGTCGATCAGGTGGAACCTGCCCTTGTTCTGCCAAAGCGCCAGCGGCATGCGTTCATCGATGTGCAGCATCACCGTGCCGGGCAGCATGCGTTCGACCACGGCCCGCTTCACCCAGGACAGCTTCTCGACCCGCAGGCGGGCTTCCTCGGGATCGAAGCCGAAGATGGGCGCGCCCCGCGTCAGGTGCAGGGCCGCCAGCAGTTCCTCGCGCGTGGTCTGCGAGCGGCCGGTGACGAAGATGTCGTCGATGCGCAGGCCCGCCTGGGCGGTCTGCCCGACGGTCCATTTCTGTGCCTTGGCGTAGAGCGCCGAAACGACGCCGTTGGTCCACACCCACCAGCCGCCAGCGCCGGCCGCACCCAAGAGAACACACAGGCCGCCCGCCGCGACGGCGCGGCTGAGCCTTCCCCGCAGCACGCGCTTGCGCGGGGCGCTTGGCTTGCGGGCACGGAGTCTGCCCTCCACCCGGGTATCTTCGGTCTGGCTCTTTCCGTCGGTCATCAATCGCACTCCGCCTGTTCCACCATCCAGACGACCAGATCCTGGAAGGACATGCCGGTATGTGCGGCTTGTTCCGGCACCAGGGACGTGGGCGTCATGCCCGGTTGAGTATTGATTTCCAGCATGTAGAGGGCGTCGCCGTCGTAGCGCAGGTCGGCCCGCGCGACGCCGCGACAGCCGAGTGCACGGTAGGCGCGCTCGGAAAACGCCATCGCCTTGTCGTAGACGTCCTTGTCCACTTCGGCCGGGATCACGTGAATCGAGCCGCCGTCGGCGTACTTGGCGTCGTAGTCGTAGAAGCCGCGGCTGGTCGTGATCTCGGTGACCGCCAGCGCGGTGCCGCCCATGACCGAGACGGTCAGTTCGCGGCCGGGGATGTAGCGCTCGAACATCACCTCCTCGCCGTAGTTCCAGCCCGAGCCCTCGAAGGGCGGTTCGTTGTCGCCCTGGCGGACGATGTGTACGCCGACGCTCGACCCTTCGTTCAGGGGCTTGGCCACATAGGGACGCGCCATGGGCTCCTTCGCGCGCGCGGCCTCGATGGTGGCGATGACGTGTTCGGCGACGGGAATGCCCTCGGCCTCGAACAGGCGCTTGGCCGTGGGCTTGTCCATGGCGAGCGCCGAGGCGAGCAGCCCCGAATGGGTGTAGGGAATGCCCAGGATGTCCAGCAGGCCCTGGATGCAGCCGTCCTCGCCGAAGCGGCCGTGCAACGCATTGAACACGGCGTCGGGGCGCGGATAAAGGCGCGTGATCAAGGCACCCACGTCGCGCTGCACGTCGACGGAGGTGACCTGGTAACCGGCATCGTGCAACGCCTTGGCGCAGGCCGCGCCGGAAACGAGGGAGACCTCGCGTTCGGCGGACCAGCCGCCCATCAGCACGGCAACATGTTTCGTGTCATCGCCGCCGCTCATGGCAGGACCTCCCGCGCCTTGGATGCCAGCGGCACGCCGATGCGGCGGATTTCCCACTGCAGCTCGATCCCGGAGGTTTCCAGGACCCGGCGGCGCACTTCCTCGCCCAGGCCTTCCAGGTCCGCCGCCGTGGCGTTGCCCGTGTTGATCAGGAAGTTGCAGTGCTGCGGCGAAACCTGGGCGCCGCCGCGCGTAAGCCCGCGACCGCCCGCCTGCTCGATCAATTCCCAGGCCTTGTGGCCTTCTGGGTTGGCGAAGGTGGAGCCGCCCGTGCGCGATTTGACGGGCTGTGTCTCGCCGCGCGCCTTCTGGATCTCGGCCATGCGCGCGGCAATGGCCGCCGTGTCGCCGAGGACACCCCGGAAGGTCGCTTCCGTAAAGATCACATCGTCGGGCTGGCCGCAGTGGCGATAGGCGAAGGCCATGTCGGCGGGGGAGAGGGCCGCGACCTCCCCCCGGCCGGTCACCGCCCGTGCGGCCACGAAAATGTCGGAAACCTCGGCGCCGTAGGCGCCGGCGTTCATGCGCAACGCCCCGCCCACGGTGCCCGGAATGCCGATCAGGAATTCGAATCCGGCAAGCCCGGCGTCGCGCGCGGCGCGGGCGACGTTGACGTCCATGGCCCCCGAACCCGCGGTGACGGTGTCGCCTTCGGCCGTGATGCCGGCGAAAGCCTTGCCCAGCCGGATGACCACGCCGTCGACGCCACCATCGCGGACCAGAAGGTTGGAGGCCACGCCGATCACCGTGACGGACACGTCGGCAGGCAGGCAGGCCATGAAGGTCGCCAGATCGTCGGCATCCTCGGGTTCGAACAGGACCTCGGCCGGGCCGCCCACGCGGAACCAGGAGAACCCGGCAAGCGAGGCATTCGCGGTCAATCGGCCGCGCACGGGCGGCAGCCGGTCGAGCAGCGTGGCGTCGTAGCGCGCCGCCATCATGCGCCCGTCCCCCCGCTTCTGCCGTTGCCGCCGGAAATTTCGCGGAGCCCGCCGCCCAGTTCCTGCAATTGCTCCGGCAGGGCGTTGGCCCACTGGCTGATGGTCCCGGCACCCAGGCAGACGACGAAATCGCCACTTTCCGTCAGCTCGAGCACGATGCCGGTCAGGTCCTCGGGAGCATCCAGGGCAATCACCTTGCGGTGGCCGTGGACCTTCAGGCCTTCGACCAGGGCATCGCGGTCGATGCCTTCGATGGGCGTCTCGCCCGCCGCGTAGACGTGAGCGACCACCACCGCGTCGGCGTCGTTGAAGCAGGTGCAGAATTCCTCGAACAGATCGCGCAGACGGGTGTAGCGGTGCGGCTGCACCACGGCGACGACCTTGCCCTTGGTGGCATCGCGCGCAGCGGCCAGGACGGCGGCGATCTCCACCGGATGGTGGCCGTAGTCGTCGATCACGGTAACCCCGCCGACGGTGCCGGTGCGCGTGAAGCGCCGCTTGACGCCGCCGAACTTGGCCAATGCGCGTGCCACGTCGGCGTCGCCGAGCGCCATCTCGCCCGCGATGGCGATGGCGGCCAGCGCGTTCTGCACGTTGTGCTGGCCGTACATGGGCAGGTGCAGGTCGACGATCTCGCGCACTTCGCCGGTCTTGCGGTCGCGGATCACGGCGTCGAAGGCAATGCCGTCGAGCCCCGGAGTCATGTTGACGGCGCGCACGTCGGCCTGCGGGCTGAAGCCGTAGGTCACGACGCGGCGGTCCGACACTCGGGGGATCAGGTTCTGGACCTCGGCATGGTCGATGCACAGCACCGCGAAGCCGTAGAACGGGATGTTCTCGACGAACTGCACGAAGGCGCGCTTCAGGGCGTCGAAGCTGCCGTAGTGGTCCATGTGTTCGGGGTCGATGTTGGTGACCACGGCAATGGTCGCCGGCAGTTTCAGGAAAGTGCCGTCGCTCTCGTCGGCTTCCGCGACCAGCCAGTCGCCGCCGCCCAGCCGCGCATTGGTGCCGTAGGCGTTGATGATGCCGCCGTTGATGACGGTGGGGTCGAGCCCGGCGCCGTCCAGCACGGCCGCGATCAGCGAGGTGGTCGTCGTCTTGCCGTGAGTGCCCCCCACCGCGATCGACCACTTCAGGCGCATCAGCTCGCCCAGCATCTCCGCCCGACGCACCACGGGGATCAGGTTCTGGCGCGCGGCGACGACCTCGGGGTTGTCGGGCCTCACGGCCGAGGACACGACGACGACCTGGGCTCCGCCCAGATTGGCCGCGTCGTGGCCGACGTGGACCGCGATGCCCATGGCGCGCAGGCGCTTCACGTTGGAGCTGTCGGCGATGTCGGAACCCTGCACCGAATAACCCAGCGAATGCAGGACCTCGGCAATGCCGCTCATGCCGATGCCGCCGATGCCGACGAAATGCAAGGTGCCGATGTCGAGGGGAAGCGCTCTCATGCCGCCTGCCTCCGGTCGCCGGAACTTCCGTTGGGCATCATCTCCGCCACCATGTCGGCCAGCGTGCGGGCCGCATTGGGCCGGCCGATGCGCCTGGACGCGCGCGCCGCGTGGGACAGGTGGCGCGGGCTTTCGAACAGGCTGGCGAGCCGCCCGGCCAGGCGCTCGGCCGTGAACACGTCCTCGGCCATCAGCCAGCCAGCCCCGGCCTCGTCGACGGCCTGGGCGTTGGCGAACTGGTGGTTGTCGATGGCGTGCGGATAGGGCACCAAAATCGCCGGGCGGCCGACGGCCGTCATCTCGGCGACCGTCGACGCCCCTGCCCGCGCGATGAGAAGATGCGCCTTGGCCAAGCGTTCCGGCACGTCGTCGAAGAAGTTCTTCAGGTCGGCCTTGACGCCGGCCTGGGCGTAAGCCGCGGCAACCCGGCCCAGGTCCTCGGCCCGGCACTGCTGGGTCACGGTCAGGCGCTTCTTCAGGCCCTCACCCAGCGC
>PFFW01000017.1:8013-15996 GCA_002781745.1 Rhodospirillales bacterium CG15_BIG_FIL_POST_REV_8_21_14_020_66_15
CCACGTCGGACAGCACCCGCGCCCCCTGCGAGCCGCCGGTGATCAGCAGGCTCAGCGGACCCGCCTCGGTGATTTCGTTATAGGGAACCTCGCGCGCCGCCAGGACCGCCGGGCGCACGGGCATGCCCGTGACGCGGACCCTGGACCTGGCCGCCTCGGGGATCATCTGCGTGCCGTCGATCGACAGGGCGATGCGCCGCACCCGTGTCGCAAGCAGGCGGTTGGCGCGGCCCAGCACGGCGTTCTGTTCGTGGATCGCCGTCGGCAGCCCGGCCCAGGTCGCGGCCATCATGGTCGGCACCGAGGCATAGCCGCCGAAACCGACCACGGCGGCGGGCTTGAGCCGGGCCAACAGCGCGCGCGCCTGCAGCATGCCGAGGCCCAGTTCGAACACGCTTTCCAGGCGCGCCGTCAGACGCTTGCCGGCGATGCCGCCGGCGCGGATGTGATGGGTTTCCAGGTTGGCCAGCGCGCCGCCGAAGCCGCCGCCCCGACGGTCGGTGATCAGCGCCAGGCGATGCCCGCGCGTGATGAGTTCGGCGGCCAGGGCCTCGGCCGGGAACACGTGCCCGCCGGTTCCGCCGGCGGCCAGCACGACTAGGTTCGCCGTCATGCCGCCCGTCATCGTCCGCCTCCCTCGCCCGGACGCAGGCGGGTCAGCGCCAGCATCATGCCGAAGCCGAGCGCGATCGCCACGGTGGACGACCCGCCGTAGGACACGAACGGCAGGGTCATGCCCTTGGGCGGGATCAGGTGCAGGGTCGAGGCGAGGTTGATCATGGCCTGCACCGCGAACTGGACCAGCAGGCCGGCAGAGGCCAACAGCACGAACAGGTTGTCGTCCTTGTAGGCGCGCGAGAGGCCGCGGATCACGACGAAGGCGAACAGACCGACGATGGCGACGCAGGCCAGCATGCCGAATTCCTCGCCGGCAACGGCGAAGATGAAGTCCGTATGGGCGTCGGGCAACACCTCCTTGACCCGGCCCTCGCCCGGGCCGCGCCCGGTCAGGCCGCCGTTGTGGAACGCGTCGAGCGAGCGCATCACCTGATAACCCTCGCCCGCCGAGGGATCGAAGAAGCGGTCGACCCGGGCGCGCACGTGGCCGAAGGTGAAATAGGCGCCGATGCTGGCGATCAGGAAGGCGAAGCCGATGCCCAGGACCATGACGATGGGAAGACCGGCCAGGAAGAATTGCACCGCCCAGACGGCGGCGACCACCATGGTCATGCCGACGTCGGGCTGCATCAGCATAAGCGCCGCCACCATCAGGAACAGCCCCGTGGCGACCAGATTGCCGGGATAGCCGTCCTGCAGGCGGGCCTGGGCGAAAAACCAGGCGGCGGTGACCGCCAGCGCCGGCTTGGCGAATTCGGACGGCTGCAGGGACACGGGCCCCAGGTTAAGCCAGCGGGTCGCCCCCTTGATCTCGGGCCCGACGGCCAGCACCGCCACCATCAGCACCATGGTCGCGGCGAGGACCGCCATGGCCAGGCGCCTGACACCCTTGGGTGACAGCAGCGAGGTGCACACGACGAGGAACAGGCCGAACCCCAGGTAGAGAACCTGGCGACCGGCGAAGTGATAGGTATCCAGGCCCAGGCGCACGGCCACCGGCGGCGACGCGGCGAGCGCCAGGACCGCCCCCGTCATGGCCAGCACAGCCACGGCGGCCAGGTTCCAGCGGTCCACCGTCCACCACCAGCGGGCCAGGATCGAGTTGTCGGTACGGGCCAGGGTGCTCATCTACGCAGCCTCCCCCGCGCCCGCGGCCTTGAAGGCGTCGGGCGCCTCGGTCGGGTCCAGATGTCTGCCCGGCAGGGCCTCGACCGCGGCCTTGAAGGCGTCGCCCCGGTCCTCGAAATTGGCGAACTGGTCGAACGACGCGCAGGCGGGCGACAGCAGTACGACGGGCTTTTCCGCGTTGTCCTTTTTCGCCTGACGAAAGGCTTGCTCGGCCGCTTTCTCGACCTCGCCCGAGATGGTGAATGGCACCTTGCCGTCCAGCACCTGGCCGAAGCCGAGCGCCGCTTCGCCCACCAGGAAGGCGTGGCGGATGCGCGGGAAGTACTCGGTAAGGCTCGCGATTCCGCCTTCCTTGGGCCGGCCGCCGGCGATCCAGTAGACGGTGTCGTAACAGGCCAGCGCCTTGGCCGCGGCCGCCGCGTTGGTCGCCTTGGAATCGTTGACGAAGGCGACGCCGTCGACGACCTCGACCGGCTCCTGACGGTGGACCAGGCCCGGAAAACTTTGCAGGCAGGCCATGGCGACCCGACCCTCGACGCCGGCGCGGCGACAGGCGGCGTAGGCGGCGGCCGCGTTCTGCCAGTTGTGGGCGCCCTGCAGGGCTGGAATCTCCTTGAGGTCCGTGACCGGAACCTCCTGGCCGTCCATGTCGTCGACCAGCACGCCGTTCATCACGTAAACGCCGCCGTGAACGCGCTTTTCGCCGGAAATGGGCACCACGATCTGGTCGCCGATGTCGGCCAGTTGCTCGTAGATCGCCTCGCAATACCTGTCGTCGACGCCGATGATGGCTGACTTGGGATCGGTCTGGCGGTGGAATATCTGGCGCTTGGACGCGACGTATCCGTCCATCCCGCCGTGGCGATCCAGGTGATCGGGGCTGATGTTCAGCAGCACCGCGATGTCCCAGGTGATGGAGGCCGTCAGGTCGAGCTGATAGGACGACATCTCGAGCACGTAGGTCCCTTCTTCGCCCAGCGGCTCCAGCGTCAACGCCGGCGGGCCCAGGTTCCCGCCGATGTCCGCCTCGCGCCCGGAAAGCTGCAAGATGTGGCCGATCAGCGAGGTCGTCGTGGATTTGCCGTTGGTGCCGGTGATGCCGATGTAGGCGGCGTCGCGCTGGGCGCGGGCCAGCAGTTCGATGTCGCTGACCACCTCGCAACCGGCGGCCTTGGCCAGATTCACCACCGGATGCGGTTCCGGAAAATTGAACGGAATGCCCGGGCTGAGTACCAGGGTCGTCAGTTCCCGCCAGTTGCAGGTGTAAAGGTCGACCAGCGGGATTTCCTGCTCGCGGGCGCGCTGGCGCGCATCCTCGTTGTCGTCCCAGGCCCAGACCTCGGCGTCGCTGTCCATCAGCGCCTTGCAGGTGGCCAGGCCCGAGTGCCCGAGGCCGAGAACCGCGACCGGCATGTGGTAGAAGTAGAACAGGTCTATCATCGCGCGCTCCTCACCGCAGCTTCAGCGTGGCGAGGCCGGCGAGGGCCAGGATGGTGGCGATGATCCAGAAGCGGATGACGATGGTGGCCTCGGCCCATCCCTTCTGTTCGAAATGGTGGTGCAGCGGCGCCATGCGGAACACCCGCCGCCCGGTCAGCTTGAACGAGATGACCTGGACGATGACTGACACGGTCTCCAGCACGAACAGCCCGCCGACGATGGCCAGCACCAGTTCGTGCTTGGTGACGACGGCAACGGCGCCGAGCGCCCCGCCCAGCGACAGCGAGCCCGTGTCGCCCATGAACACCTTGGCGGGCGGCGCGTTGTACCACAGGAACCCAAGGGCGGCGCCGACGAGGGAGCCCATGAACACGGCCAGTTCACCGGACCCTGGCACGTAGTGGATCTGCAGGTAGTTGGCGAACACCGTGTTGCCGACCAGATAGGCGATCAGGGCGAACACGCCCGCCGCGATCATCACCGGCACGATGGCGAGGCCGTCCAGGCCGTCGGTCAGGTTCACGGAATTGGAGGCGCCGACCATGACGAAACAGGCGAGGACGATGAAGCCCCATCCCAGATTGATCAGCACGTTCTTGAAGAACGGCAGGGCCAGCGTCGTCGCCAGGGGGTCGGGCAGGTGCGCGGAAATCCAGAACGCCGCGACCGCGGCGATGGAGACCTGCAGGATCAGCTTCAGTTTGCCGGGAAGGCCCTTTGAATTTCGCTTCGAGACCTTCAGGTAGTCGTCGAGGAAGCCGATGACGCCGTAGCCGATGGTCACGCCCAGCGCCGTCCACACGAAACCGTTCTCCAGATCCATCCACAGCAGGGTCGCCAGCACCGAGGCGACGAGGATCATCAGCCCGCCCATGGTCGGCGTGCCCTGCTTGGTGATCAGGTGGCCTTCCGGGCCGTCGTCGCGGATTGGCTGGCCGCCCTTCTGCCTGGCCTTCAGGACCTCGATCAGCACGGGCCCGACCAGGAAGCTGACGATCAGGGCGGTGATGACCGCCCCGCCCGTGCGGAAGGTGAGATAGCGGAACACGTTGAGGACCGCGAACTCGTCAGCCATGGGGACCAGGATTTCGTACAGCATCGCCCGCCCCCTATTCGCCGTTCACGGCGCGGCCGCGCCCGCCGTTGGGGCGCTCGTGGGAACGGCCGAGCGCGGTCAGGGCATCGACCACGACGCCCATGCGCGAGCCGTAGGATCCCTTGACCAGCACCACGTCGCCCGGCCGTACGGCCGAGGCGACCAGCGGCGCGAGCTTGTCCGACGTTACCGCGTGGCCGCCGCGCATGGCACGGGGCAGGTCGTCGAACAGCCCGCCCATGCCGGATCCGGCGGTGAACACGGCGTCGACGTTGCGCGCGGTCAGGGGGCCGGCCAGCGAGCGATGGAGATCGTCGGACTTCTCGCCCAGCTCCAGCATGTCGCCCAGGACGGCAATGCGCCGCCCGCCGGCGCCGGGTTCGCTCATGCCCAGAACCTCGATGGCCGCGGCGACGGCGACGGGGCTGGCGTTGTAGCTTTCGTCGATCACGGTCAGTTCACCCTCCTCGAAGGGAATGACGAGCCGGTTGCCCCGGCCCTTGGGCGGCGCGATGCGCGCCAGCATGGCGGCGGCCACGTCCATGTCCGCCCCCATCGCCTTGGCGGCGGCCAGCACGCCCAGCGTGTTGATCACCCAGTGCCGCCCCGGCACGCCGACGCGGTATTTCATTTCGGCGCCTGACACATCCGCCAGGACGCTGGTGCCGACGGCGTCAGGCCGGGTTTCGATCACACGCACGTCCGCTTCCGCATGCTTGCCGAAAGAAACGACCTCCCCCGCGCCGGCCCTGCGGGCGGCGGCGGACAAACGGTCGAACATGGGGTTGTCGCGGTTGAGCACGGCGGTGCCGCCCTCGACCAGACCGTCGAAGATTTCCGCCTTGGCGTCGGCGATCTCCTCGACGGATTGGAAATACTCGCTGTGGACCAGCTCGACCGTGGTGATCAGGGCGACATGGGGACGCGCCATCTGCGACAGCGGGCGGATCTCGCCGGGATGGTTCATGCCCATCTCGAACACGCCGAACTGGGCCTCGACGGGCATGCGCGCGAGGCTGAGCGGCAGGCCCCAGTGATTGTTAAGGTTGCCCTGCGACGCATGCATCACGCCCTGGCGTTCCAGGATCAGGGCCAGCGCCTCCTTGCTGCCGGTCTTGCCGACGCTGCCGGTAACGGCGCAAATTTTCGCGCGCGAGCGGTCGCGGGCGGTGCGGCCCAGGGCCTCCAGCGCCTGCAGGGTGTCGTCGACGCGCACGCCCGGGGCGTCGTCGGGAACGCCCGCGAACCCGCGCCGCACGACGACGCCGGCGGCCCCTTTTTCAAGCGCCGCCTTGGCGAAATCGTGGCCGTCGGACGCCACGCCCCTGATGGCGACGAACAGGTCGCCGGGGACGAGGGTCCGCGTGTCGATGGAAACGCCGGTCGCCCGCCATTCGCCCGTGGCGTCGCCTTCCGTCGCGGCGGCGGCCGCGGCCGCGTTCCACAGCACGAAGGGCGTTTTCTTCATGGCCATGGCCTCAGCCCTCCCCCGCCACGGCGGCGCGCGCCGCCTCGCGGTCGTCGAAGGGTAGGATGCGCGAACCGACGATCTGCCCCCGTTCGTGCCCCTTGCCGGCGATGACCAGGACCTCGCCCGACGACAGGTCGGCGACGGCGGTCTCGATGGCTTCGCTGCGATCGGCGATTTCGGACGCCCCCGGCGCCGCGGCCAGAATCTCGGCGCGAATTTGCGCGGGGTCCTCGCTGCGCGGGTTGTCGTCGGTGACGATGACGCGGTCGGCGAGTTCCGTGGCGATGCGGCCCATTTCCGGCCGTTTCCCCTTGTCCCGGTCGCCGCCGCAGCCGAACACCACGGCCAGCGCGCCCGCGGCATGGGGGCGCAGGGCCTTTAGCACGTTTTCCAACGCGTCCGGCGTATGGGCGTAATCCACGTAGACGGCACCGCCGGACGGCTTTTCGCCGATCACTTCCATGCGCCCGGGCGCACCCGTCAGGGTTTCGAGCGCCGTCAGCGCGGCCTCCGCGCCGACCCCGGTCACAGTGGCGAGACCCAGGGCGCAGAGCGCGTTCATGGCCTGGAAGCGGCCCGCCAGCGGCAGGAACAGTTCGCGCTCGACACCCTCCACCATCACGACAATATGCTGGCCACGGGGCTCGGGGCGGGCGTCGAGCAGCTTGAAGTCGACCCCGCGCGCGCCATAGGTACGCACGCGCAGGTGGCGCGCCTGGGCGGCGGCGATCATGGCGGCGCCGTGGCCGTCGTCGGCATTTATGACGGCGGCCCCGCCGTCCATGACCAGAGCATCGAACAGGCGGCGCTTGGCCGTGAAGTAGCTTTCCGTGCTGCCGTGGTAGTCCAGATGGTCACGGGTCAGGTTGGTGAAGGCGCCGGCTTTGAGCCGCACGCCGTCGAGGCGGCACTGGTCTAGGCCATGGCTCGACGCCTCGAGCGCCAAGTGGTCGATCCCCAGTTCCGCCAGATGGGCCAGGTCCTGGTGCAGGTCAGCCGGATCGGGTGTGGTCAGCCCCACGTCGCGAGAGAACACGTCGGACTGGATGCCGAGGGTGCCGGCGCTGGCCGCATGGTATCCGGCCGTGTTCCAGATCTGGCGCAGGAAGCCGGCGACCGATGTCTTGCCGTTGGTGCCGGTGACCGCGGCGATCGTCTCCGGCTGGCGCGGATAGAACCGCGCCGCCAGCAGGGCATAGCGGCGGCGTGGGTAGTCCGTATCGAGCAGCGGCGTCGTCTCGTATCCGTCGGGCAATCGGGTTCCGGGCGGCGCCAGGATGGCGGCGGCTCCCCGTTCCAAGGCGTCGGCGATGTAGTCGCGGCCGTCGTGGGCCGAGCCGGGAATGGCGGCGAACAGGAAGCCGGGCGCGACACGGCGCGAATCACAGGTCACGCCCGTGATCTCCGGGTTCGCTGGCCCCGTCGACAGGCCGCCGTTCATATCGTCCGTCCACATGTCACTGAGCCGCACGCACCTGCTCCGGTTGACGGGAAATGTCCTCAAGTTCGCGAAGGGCCGCGGGTTTCAGCGCGGCCTCGATCTCTTCGGCCTCGGACGGCAGGTCCTTGGCCGCGGCCAGGCGCGGCATGCCGTACTCGGGCGCGATGCCCATGATCCCGGCCGTGCGCTGGACGATGCGGCCGACCGCGGGAGCGGCGACCCAGCCGCCGGTGGCATAGCCGAAGGAGGCCTTGGTGCCCTTGGGCTCGTCCACCACGACGCAGACGACATAGCGCGGCGCGTGGATCGGGAAGGCGCCGACGAAGGAGGCGATGCTGGCTTTGTCCGAATAGCCCCCGGCCTTGACCTTTTCCGCCGTGCCGGTCTTGCCGCCGATCAGGTAGCCGTCGGCTTCCTTCTCGGCGTTGCGGCCCGTGCCGCGGCTGACCACCAGACGCATCAGGCCACGCATCTTCGCCGAGGTGTCGGACGAGAACACGCGCGAGCCGGGGATGCCTTGCGGCGCTTCCTGCGTGAGGAGCGTCGCCGGACGGAAGATGCCGCCGTTGACGGTGGTGGCGATGGCGTTGGCGAGTTGCACCGGCGTGACCGAAAGACCGTGTCCGTAGGAGATGGTTACGGTGTTGATCTCGCGCCAGGGGGCGGGAACAAGGGGGTGACCTACCTCAGGCAACTCAACGGGGGACGGACGCAGGAGGCCGAGCCGCCCGAGGTAGGTCTGTTGGGCTTTGGTGCCCACATCGAGGGCCATTTTGGCTGCCCCGATAT
>PFFW01000053.1 GCA_002781745.1 Rhodospirillales bacterium CG15_BIG_FIL_POST_REV_8_21_14_020_66_15
AACTTATTGCCGCAACTTGCGCAGGTAACCTTGCGGCCCCATTCGGGTTTCGCCACGGGCTGCCTCCCGATGTCTGGAGTTGTGCCTGATTCCCCCCAAGGGAAGATGTTTCTTCTTAGTCCTTCTTTGCCGTGCCCAATGCCATGAACGCCGCGCCCTGTCAAAAGCAAAATGCCGCCGATTTCACATTCCACGGATGATTGGCGGCGGGCCGCCCTTTATGCTAGAGAGCCGCGGCGGCAAACCGCCGCCCGTGCGGCAATTATTTCATCGGGAGACCCCGTTTCGTGAGCGCCCCCACTTCCCCCAAGTCGCCGCTGCAGGCGGGCCCGTCGCACGCGCTCAAGGGCAGGGTGCGCGTGCCCGGCGACAAGTCGATCTCGCACCGGGCGCTCATGCTGGGCGCGCTGGCCGTCGGCGAGACCCGAATCAGCGGCCTGCTGGAGGGCGAGGACGTGCTGGCCACGGCGGCCGCCGTCAACGCCATGGGGGCGCGGGCGGAGCGGACCGGCGACGGCGCCTGGCGCGTCGTCGGCCGCGGCGTCGGCGGCCTGGCCGAACCGGAACACGTGATCGACATGGGCAATGCCGGCACCGGCGTGCGCCTGATGATGGGCGTGGTCGCCGGCCACGACATGACGGCCACCTTCACCGGCGACGCCTCCCTGTGCCGCCGTCCCATGGGCCGGGTGACGAAGCCGCTGGAGATGATGGGGGCCAAGTTCACGGGGCGCGAGGGCGGCCTGCTGCCGATGACCGTGCGCGGGGCGGCCGAGCCGCTGCCCATCGAGTACGAACTGCCCGTGGCCTCGGCCCAGGTCAAGTCGGCGGTCCTGCTGGCCGGCCTGAACGCGCCCGGCGTGACCACGGTGATCGAGCCGCAACCGACGCGCGACCATACGGAGAACATGCTGCGCTGGTTCGGCGCCGAGGTCGCCGTGCAGGACACGGCGCGCGGCCGGCGCGTCTCGCTCATCGGCCGGCCCGAACTGACGGCGCGTGACGTCGCCGTGCCCGCCGACGTCTCCTCGGCGGCCTTTCCCCTGGTCGCCGCCCTTGTGGTGCCGGGCTCCGAGGTGACGCTCGTCGACGTCGGCCTCAACCCGCTGCGCGCGGGCCTTGTGACGACGCTCGGGGAAATGGGCGCGGCGATCGAGGTCCTGAACCGGCGCGAGGAGGCGGGCGAGCCCGTGGCCGACCTGCGCGTGACGGCCCACGCGTTGAAGGGCGTCACCGTGCCCGCCGAACGCGCGCCCTCGATGATCGACGAATACCCGATCCTGGCCGTCGCGGCGGCGCTCGCCGAGGGCGAGACGCGCATGGAGGGGCTCAAGGAACTGCGGGTCAAGGAAAGCGACCGCCTGGCCGCCGTCGCGCGCGGTCTTGCCGCGGCGGGCGTCGAGGTCGAGGAAGGGCCCGACTGGCTGGTCGTCCGGGGCTCGGGCGGCCGCCCGCCGAAGGGCGGCTGCACGGTCACGGTCGACCTCGACCACCGCATCGCCATGGCCTTCCTGGTGCTGGGCCTGGTCTCGGAAAATCCGGTCGCCATCGACGACGGCGCCGCCATGGCGACCAGCTTCCCGGGCTTCGTCGCCGTGATGAACGGCCTGGGTGCGGATATCAAATAAGGGGAAGGGACGCGCCATGATCATCGCCATCGACGGGCCCGCCGCCGCGGGCAAGGGAACGCTCGCGCGGCGCATCGCCGCCCGTCTGGGCCTGGCCTACCTGGACACGGGCCTGCTCTACCGCGCCACGGGCAAGCGCGTGCTGGAGGCCGGCGCCGACCCCGAGGATGCGGCCGCCGCCGAGCGCGCGGCCCGCGCCCTGTCACCGAAGGACCTCGAGCGCCCCGATTTGCGCACGGACGCGGTCGCCCAGGCGGCCTCCAAGGTTTCGGCCGTGCCGGGGGTGCGCGCGGCCCTGCTGGACTTCCAGCGCGCCTTCGCGGCCCGCCCGCCGGAGGGCGCCGGGGGGGCCGTGCTCGACGGCCGCGACATCGGCACCGTGGTCTGTCCCGACGCCGACCTGAAGCTGTTCGTCACGGCGTCGGACGAGGTGCGCGCCGAGCGCCGATTCAAAGAGTTGCAGGAATCGGGGGCCGACGTTATATATGCGCGCGTTCTCGAAGAGATGCGCGAGCGGGACGCCCGGGACAGGTCCAGGGCCGTCGCGCCGCTGGAGCCGGCCGAAGACGCGATCCTGCTTGATACGAGCGCCCTGAACGCCGACGAGGTGTTCGCCAAGGCCCTTGATATCGTTAACGGAAAGTAGGCCCGCCCCTGGGGAGCGGTTTCCGGCCGCAAGCTGTTCGAAACACACCGCCCGCCCGTCACCGCCGCCATAAGGCGGGGCGCGGCAGGATTTTTTGCAACCCAAGACCGCCGGAACCAACCGGCCGGCCAGAAAAATCGAAAGGTTCGAAACTCATGGCCACTACCGATGCCGCCACGGCGGCCCCCGACTTCAAGGAAGATTTCGAGAAACTGCTGAGCGAATCCCTCGGTGACGAGGAGGGCTTCGAAGGCCGCGTGCTGCGCGGCGTCATCGTCGCCGTCGACGGCGACTTCGCCATCATCGACGTCGGCCTCAAGTCCGAAGGCCGCGTGCCGATGAAGGAATTCACCAGCCCCGGCTCCGACGCCGCGCTGAAGGCGGGCGACGAGGTCGACGTCTATGTGGAGCGCTACGAAGACCGCGACGGCCTCGTGCGCCTCAGCCGCGAAAAGGCCCGCCGCGAGGAAGCCTGGGTCGGCCTGGAAAAGGCCTTCGAGAAGGGCGAACGCGTCAATGGCGTGATCTTCGGCCGCGTCAAGGGCGGCTTCATCGTCGATCTCGACGGCGCCGTCGCCTTCCTGCCCGGCTCGCAGGTGGACATCCGTCCGGTGCGCGACGTGCAGCCCCTGATGGGCATGCCGCAGCCGTTCCAGATCCTCAAGATGGATCCCCAGCGCAACAACATCGTGGTCTCGCGCCGCGCGGTGCTGGAGGAAACCCGCACCGAAGCCCGTTCGGAACTGATCTCCTCGCTGCAGGAAGGCCAGGTCCTGGACGGCGTGGTCAAGAACATCACCGATTACGGCGCCTTCGTCGACCTGGGCGGCGTGGACGGCCTGCTGCACGTCACCGACATCGCCTGGAAGCGCATCAACCATCCGTCCGAAGCGCTGTCGATCGGCGAGACGGTGAAGGTGCAGATCATCCGCTTCAACCCGGAAACGCAGCGCATCTCGCTGGGCATGAAGCAGCTCGAGGCCGATCCCTGGGACGGCGTCGCCGCCAAGTACCCGGTCGGCACCAGGTTCA
>PFFW01000152.1 GCA_002781745.1 Rhodospirillales bacterium CG15_BIG_FIL_POST_REV_8_21_14_020_66_15
CGAAAGACGTCGAAAAGCCCGAAGTGAAACAAGGGATTAGAGGAGGCAGGTAGCGCGGAAGCGGCCGATCAGAATGACGGCGGCGAGCAGTCCAACGCCACCGGGCCGTAACCGCGCCGCGCCCGCGCTTGCCAGGCGAGCGCCGGCCAGTTGGACCAAAATCCAGGTGACGGCTGCGGGTCAGACCGCGCGTTTCTCGAAATTTCTTGGGGCGGTTACGGCATCCCACCAAACCTCAAGCGCCGCCTGCTCGTATGACAGGACGGCGCCGAGATTTCCGGTCCGTTCATTCCAGATATCCAATGCCGGCTTCGGCACCGTGATCAAAAGAGGTATACCTCCGCTGATGGCGGCCATGATCTCGTCGATCATACCGTGACCGCTTTGTTCTTCCTGGCCGAATTTTTCCACCACGATGAGGTCGGGGTGGCCCGCCACGGACGTACGCAGCACGCCACACACCTCTGCCAGCGCCGAAGTGTCCAGGGTGCATTGCCGGTTCATCATCGTTTCCGCCGTCGGCCGGTTTATCGCGATGCGCCTGCCCGTGGCAACGTCGACGGCATCGATTCCTATGAGGCCGCCCGCGTCATCGAACAGGCGTTCCTGCACAATTCCCCCGACTCTGACGCCTCTCTGGCACAGCAGCGAAGCGAAGGTCGCAAGAAGCCGGGTCGCCCCCGACCGGGGTGGATAGGTGACGGCGGCGAAAGACGCCGATGTGATGCTTTGTTGTTTCATCGTAGTGCTCCTGTTGTCGGTTTCGCCCGTTCGGCGTCCCCGCGCCTACTGTTCAATGCCGCGGCGTCGCATCTTCTCCCAAAGGTTCTTTCGGGAAATTCCCAGTTCCTTGGCGGTTCTTGAAATCGCCCAGTCGTGTCGGTCAAGTGCGGCGAGAATGGTTTCCCGCTCTGCGTCCTCGACTGCTCTTTTCAACGTGTGCGGCGGATTGAACGTATCGTTATCGCCCTGATCGACGGACACTAGGTCGCGTTTCTCAATGCGGGTCCCGTCGCACAGAGCGACCGCGCGTTCCAGCATGTTGCGCAGTTCCCGAATGTTGCCCGGGAAGGAATATTCGAGAAGGTAGTTTTCCGCGCTACGCGACAGCCCGGAAACCGGTTTGTCCATCTCCTTGGCATTTTGCGCGACGAAACGGGCCGCTAGGTACAAGATGTCCTCGCGCCGAGCGCGCAGTGGCGGAATTTCAACATGGATTACGTTCAAGCGCCAAAACAGATCGGAACGGAAGCGCCCGTTTTTGATTGCCTCATGGAGATCGACCTGGGTTGCGGCAATGACGCGGACGTCCAGCGGAATGGGTGTCTCGCCGCCGACCCTGTCGACCTTTTGCTCCTGGAGCACGCGAAGCAGTTTGACCTGGATTTCCGGCGGCACTTCGGCGATTTCGTCCAAGAAAATGGTGCCGTGATTGGCCTGTTCGAACCGGCCGACGTGCCGTCGCCCGGCGCCGGTGAACGCGCCTTTTTCGTGCCCGAACAGTTCGCTTTCCACCAAGTTCAGTGGCAGAGCGGCGCAATTGACGGTAACCAAGGGCTGCCCTGCACGTCGTCCGTTATGGTGGATCATTCCCGCCACCACTTCCTTGCCGACGCCGGACTCGCCGGTTATCAGAACGGAACTGTCGATCTGGTGGAGGCGGGCGAGCAAACGCTCTATCTGACGCATGGCCTTGCTTTTTCCGAGGAGACCTGCGCCCGGCCGGAAGGTCTCGTCGGGTATCCCAAGAGGGGCCGCCGATAACCTTGCGTCCTGGATCTGCCTTAACTTGCGCCGCACCTTTTCAATAAAGATGTGCATTTCGAAAGGCTTCGTCAGGTAGTCGACAGCGCCTGCCTTGACTGACGCCACCGCGTCGGAGACGGTGCCGAAGGCTGTCATCAAAATTACCGGTGTCCCGGGATAATTCAGGGCAATGTCGTGAAACAGATCGGCGCCGGATCCATCGGGCAACCGGATATCCGTGATGACGAGATCCACATCACCTCGTCGCATCTCGTTCAAGGCGCCGGAAATGTCTTCGGCAACCCGGAGCGCGATCCCTTCAAGGCGGAATCGATCTTCCAATGACGTGCGCATGATGTCGTCGTCGTCGACAATCAACACGCAGGGTTCGACGAAGCCTGAATCCGGTGGTGGCATACCGTGCGCGGCTGCTTTGTTTCGCTCTCTATTCATGCGTCAGGTGCTCATTGCCGTGACCGGCAGCGTGACGTTGAACTTCGTGCCCTTTCCCGGCTGGCTTTCGACCTGAATGACGCCACGCATGCTTTCGACCATGCGATAAACGATCCACAGTCCCAGGCCGGTGCCGTTCGGTTTGGTGGTGAAGAAAGGATCGAACAACTGGTCGCGGATATCGGCCGCTATGCCGGGCCCTGTGTCCTGTATCTCCAAAATGACCCAGTTCGCGTCGAGATAACTTCGGAATGATACGGCGCCGCCGTCCGGCACGGCCTGGATCGCATTCTTGAGCAGGTTGAGGACGATCTGCTGTACCCGCCGGCCATTGATTCGAATGTCTTCGCCGAGAACGTTGTCCCATGAAAAACGAATACTTCGACCGTTGATTTCAGCGTCGACCAAGTCCTTGAGTTCTTCCAGGGATGATGGCGAGCTTTGCTCATTCGATCCTTCGGTCCGCAGTTCTATCAGCAAGCTTTCTACAATGTTCCGAATGCGATGGAGGCCCTTTTCCAACAACGGAAGATACCGTTCGGTCAGACTCGGATCCTCCGGGTGGTTCTTTAGCGTGTCGATGCAGTTGAGCATCCCGGCCAAAGGATTGTTGACCTCATGCGCAACGCCAGCGGTGATTCGGCCGAGGGCCACGAGTTTCGAGCTGATCGCCATCTGCTCCTCGAGAGCTTTCTTTTCCATCATTTCGACGGCCATCTTGTTGAATGTCGCCGCCAGCTTCCCCAGTTCGTCGTCGTCGCTGACCGGCACCGGCGCGATATTGGTCAGCTCACCCCGGCTGACCGCTTCCATGCCCTCGGTCATGGCGGTCAGGGGCTTGGTGATCCGTCGCGATATCGCCGCTCCGAGAAGGCTTCCCGCGATCGCCAGTGCCAGGGTGATGCCGGCGATGATCCAGGCCGACCGCTCCGCCTTGGCGAGAAGCACGGTTCGCGAGAGCCGGATGCGCACCACCCCTAAAAGCAACTTGTCGGCGAAAATCGGCACCACGCCTTCCAAGTGGTCGCCGCGTGCAATCACCGTCGGTGACCTGAGGTTCCGAATGTCGGGCCAAGTCGGCGCGTTCGTCGTGTCGGGTTCGTGCAGCAACAGGCCGAGCGGATTGTCGCCGGGCCGGAGATGAGCCAGCACGTGACCGTCGGGGTCCAGGATCATGCCGGTCACGATTTGAGTAATTCCTCTTTCGTGGGACGATTGGAGGGCAAGGCGTTTGAGACTTTTATAGAGGAACCAGTTGTCGTTCCTCAGGATCGCCTCGGGCGCGGTCATGGCGACGGAATGTGCAAGCAGCAACGCCTTTTCCTCCAGTTCGCGTTGCAAGTGCCGCCAGTTCAGAGTCATGAACACGGCGCCGACCGTAAACGCCACACCGGAAATCACGGCGGTCATCGCGACGGCGAACTTGAAGGACAGGCCCTTGAAGCGAAGGAATTGAACCGTCACTCCGCGCCTCCGGCCATTTCAGTCGCCTGCTCCTTGACTGCGTCGAGCCACGGTCTGGCTTTCCTCGTATGCAAGTTCATTTCTCGGATATTGTCGAACAGGCTGGCCGCGTAATCGCCGAAGCCGTCCAATTTCAAACCATTCAGAAATCCGCGTCCGCGGGAATTCTCCGCCATTTCGAGAAACACCGCCTTCATGCGGTCGACAATCGCCTCGTCGACGTTGACGTTCGCGACAAGCGGTGGGAATCCAAAGGCGGGCGAGACTTTTATTATCCGCGTTCGTGCGGTGATATCCGGGCGCGAGGCGTTCAGGTAGTTCCAGATGTAGGAGTCCACGGCGCCGCCGTCGGCGACACGCTCGGCGACGGCCTCGACCGTATCCGCGTGGCTGAACGTGAAAAACGTCTGCCGGAAGTAACGGTCCGGAATACTGCTCTTGTTGACCAGCAAATATTGGGGATAGAGGTAGCCCGAATTCGAGTCCGGGTCTGAAAACGCGAAGACCTTGCCTTCCAGGTCTTCGAAAGTCTGGGCTGTGCTGTCCTTGTTGACGATGATGTAGGAATGATAGAGGGGTTCACCCCGGTATATGGGAACCGCCATCAATTTAATGAATTCCGGTTCGCGTTTCTGAACGAAGGGAAAGCCGCATATCCAGGCGAATTCAAGGCGCCCCGACTTTAACAGCTCCATGATCTCACGGTAGGTGCGGCGTCTGATGAACTTGACCGGTCGGTCCATGCGCGCACTCAGATAGTCCGCCCATTGGTTCAAAAACCGAAGGTTATCATCCACGACCACCGCGGTAAGACCAAAACGGATCGGCGTGGCCGGCGGCGCGGCGGTGGCCCTGGGCACGCCGGCTAATCCACCAATGATCAGAAACGCAACAAGAAGGGCGGCGCCGGATGCAGGTATTCGGGCCACCGGACACCTCCTCCCCCGAATGGGACTCAGTTCAACAGTGGAGAAACGCCGACGGATTATCGGACGTTATCTCGCGTCGCTCCTTGATCGAGATCAAATCGTTGAGGCGTCTAATCGCACCGGAATTTCACGCCGTACTTTAGTTCAGGCGCTTCGTTGAGCGTTACCGGACGGGAACCACCTCCACCGGACCATCCCGCTTAATCGTTTGCGGATGCGCCGATTTTTCTCCGTTACCGGAAAAACCGCGTCGGTTACCCGTCGGTAACGGATTTTGTGGGAAATCGGCGTTCATTACGGCGTATGGAAAAATTACTTAATGATATCAAATACTTAAAATTTGGCACGGATCATGCGGACAGGACGGATGTCCCCGAGGGGAGGGCGTTTGCCGATTTGCGGGACAGTTGGGAAGAAAACAGCAAGGACGCAGGACATTGAAAAGAAGCCTCACCATGATCGCCGGAGGTGTCGCGATCACGGTTGTCCTGGTCCTCGTGCTCGCCGGCTACGGGGGGATGGAATACTACACTTCCCGGTCTTCGTTCTGTGGCGGAACATGCCACATCATGAGCGAGCAGTACGAGGGGTGGAAAAAGGACCGCCATCATGCCGCCAACAATCCCGATGGCAAGCAGGCGGAATGCATCGACTGCCATTTCCTGCCGGGCGGCAAATACACCTTCAAGGCCAAGATGGAAGGCCTGCGCCACTTGGCGGCCTACCTGTACGACCCCAAAGCGCCCTTACCCATCCGTCCAGTCGTGCCCGATGGCGCTTGTCTTCGGGGCGGGTGTCACGATGTAACCAAATTTCAAGACAAGCAACTTGAGTTCACCGAGCGGAAGGTAAAATTCAAGCACGCGGTCCATTTCAGCGGCAAGGCGTTGGACGGTCAGAAATTGAGCTGTGACACCTGCCACGTCAAGGTGACCGCCGAAAAGCACTTCGAAGTGCCGGCCGGCATCTGCTTCTTGTGCCACCTGAAATCCGGAACCGCGACCTCGGCGGCGACCACGCCGGGCGCCACCGGCGACCTGCTGTTGCCCGCCGGGTATACAAGGGCGGCGTTCACCGAGGCGCCGACGATCAACTTCACCGCCGGCGTGTCAAAATGCGCGCTGTGTCACACCATCCCGGCGAAATCCCTACAATCGCAGGCCAGCAAGGACGATCCCAAGGTCACTCCGATCACCCATCAGACCATCGAAAAGGCGGGCGTTGCCTGTGCCGGTTGCCACTTCGCGATCGCCGCAGGTAACGGCCAAGTCGACAAGGGAAATGTCAACTCAAGCGGCTGCCTGGCCTGTCACAACCGCAGCGAGACGCTGCTGGCCAAGGCCGGCGACTTAAAACTGATGCACGACGCCCATGTCGCGGCCCAGCGGGCCGACTGCTTCGACTGCCATCGCGAGATCACCCACCGCGACCGTACCGACCACCTCGACGCCCTGCGTGAGGAATGCGGCCTCTGCCATCAGGGCGCACATGCGGCGCAGAAGGTCCTTCTCGCCGGCGTCCCGGTCGTAGACGGCGTGCGCGCCGTTCCTAACCTTATGTTCAAGGTGAACACCAATTGCCGAGGCTGCCACCTCGACACCTCGCTGCGCAAGCGCCACACCGTAAAGACCGGCACCGCCAAGGCCTGCGTCGGCTGCCACTCCCCCGAACACGAGAAGATGCTCGAGGACTGGCGGAAGACGGTCGAGAAGGAGGTAAAGGCCATCGAAGCGATCGAGGCGAATGCGGTCAAAGCGTTGGCTGAAGCCGCAGGCAAGATCGACGCCTCGAAGATCTCTGAAGCGGAGGCGAAGATCGCCGCCGGCAGAGCCATGCTCGACGTCATCCGCATCGGCAATGGCGTTCACAACAAGAAATACTCGATCACCATAATCGACGAGGTCTACCCGAAATTTGAGGATGCCATCGATCTGTTGGGTGGCGGCAAGTGAACGACAGCGAACAACAAAACGAACATACACATCACGAAGTACCGAGGAGAGCCAAGACATGAGAAATCGACAAGACACGAAACTCGGTCGCCGCGACGTCCTGAAGGGCGCGGGGGTGGCCGTGGCCGGCGCGGCGGCAATCACCGCGCCGTTCGAACAGGCCGAGGCTGCGCCGACCGCGCCGCGTTGGGTCATGGTGATGGACCTGCGCGCATGTATCGGATGCCGCGCTTGTACGGTCGCCTGCAAGGCCGAGAACAACGTGTCCCTTGGCCGCTTCAGAACCGTGGTTCAGGAAAAGACCTGGGGAACCTTCCCCAACACGCGCAAGGCATTCCTGCCGATCATGTGCAATCACTGCGAAGGCAACGCGAAGGACGGCATTCCTCCGTGCGTGAAGGCCTGCCCGGAATATCCCGGCAAGCGCGCGACCTACGTCACCCCCGACGGCAAGAAAATCCGCTATCGCCAAGGCGGAACGTATAAGCGCCCCGACGGGCTGATCCTCATCGATAAGGAGGCCTGTATCGGGTGCGGCAAATGCATCGACGCCTGTCCTTACGGGGTGCGGTCGTTCGACCCCTTCGTCAAGGCCGGCAAGGATCCGTCGAAACAGGCCGCGGACAAATGCGACATGTGTACCCATAGGGTGGAAAACGGGGTCGAGCCTTCCTGCGTCAATACCTGCCAGGGCGGTGCCCGCATCTTCGGTGACATGAACGATCCCGACAGTCGGGTGTCCAGGCTGATCAAGGAGCATGATCTGAAGAAGAACGTCCTTCTTTCCGACGCCGGGACTGACCCGCACGTCTTCTACATCGATCCCGACAACATCATGAACACCGTCTATCGCAAGCGGGAGAAAAAGAAACTGGATCACTACGTGGACCAGATTCCCTAGGAGCGCACGTCTGTTGAACCAGTACTTGAGATGAGGAACAAAACCATGATCAAGATGAACCGTCGTAATTTCATGACCTTGGCGGGCGCAAGCGGCGCCGCCTTGGCGACCGGCGTCGGTGCCGGGAAAAAGGCGCTGGCGGGCTCGGTTACGTTGCAGGCCGGCGGCCGCGATTTCTCGCCCGCGACCGGAAAAGAGAGAAAGGCCATCCCGACTGCGTGCTGGCAATGCGTGACCCGGGATTCGATGATCGGATACGTGGAAGACGGCCGCCTGATGAAGCTGGAAGGGCACCCCGACTCCATCCGCACGCGCGGTAAGCTCTGCGCAAAGGGCCAGGCAGGAGTCAACCAAGTCTATTTTCCGGACCGGATTCTGTATCCGTTGAAACGGGTGGGGAAACGTGGCGAGCACAAATGGAAGAGAATTTCATGGGATGAAGCCCTGGACACCATCGCCGGCAAGCTGAAGGAGCTCCGTGACGCCGGCACCCCGGAACTGTTCATGTACCAGTACGGGCGCCACAAGGCGTCCCAGAGTGCAACCATGCATGACTTCATGGACGCCTATGGCACGGGGACGATCGGCAATCACACGTCGGTGTGCGAAGCCTCCAAATGGGTCGGCCAGGAAAGTCTCTGGGGCGGCATGTACGACAATTGGGATTACGACAATACCGATTTCGTCGTGATATTCGGCTCCAACAACTTCGAAACCCACACCAACCACATCCCGACGGCGCAACGCCTGGTGAGGGCAAAGGTCGACCGCGGGGTGCCGATCTACACCTTCGATGTACGGCTGACCAACACGGCCGCCCAGTCGACGGAATGGCTGCCTTTGAAGCCGGCCACCGACGGCGCGGTGATCATGGCGATGCTCAACGTGATCATGAACGAGGGTCTGTTCCGCAGGGAACATCTCAAGTTCATGCGGGTCACCGGGTCTTATTCGGCGACCGAAGCGGAGAAGATCGCCGCGATCAAGGAGCAGGTGGCCAAGTTCACCCCCGAATTCGCGGAAAAGGAAAGCGGTGTGCCGGCGGACAAGATCCGGGAAATCGCCCGCGGCTTCGCCAAGGCGAAATCGGCCTGCGTCGTCACCTACCGCGGCGCCGTCAAGCATTACTACGGCGCGGATACGGAACGTGGCGCCATGCTGCTTGCCGCCGTCACCAACAACCTGGACCGTCCCGGTGGGCGGTGCATGGGCGTCGGCGCCGGATGGAAGCATCCCAAGTCGGAGAAGGCCAAGGTGCACAAGGCTTTGCACATCAAGGACGGCTTTCCCGGTGAAGTCGCCTTCCCGACCCATCATGTCAGCCACCAGGTCTGGCCCATGATCAAGGACGGGCATCACGGGCGGCCCAAGGTCTACTGGTGGAGCTGTTACAATCCCGGCTTCATCAACGGCGACAACAAGGGCGTCCAGGCCCTCATGGCGGACGAGAACATGGTGCCGTTTCAGATTTGCACCACGATCGTCTATGACGAATCATCGCAATACGCCGATATCATCCTGCCCGACGTCACATATCTGGAGCGTTGGGACTGGGAGGACATGGTCTCGCCGACCCAGGTCGCCGAGTATTATATTCGCCAACCACTGATCAAACCTCTGGGCGAAGCCCGCTGTCAGGGCGACGTCTGGCCGGAACTGGCGAAGCGGATCGGCTTCAACTTGGCATGGTCAGGCAAGGAGGACTTTGTCCGGCAGTCTTGCGAGATGACTCCGAAAATCAAGGAGGCCGGCGGTTTCGAATACATGAAGAAGCACGGCGTCTGGCACGATCCCAACGACAAGGGAAATTACGGTTTCTACGAAAGGAAAGTCGACGTCTCCGGGGACGGGGTCATCCTCGACAAGGAAACCGGCGTCTACTGGAACTGGAAGAAGGCGGGGGTCGCCAGCGAGGCCGAGGCAGTGAAGGTCGGCTATCTGGGCACCAAAGGGGCCAAGAAGGCCTATGTCGCCCAGGATATCGACGGCACGCCTTACCTGGCCTATCCGCCGAACACCAAGTTCACCAAGGCCGGGTATCTGGACTTCTATTCCGATAATTTCGCCTCCAAGGGGCTGCCGGCGTTCCCGACCTATACACCGGTTCCCGAACACCAGAAAATGGCGAACGACGAGTTGATCATGACCACCTACAAGGTCGCCGTGCACACCCATTCCCGCACGGCGCACTGCAAGTGGCTGGCGGAGATCAAGCACGACAATCCCGCCTGGATCAACCCGAAGACGGCCGCCGAGCGCGGCATCAAGGACGGGGACCCGATCAGGGTGACCAGCACCGTCGGCGAATTCGAAACCACCGCCTACGTCACGGAAGGGATCGTTCCGGGGGTCATCGCCATTTCCCACCATCTGGGGCGCCAGCATTCCGGCGTCTACGGTTCGGGCAAGGTTTCGCCGCTCGATGGTGGGGCCGGAACGGACCCCGACATCAAGAACATGTGGTGGAAGAAACACGGCGTCCATCCCAACGTCGCGATGCCCAACTGGTCCGATCCCATCGGCGGATCACAACGATGGTTCGACACGCCGGTCAAGGTCGTCAGGGTCTAGGCTTCGAACCGACAGTCAAAGGAGAAAGACGATGAAGACCGCCCGGAAGGATATGGCAGAAATGGCGACAGCCCGCGCCGACGTCTACGGCTTGCTGGCCGAAGTCTTCCGGGCGGAACCATCGGAATCGTTTTTATCCTGCCTACAGGGACCGGAATTCTCACAAGCGCTGACGGCCCTGGGCAGTTCGCCGGAGGCGATTTTCGGCGATCTTGCCGACCGGCAACTTGCCGAGGAACTGGCCCTCGACTTCACCCGGTTGTTCGTCGGACCGGGGCCTCGCCTCTCTCCCCACGAATCCCTGCATGTGGAAACTCCCTGCGGTGGGAACGATTTCTGGGGAGTGGAGACCGTGGAGGTAAAGAAATTCATGGAAGGCGCGGGGTTGACGTTGGACGACTCGTTCACCGGCATGCCCGACCATATTTCTGCCGAACTGGAGTTCATGCAGCGACTGGCTATCCAAGAGGCGGCGTATTGGACGGACGGCGACAAGGAATCGGCCCGCGGCGCGATGGCCGTTCAGCGCCGGTTTCTGGACGAGCACCTGTCGCGTTGGTTGCCCCGGTTCTGCGACAAGGTCGCCGCGCGGGCGGAACAGCCGTTCTTCCGGGAAATGGCGAAACTGACCAAGGCGTTCGTCGGTTTCGAGCGGGACACGCTGTGCGCCGCCGGATGATCCGGTAGGGAGCGTTTTGTGCGAAGCCGTCGATCTCAATCGGCGCTTCCGAACCGATCGCGTGGCCCGTACGACGAGGCCGGATTTCCGTTAGGCCTGCCATCTTGATAGGGAAACGGCTGAGATTCGTTCTCCGAAATTCCGGAGCTACCCGGAGAACCGTCCGGTACTGCGGCTTGATATCGTCCACCCTCCGACCCGGCACATACGCCGGGCCGGCCTTGCCGTCAGACCATCTGAGATTTCGTGACCCGCACTGGATCCGCGGTTGCTCCAGGTCAATTCGGACAAAGCATGCGCATATATACTGTGTCCGGGTTCTGCCCGCGCGGACAGGCATGCTGACGTAGAAACGCCTAACGTCTTCGGGGTGCGAAACGTTAGGGCTGTGTCGTTGAACCACGGCCATTCGATCGAATGGATATATCATGAAACGAATGCGACTTCTGCAAATCGGCATTGCGGCGCTAGCCGCCGTGGCTGTTGGTAGCGGGCTTTGGGCCGCTTGGTTGAGGCCGGTGGAGGTCCGGGTCGCCAAGGTCCGGCACGACGTGCCGATCCAGGTATTCGGCCTCGGCACGGTCGAGGCGCAGGTCACTTCGCAGATCGGGTTCGAGACGCCGGGCACGCTTGTCGAACTGCACGCCGACCACGGCGACACGGTTGAGGCAGGAACGTTGCTGGCGCGGCTTGACGACCGTGAGCAGGAAGCCCGCGCCGCGCAGGCGCGCGCCGCCGTGACCCAGGCAGAAGCCACGGTCGAACAGGCGACGGCGAACGTCGCGCGCGCGACGGCGGTACTCAAGGAAAAACTGCTGACGAACCGGCGCCGCCAGGAACTGGTCGAGCGGGGAACGACGTCGCAACAGGTCGCCGACGAGGCGCAGGCCGCCGCCGACGTGGCGAAGGCGGACGTTGCCCAGGCGCAAAGCGCCGTCGGCGTGGCGCGGGCCAATCTGGAACAGGTTGGCGCGGCGCTGGTCCTGGAAGAGGTGCGGCTCGCCAAATACCGGCTGAATGCGCCCTATGACGGCATCGTCATCAAACGGCACCGCGAGTTGGGCTCGGCGCTCACCGCAAACGAACCGGTCTTCACCGTTGTCGACCCCAAGACGGTCTGGGCGCTTGCCTACATTGACGAGGCGCGCGCCGGGGCAATCCAGGTCGGTCAGCCGGCCCAGGTCATCCGCCGTTCGGCGCCCGACCGCCCCATCCCGGCGACGGTCGCGCGCATCGACATCGAAAGCGACCGCGTCAATGAGGAATACCGGATCTACGTCCGCTGCGGCGGCTGCCCGCTGGCCTTTCACCTTGGCGAACAGGCCGAGGTCAAGATCAAGGTCGCGACCCTACCGGCGGCGATCCTTCTAAAGGTCAACGCCCTGACGAACGTCAAGGGGCAACGGGCGACGGCCTGGGCGGTCGAGGACGGCCGGCTCCGCAAGCTGGATGTGGCGCTCGGCCACCGCACCCTCGACGGCCGCGTCGAGATCGTCGGCGACCTGCCGCAGGGAATGCAACTCGTCGAGGGACCGACCGCAGGGCTCAAGGAAGGGCGTAAGGTTAAGATCGTGCCTTCCGGAAAGGCGGGAACGTGAACCTCGCCTGGCGCGATATCCGCCACAAGCTGGGGCGCTTCGTGCTGACATGCCTTGGCCTGAGTCTGTTGATGGCGGTGGTAATCACCATGGCCGCCATGAACAGGGGGCAGATCGAGGATGCCACCGCGTTGGTGCGGTCGATCGGCGCCGATCTGTGGGTCGTCGAATCGGGAACCCACGGGCCGTTCTCCGAATCGTCGCGCATCCCAGGCGATACCCGGGAAATGATCATGCGGATGGAGAGTGTCGAACAGGCCGGGGCGATCACGTTGCAGACCGTCCAGGCCGCGCATGCCGGCCGCAAGCTGCGGCTGCAGGTCGTCGGTTTCGAACCGGGGCGGCTTGGTGAACCGGTCAAGCTGATCGCCGGCCGCCCGATCACGCGCAGCCATTTCGAGTTGATCGCCGACAAGCAGACCCGTTTGCAATTGGGCGAAACGGTTCGCCTGGGACGGGATGATTTCACCGTCGTCGGCGTGACGTCGGGAATCGTGACGCTGTCCGGCGATTCGATCGTCTTCATGTCGCTTAAGGACGCCCAGGATTTGCAGTTCCAGCAAGCCCCACCTTCGGCGCGGCGCGACGCTGCGCGGGGGCAGCAACGAAGTCCGGTCGACCTGGTCAACGCGGTGGTTGCGCGGGCTTCGCCCTGGGTCTCGACGGACGAGGTTGCGGAGACCATCCGTCGTTGGAAGCACCTATCCGTCCTGACGGACGAGGAGCAGAATCAGCTTCTGACCCGAACGGTCATCGAGCGTGCGCGAAAGCAACTTGGCACCTACATGGCGATCCTGACGGTCGTATCCGCCGTCATCATCGCGCTCATCATCTACACGATGACGATGGAAAAGATTCGCGAGATCGCGATGCTCAAGCTGATCGGAGCACCGGACCGCACGATCGTCGGGCTCATCCTCCAGCAGGCCCTTTTGATGGGCGCGCTCAGCTTCGGTGCCGGGACGGCCCTCGTTTATACCTTGGCACAGGGGTTGTTCGTTCGCAGGCTTGTCGTGCTCCCCACGGATATCGCAATGCTGTTCGGCGTGGTTGTATTGGTGTGTCTGGTCGCCAGCCTGCTCGGCGTGCGCGCCGCCCTGCGCGTCGACCCGGCGCGCGCGTTGACGGGGTGACGGCATGGATATCTCGCCGGCCACCCGTCCTCTCGTTGAGATCAAGGGCATCTGCAAGCACTTCGGCGAGGGTCCGACGCGCGTCGATGCCCTTCGCGACGTCACCATGACCCTTTGGTCGGGGGAAGTCGTCGGCCTGCTTGGACCTTCGGGCTCCGGCAAGACCACGCTGCTCAACGCGATCGGCGCCATCATCGAACCGAACGGCGGCTGGATGAAACTCGACGGCGAGGTGGTCTACGACAACCGCTGGCTCCGGTCCGACCTTCGCCGCCTGAGGCTGGAAAAGATCGGCTTCATTTTCCAGACCCACAATCTGCTGCCGTTTCTCAACGCGACGGACAATGTTGCAGTTGTTCTCCAATTGGCGGGCCGTCCGCGGGAAGAATGCATTCGGCGATCGGTCGAATTGCTCGAATACCTCGAAGTCGGGCACCGCAAAGATTCCATGCCGTCCCAACTGTCGGGCGGCGAAGCGCAACGGGTCGCCATCGCCCGGGCGCTGGCCAACCGGCCGCGCATCATCCTGGCCGACGAGCCGACCGCCGCCCTGGACTCCGTGCGGGCCGAAATTGTCATGGACCTGTTGCGCAAGCTCGCGGTCGAGCAACAGGCGACGATCATCGCGGTAACGCACGACGATAAGATTTTCGGCCGCTTCGATCGCATCTTCAAGCTCCGTGATGGCCGTTTGGAGGACGACGGGAAAGCGGCCGAACCCGACGTCGTGAGTCCGTAGGACACGAACCCGAACGAATATCCGAGACAATCTTGGATCCCGGAATTGGCTCGATACGATCGCCGGATTTTCCAGTCGACGCCCAGGGCACATGTGGATAGGCTCGCGCGCACTTTCGCGTATCTGCGTCCTGGACCGCGATTCTATCGAGGGCAAACGATGAACGACACGGGAAAACTGGAAGGCGGTTCTGACCCGCAGGGACGGCAGTCCGTTGCCGCCGTATTCCTGACGTTTCTTCAACTTGGGTTCACGTCGTTCGGCGGACCGGTCGCGCACCTGGGATATTTCCGCGAAGCCTTCGTGGTGCGCCGCCGGTGGATCGACGAGAAGGCTTATGCCGACCTGGTCGCCCTGTGCCAGTTCCTGCCCGGCCCGGCGTCCAGCCAGGTAGGCATCGGTATCGGCCTCGCGAAGGCCGGCTTGCCCGGTGCCCTCGCGGCCTGGGTCGCCTTCACCATGCCGTCGGCGTTCGCCCTGATCCTGTTCGGCTACGGCGTCGTCGCGTTTCAGGATGTGATGCCTGCGGGCCTGCTGCACGGTCTCAAGGTCGTCGCCGTGGCCGTGGTCGCGCAGGCCGTCTGGGGAATGGCGCGAAGCCTAACGCCGGACGCGCCGCGTATCACCATGGCGGTGCTCGCAGCGGCGGCCGTCCTGGCCGTCCCAACGCCTCTGATGCAGGTTGCCGTGATTGCCGCCGGCGGGGTCACCGGCCTGATGTGGCTGCGAGCGGAAACGGATTCCCGCCACGTCGCCCTGGGCGTCAAGCTGAGTCGTGGGTTAGCGGCGGCCTGCCTGATCGTGTTCTTCGCTTTGCTGGTCGGCCTGCCGATCCTGGTCGAGGCCCATCCGTCCCAGACGATGGCCATGATCGACGGCTTCTTCCGTTCCGGTTCCCTGGTGTTCGGGGGCGGCCACGTGGTCTTGCCGCTGCTGCAATCCGAGGTGGTGCCGCCCGGCTGGGTGACGAACGATGCGTTCCTCGCCGGCTACGGCGCCGCGCAGGCGGTGCCCGGCCCCCTGTTCACCTTCGCGGCCTACCTGGGCGTGGTCTTCGGACCGGTGCCCAACGGCTGGGCTGGCGGATTGATCTGTCTGGTCGCGATCTTCGCCCCGTCGTTTCTTCTGGTCATCGGCACGCTGCCGTTCTGGGATGTCCTGCGGCGGGACCGGCGCGTGCAAAAGGCGCTGCTTGGCGTGAACGCGGCGGTTGTCGGGCTTTTGCTCGCGGCCTTGTATCGTCCGGTATGGACCAGCGGCATCCTCGCCCCCATGGATTTCGCCCTGGCACTGGGCGCATTCACTTTGCTGGTGTTCTGGAAGCTGCCGCCCTGGCTGGTCGTCGTCATGAGTGCCTTCGGCGGGTGGGGTGTGCAGATATTCACGGGAACATGAACAGCCAAGCGCGGACGCCCGCACCCTGTCCGTGCCGCCACGCCGCTTCAGGGCTGAGTGTCGGCCGTACTCGTCGTTGATCGGGCGGACGACAGGAGCAGGGTGAACAACGCCGCAGCCGCGACAAAGGCGAAGGCTATGCCCAGGCAACCTTCGATCCCTGCCCATTGATAGGACATGCCGGACACCAGGGTCCCCAGCAGGCGTCCGGTGGCATTGGCCCCATAATAGAACCCTACGTTCATGGTGACGCCCTCGTTCTCCGAGAGCGCCAGGATCAGATAGGAGTGCACCGCGGAATTGACGGCGAACACCAAGCCGAACAGGCCGAGGCCGCCGATCAAGGCGACAGCCGGGTCGATGCCCGCGCGCAGTGCAGTGACGATCGCTACGATGATCAGGGCCAACAGCGCGATCCAGACCTTGGCCGCGCGTACCTCGGTCGTCAGCCCGTCGACCGAGCGCGAGGTCAGTTTCGGCGTCGCCGCCTGCACGAAGCCGTAGCCGATCACCCAGGCGGCCATGAAGGCGCCGACCTGGTTGAAGGTCCAGCCCAGTTGGTCGTACAGGAACACGGGAACCCCGACGACGAACCAGACGTCGCGGGCGCCGAACAGGAAGACTCGCGCCGCAGACAGCAGATTGATCTCGCGGGACTTGGAGAAGATCTCCTTGAACCTGGCCTTCTTCTTGGCCTTGCCCATGCCCTTTTCCACCACCAGGGCGGACCCGGCGAGAACGACGGCGAGAAACCCCGCCATCAGCCAGAGCGCACCTTCGAACCCGGCGACAGACAGCAGCGCCGCGCCGACGAAGAAGCCCAGGCCCTTGATGGCATTCTTGGAACCCGTCAGCAGCGCGACCCAGCGATAAAGCGCGCCCGTGGCTCCTTCGGGAACGACGAACTTGAGGGCGCTTTTGGAACTCATTTTCGTCAGGTCCTTGGCGATGCCCGACATGCCTTGAACGACGAGCACGAACAGGACAGATGTCTCTTTCGGCCAGGCGGGATCGAGGGTCGACAGCGCCAGCAGGGCGAGCACCTGAAGGAACAGGCCGCCGGTCAACGTCAGTTTCAGGCCGAAGCGCGACGCCACCCAGCCACCCGTGGCGTTCGTCACGATGCCCATCAATTCGTAGGCAAGGAACAGGGTTGCCAGTTGGAACGGCGTATAGCCGAGTTGGTTGAAGTGCAACAGGACCAGCATGCGAAGCGCGCCGTCCGTGAGCATGAAGCCCCAATAGGCGGCGGTGACGATGGCGTATTTGCGGACGTCCAGCATGGTTCTCGCTCCGGGCTGCGCCGGCCTACAGAATCGAACGGGCGACCGTCTCCGTCAGTTCGAAAAGGCGATGGGCATAGCCCATCTCGTTGTCGTACCAGGCGATGATCTTCACCTGGGTGCCGTCCGTTACCATGGTCGACGGCGCGTCGATGATGGAGGAATGGGTGTCGCCCTTGAAGTCGCTGGAAACCAGCGGCCGCTCCTCGCAGGCCAGGATACCCTTCAGCGGCCCCGCCGCCGCGTTGCGTAGCAGGTTGTTGACCTCGTCCACCGTCGTCCTGCGGGAGACCTCGAACACGCAGTCGGTGATGGAGGCGTTGAGCAACGGCACCCGCACGGCGATACCGTCCAATTTCCCCTTCAGTTCGGGGAAGATCATGGTGATCGCCGTCGCCGAACCGGTCGAGGTCGGAATCAAGTTGGCCAGCGCCGACCGGGCGCGGCGCATGTCCTTCATGGGCTTGTCGATCACCGTCTGCGTGTTTGTCACGTCGTGGATGGTGGTGATCATGCCGTGGTAGATGCCGATGCCTTCGTGCACCACCTTGACCACCGGTGCCAAACAGTTGGTGGTGCAGGAGGCGGCGGTCACTAGATCATGGACCTTCGGGTCGTACAGGCCGTCGTTGACGCCCATGACGATGTTGAGCGCGTTGCCCTTGACCGGTGCGGAGACGACCACCTTCTTCACCCCGGCGTCGTAATAGGGCGTTACGGCGTCGCGGGTCTTGAACTTGCCCGAACATTCCAGCACCAGATCGACGCCCATCGCGGCCCAGTCGATTTCCGCGGGCTTCGCCGCACCGGAATAGCCGATGCGGCGGTCGCCTAAGACGACGGCGCCCGGACCGTCGGCCCGCGCCGCGACGGGCCAGCGGCCGTGGATGCTGTCGAAGGCCATCAGGTGCGCCGCCATCTCCGCCGAACCGTTCGGTTCGTTGATGTGGACGATGTCGATGTCTCCGGCCCCCCAGGCACCCGCCGGCTCGCCCAGCGTGGCCGGTTTCGCGGGATCGAACCCCCAGGCCGCACGGAGCGCCAGGCGCCCCATCCTGCCGAACCCGTTGATGGCGATGCGAACGGTCATGTCCGGTCTCTTCTCCTACAGATTGAGGACCAGGCCGTCGTAGGCCGTTTCCTCGGGCACCTCGTCCTTGTGCGGCATCATTTCGCGGCTGAAATGGGTCAGGATCATGCGCTTGGGCGTCAGGTCGTTCCTGTGCTCGACGATGTCCGGATAGTTCATGTGGAACTTGATGGGCTTGCCGTAGAAATAGCATTCGCAGATGAACAGGTCGGCATCCCGGGCCACCGCCGGCATGTGCCTGGTCCAGGCGCTGTCGCCCGTGTAGGACACGACCTTGCCGGCGATCTCGGTGCGCAGGCTGGTGGGATTGGTTTCGCCCGTATGCGCCGCCGGATAGGGGGTGACGGTCAAGGGGCCGATCTTCGATTCCTGCATGAGCGGCATTTCCGCGTAGCTCAGTTGAAACTTCGGTGACATGGCGCGCATGCCCGGCATCAGGGCCTCGCAGATTTCGCCGATGCGGGCCTGGGTATCGCGCGGCCCGGCGATCACCAGTGGCCGCGTCCGCTTGGCGCCCAGCATGGAATCCATCAGGAAGAAGGGCAGGCCGCCGCAGTGATCGCCGTGAATGTGGCTCAGCACCACGGCGTCGATGGTGGTGTGGTCGATGCCGAGCTTCTGCAGGGCCACCATGCTGGTGGCGCCGAAGTCGATGACGTAACGGAAGCCCGGCGCATCGACCATGAAGCAGGTCTGGAACCGGCCGCCGGCACTGAACGCATCGCCCGAACCGACAAAAGTGACTGTGACGCTCATGGAATGGTTCCTTCAGATGATTTCGTCGGCGCGCAGTCGGGAGATTTCCTCCCGCGACAGGTCGAATATTTCATTCAAGACTTCGTCGCTGTGTTCGCCCGGGGGCGGCGGCCGACGGAGGCGCCGGCCTCGTACCAGGCCTTGCTGGCGTTGCTGATCTTCACCACGGACAGCATGACCGGCACTTCGACCAATACCCCGACGACGGTTGCGAGCGCCGCGCCCGATTCGAAGCCGAACAGCACGATGGCGGTGGCGACGGCCAATTCGAAGAAATTGCTGGCGCCGATCAGGGCCGATGGTGCCGCGACGCAGTGATCGACCCCGAAGGCCCGGTTCAACAGGTAGGCCAGGCCCGAATTCAGATAAACCTGGATCAGGATCGGCACGGCCAGCAGCGCGATGACCAGCGGCTGGGCGATGATCTGGTCGCCCTGAAAACCGAACAGCAGGACCAGCGTCGCCAGCAAGGCGACCAGGGACGCCGGTCCCATGCGTTTCAATGCCGCGGCGAGCGCCGCGGTTCCGCCTTGCGCGAGCAGGCGGAGCCGAACTGCTTGGGCGATAATGACCGGCACGACGATGTAGAGAAGCACCGACAGAAGGAGCGTTTCCCACGGCACCGTGATCGACGACAGGCCGAGCAGCAGGCCGACGATGGGCGCGAAGGCGAACACCATGATGACGTCGTTTACGGCGACCTGGCTCAGGGTGAAATGCGGCTCGCCGCCGGTCAGGTTGCTCCAGACGAAGACCATGGCGGTGCAGGGGGCCGCCGCCAGGATGATCAGGCCGGCGATATAGGACTGAATCTGCTCGGCCGGCAGGTAGGGTTGGAACAGATGGCCGATGAACAGCCAGCCTAGCGCCGCCATGGAAAACGGCTTCACCGCCCAGTTGATGAACAGGGTGACGCCGATGCCGCGCCAATGCTCCTTGACCTGATGCAGGGCGCCGAAGTCGATCTTCACCAGCATGGGGATGATCATCAGCCATACCAGCACCGCCACCGGCAGGTTGACCTGCGCGATCTCCATCGCGCCGGCGGCGTGAAAGACGCCGGGCAGGAAATGGCCGAGCGCAACACCCGTGACGATGCAGAGGGCTACCCAGAGGGAGAGGTATCGTTCGAAAAGGGACATGGGCGATTTCTTCTCTTCGTAAATATTGGGGCGGGACGCCGGCGTCCCGCTCAGGCGCTGTCCGGCAGGGCGCGGCCGATCTCGTCGAGCCGTCGTTGCAGCGTCAGCTTATCGAGAGACTTGATCGGCAAACTCATGAACACGCTGATCCGGTTGGTCAGATAGCGCATGGTTTCCGCAAAGGTTGCCCTTTTCTCTGCCTCCGTGCCTTCGAAGGCGACGGGATCGGGGATGCCCCAGTGGGCGGACATGGGCTGTCCCGGCCAGACCGGACAGACCTCGTTCGCCGTCTGGTCGCAGACGGTGAAGACGAAATCCATCCGGGGCGAATTCACTTCCGAGAACTCCGCCCAGTCCTTCGAGCGGAACCGGGATACGGGAAAATTCCGGTTCCGCAGCAGGTCGATCACGTAGGGATGGATCTGGCCGGCCGGATGGCTGCCCGCGCTGTAGGCCTTGAATTTTCCCGCGCCGTGACGGTTCAGGATCGCCTCGGCTAGAATGCTGCGCGCCGAGTTCCCCCGGCACAGGAACAGAACGTTATAGGGGATGTCGTTGTCATTCATCGGACGTTTCCTCCTCCCTCCGTGTCGCCACGGCGGACGTACAGGTGACGGTGTTTCCGTAGCCGCAGATTTCCGGGCGGCCCTGGCAACAGTCCTCGGTCAGATAGGTGATCAGGCGTCGGGTGCCCTCCACATCCACGGCATATATGATCTGCTGCCTTTGGCGCGTGGCGCGCAGAAGACCGGCCTGTGCCATCTGGGCAAGGTGGGCGGACAGCGTGGAGGGCGGGACGCCCAGGGTTGTCGAGATTTCACCGGCTCTGAGGCCGTTCGGGCCGGCCTGCATTAGGAGGCGGAACACCGCCAGGCGGAGGTCATGCGCCAGTGCAGAGAACACGGCGGCGAATTCAGGCTCTTTCATAATTCGGTTTTTCCCGAATTAATAAAAAGAGTCAAGTGGAGACTACGCTGCCCGTTGCCGGATCATCGAAATTTCATCGAATTGCCAATATCGCCGACCATCCGGACCGGCGTTCCGGTTGCCGCGCGACATATCGGATCGAGCCACCCGAGTTGGCTATGGCTGACCTATTCCCGCAGCCTGAAGCGCGCTTCTTTCCACGCCGCGCCCGGTGCAGCAAGACGCCAGGACGCCGTTGACGGCGACGGCGGGCAGGGAGCGGACGCCGAGATCCTTCGCCCGCGCGGCCTCGGCCGGGTCGTTCATGTCGTGGACCGTGATCTCGCAGGACGAACAGGCCATCTCGTTCAGCAAATCGATGGTGTCCCGGCACACCGGGCAGCCTGCGCTGAAGATCTCCACCTGTCTTTTGTCGGTCATGATGGTACTCCTTCGGTTTTTCGGTTTCTCACGAAAAATCGGACGATGCGCCCCTATGCGCCTCGACCCGGAGGCAGGCAGGACATGCCGCCACGCCGTTCGTCCATTTCGTTCTCCAAGGCGTCCAAGATCGGACACCGGCTGACGGGGCCCGTGTCGGGGCAGGCGGCGGCCCAGTCCGCCAGGATCGACCTCATCCGTTCGAGGACCGCGATCTTCGCTTCCATTTCGCGAATCTTTTCCTCCGCCCGTCCGCGCACGTCGCAACAGGAGGCGCCGGGATCGGCCTTGAGCGACAGCAGTTCCTTGATGTCCTTCAGGGTAAAGCCGACCTCCTGTGCGTGCTTGATGAAGCGGATCTGGCGCACCGCGTCGTCGCCATAGCGGCGGTAGCCGTTGGCGTTCCGCCCGGCGACTTCGACCAGACCCTCCCGCTCGTAGTATCGCAGGGTCTCGACGCTCACGCCGCCTCGCCTGGCGACTTCTCCGATGTTGAGCACCTCGTCCTCCATCCTTGCGCGGCAGCCTAACCCCTAAAGTATACTTCAGGGTCAAGGCGGAATTTTATGTTGAAGGGGCCGGTTGCGAAAATCGGTAGCTTGGGGCGAGGTGAATTGGGCAAACCGATATAGGCTGCACTTTCTTGAACTACTTGATCGCGCGGTCGGGAGGATTGGATCAGGGGGGCGTGACGGTTGAATTGATCGAACCGTGGAGCAAGGTCCTGGCCGCATGCCGGTCCACCAGAAACTCGACCACGGATACGATCTGCGTCACCGATCCATTCTCGGCCGCCAAGGGCATCCGGATGAAGTTCTGGAACCCGACGACACCGCTGTTCGGGCGTTCGAATTCGGACACCATCGCCATCGCCTGCCGTGAGGAAACGATCGACTTGAAGATGTCGTGCACGCGCTCTCCCATCACACGAGGAATGAGGTCTTTCGTGGTTTTGCCGGTCGCCTCATACCCCAGGAACTCCGTCATCCCGCTGCCCCAGTATCGGAAACGGAACTCCCGCCCTCCATCCACGACATCGACCAAGTGGGTGGTCGGTAGGATCCGCGCCGGAAGATCGATCAACTTGAAGGCCTCCCGCAACGGCGGCGCCTCGTCGCTTGGCTGAAGGGATCGCCAATATTCCCAGGCCGTCCGTTGCGCGTCCGACGCGATGTCAAACGATGTGAGGATTTGTCGATAGATCATGGCCTGCGCCCCATGTTCAATGCCGGTTGACCGGTCGAGGTTCGGCGGAACGGAATTCTCGCGAGGTTCAGGCACGCCGCGCCGCGGACGACCGCCGCGGACCCGGGTATCAGGCTGGGATTGCCCGCGAGTGTCAGTGTCTATTGTTTTGGCAGGCCGCCCTTGGTTGCGGCCATCGACGTGAACTTGCGAAGGGCGTCGGCCATCTTCTCGAAGACCGGGTCACGATCTCCGATCCCATAACGGGCCTTCAGCGCCCCGGGGTCCGTATAGGCGAGGTAGGTGGTTCCCGCGGCGTCCTCCCAGGCGACCGCCCGCAGCGGCAAGTCGAGGCCGATCGCCTGATTTGACTGCATCAACGGCGTGCCGAGCTTGGGCGACCCGAAGACGATCAGTTCGGTCGGGCGCAGGTCCATGCCGACCTTCTTGGCGCCCTCGTGATGCTTGAGGCGGGCAAAGACCGTGATGCCCGCCCGGGTCAACGCAATGCCCAGGCGATCGATCGTCTTCGTGGCGCCGAAATCGCTTTTGCGGACGATCAAACCGTCGCCCGGCGATTGGGCCGTGACTTCCATGGGGAGGAGGCCCAATGCCAGAACCGCGACGGACATGCAGATCGCTCTTATGTACGTCATGAATGTTCTCCCAGCCGTGATATTTTCGGGTCGTGCCTTGACGTCCGGCGCGTTCCTTACCCGGATTGAATGCCCGGAATCGTTGGGAGATGCCAGTCCCCGGGGCCGGTGTTCACGCACAATTGATCATCGGCGCAGGCGTTGGCGGTTATCCGGAATCTCGATGTGTGAACTCCGGAAACGTCGTGTGACGGCCTCAATGCCCAAACACGATGACTGCGACCGGCACGGGCGTGACGGCAAGGGCAACCGCCGCAAGATAGTACCGAAACCTGAAGATGCCGCTCATCCCGGCAAGCAAAGCGATGCCACCGCCGCCGCCGATGATCGTATTGCCCGGCAGATTGAGGGCGACCATGACCGCGATGTAGCGATGCCTCAGCAGGAAGGGGACCAGACGGATCGGCGCACGGTCGATCAGGGCCTGCAATTTCCCGTCCGGCGTCAGCGGCGCCAGGTCGCCGACGAATCGTTCCGCTTTGGTGAACCCGAGCGCGCCGAAAAAGCGTCCGATCAATTCGGAATGGATCCGATTTCCCACGGCATAGGCGCCGGTGAGCGCCGTCACCGTCGCCATATACAATGCCGGCGCGATCTCGGGCCCGAAGGTTATGAGAAGGGCGACGCTGACCTCCATTCCGGGAACGAAGGGAAGGGCCATCAGGACCATGTAGAGTCCCAGACCCAGGCTCAAACCGAGATAGAGGCTCAGCGGACGGGCGTCGTCGACCGGTTCAGCGACCAGCGAAAGGTCGAAAAATTCTCCCGCGAGGTGGCCGAGGCCAAGAATCGACAGGTAAAGCAATAGGACAGCACCGACGCGAAGACTACGCCGCATGACCGTGTTTCCCCCTTCCCCGTCCTTCCCAATCGCGAAACCTGGAGGTTAGGCGAAGGCCAGCGATCTGGATATGGGGAACCGCATTGTCACCTTGGTGCCCTTCCCGACATCACTTTCTAGGACGAACGTGCCTTCGTGCAACTCGACCAGGCTTTTGGCGATAAATAAACCCAGACCTGCGCCTTCGTGGGAGATTTCGATTGATTTCCGGACCTGTCCGAACGCTTCCAGCACGCGAGGAATCTCCTCCGGTGGGATGCCGGAACCGTTGTCCTCCACGACGACGATTATGGCTCCGTCATGGGCCACGTCCGTCCGTACGACGACTTGGCCGCCCTGCGGGCTGAACTTTATGGCGTTGACGAGAAGCTTTTGAAGAATCTGCCGGATCCGGCGTTCGTCCGCGCGGAGCCTCGGCAGCGGCCGCCCCCGGACCATCCTGAGAGCGACAAGATGGAGGTCCGCGCGAACCTGCAGCGCATTGATGCAGTCTTCGACGAGCTTCTCCAGGTCGACCGTGTTGTCCAAAAGGTTCAAGCCCCCGAGTTGAAGGTCGGAGACGTCGAGGATGTCGTCGACGATGATCGCAAGATCCTCGCCCGACTTCGCGATATCCCTGACATACTCGAAGTACTTCCTGTGCCCCAAAGGCCCGAATGTTTCGTCCTTGAGAATGCGCGAGAACCCGACGATCGCGTTCAGCGGCGTGCGCAGTTCGTGACTCATATGGGCGAGGAACTCGGTCTTGGCGTGATTGGATAGATCGGCCACTGCCTTTGCCGCGCGCAGATCCTTTGTCCTTTCCGCAATCAATGCCTCAAGCCGCAGGTTGGCGTGATTCACGTCCTCGCGTTCGCGCCTGATCTCGCGGAAATTCGCTTTGGCGCGATCGACCTGGAGTTGAAGGGTTCGCGCCATCTGATCGAACTCGTCGTTTGTTAACGAGCGCGGAAAATTCTCGGCCGGTGCGTCGGTATCGAAGTTCAGCCGGCTGAGCCAACCGTGAAGGACGCCGATCCGACGCAGGAGAATCGTGCGAAGAAGAACCATGGTCGCGCCACAGACGAACACGGAAATCAAGGCCACCAAGCCGATATTTATGAGGGCGAAACGATCAAGTTCTCCCGATATCCAACTTGTGTCCATCCGTGCGGCAATGGTCCAGGGAAGTCGGGTGTCGGCACCGCGCCAGACGACGTCGAGCCATCGGCCGTCGGGGGTCCTCGAAATGTCATCCGTCGATTTGGTCGCCATCGGGACGATATCCGGTTCGGTGCCGAAGCCGACGATTTTCTGATTGGCATGGGTGTAGAAGGTGCCGCCGGCGATGGCCTTGTCCCGCACGAGGAGCCGCCCGAATGTCACGAGGTCCCGGGTCGAGGCATGGCTTTGTGTTCGGAACGTCGCGACGATGGTGGCCCGCCCCACCGCCTCCTGTCGCAATAGGAGGTCGCGTTCGAGCCGGAAGTAGGACGGAACGAGGATCAAGGCTTCAACGGCGACAAGACTCACGAGGACCGCCAGGGCGATCTTCCAGGACAGGCCTATGCGCGACGCTACGCGTGCCGCGTCGTCGCGACCGGTGTCGACGGGCAGGCCGTTTACGCGCGCTTCATCATGCGATGCGGACAACCTGGTTACCTATTCCGACTGAATCTTGGAAACGAATTGGTCAACGTGCATACCCAAAGTGTTTGCGTTTGTGTGAAGCTGTTCCGCGGAGCGGAGGATCGTGCCGGAAACGGTGTTGCTCTGCGTCTCGATCTGCGAGACGTCCTGGAGTCCTGGATACTTACGCTGATCTCACGGGCGCCTGCGGATATCTCTTCCACGCGTCGCGAGATCTCGGCCGAGGCCCCCTGATGCCTGAAAATCGTCGATGCGATGGCTTGGTTGATTTCGTTGACTTCGTTCACGGCGGTCGCAATTTCCTTGATGCGGGTGGCGGCTTTCCGGGATTCCGACTAAAAAAAGAGGCGCTGTGGCGTAAATTTCCACAGCGCCTCTTGGTATGGCCGGTCGATCCGTCGCTCCGTCACTCGGGGGGTGGGGGGAGTAATTGAGCAGAGCGACCGGCCTCCACGCCCAGGGTCAAGGGCGCGAAAGGCGGACCACGATGATGGGCGGTCGGGTTGGGGTTCCGTACCGCCCGGGAACCGAAGTGGCCCGCCCCGGGAGTTTCTGTGGCTATTTCTTCCTGTATTCCTCGGGAAGCAGCATGACGGCGTCCTGGCCCGGATAGACGGAATTATGGCAATCGGCGCAGAACTGCATGTCGATGCCCTTGCCGGACCCGGTCGCCCCGCCGATGGCGCCGTTCGGCATGACCATGACGTATTTCCAGTCATGGGTGTTCTTGTTCCATCCGGCCTTCTGCTTTTCCATGATGAACAGCGGGCCGACGGAAACCTTGCCGTCAGGCGCGACGACGAAGCTATCCTTGGCGAGCACAGCGCCGGCCGGGAATTTTCCGGCCTTTTCGTATTTTTGGTATTGCTTGGCGTTCTTCGGGTCGACGAAATTGTTCACATAGCGATTGCCGTGGGTCGCGGCCTGGTACGGCGCCGTGGCGACGTTGGGCCATTTGTGGTAACCGACGACCGGTTTGTGGCCGGCTTTCGCGTAGGCCTGGATCAGTTCGGGCTGAAGGCAGTTGTAGACTGTCCTGGCTTCCTTGGCCGTGATCTCCACCGGGGCGCCGGCGCCGCAGGGATTGCAGGGATTGCACGGGTTCTTCGCCGCGCAGGGGTTCTTGGCAGCGCAAGGGTTCTTGGCAGCGCAAGGGTTCTTCGCGCCGCAGGGATTGCAAGGATTCTTGGCACCGCAAGGATTCTTGGCACCGCACGGGTTGCACGGGTTCTTGGCCTTTTTCGCACCGCAGGGATTGCACGGATTGCAGGGGTTTTTCGCGGCCGCAGCCAGCCGAGGGACGAAACACTTGCTCGACGCTGCGCCGCCGCCGCCCGCCGCGCACGGGTTGCACGGGTTGCACGGGTTGCACGGATTCTTCGCGGCGCAGGGGTTGCACGGGTTGCCCTTCTTCTTGGCGGCGCAGGGATTGCACGCCGCCAATTCGACCGCGGTTACGGGCTTCGGCTTGGCGACGGGAAGAAGGCCGTTATCGGCACGGGCGTCGCTCGAACCCATAACGGCGATCCCGGCGGCAACGAAGGCGGGAATGACGGTGGAGGTCAATAACTGTTTCCTGAAGGTCGGCATGATCCTACTCCTCTTTGTTGTTGGTTCTGCGCCCCGGGTCGATGCTCATGGTCACGAACGAGGGCGGCGGGCGAAGCCTGTGGGGTCGGTTCCAACCGTTCTTACTGAAGTTCCCCTTCGAGGATGAACTTCCGGTCGGTCTTGTTGACGCCCTTGATTTCCAGGGTGCCCAGACCGCGCGCGTCCTTGAACTGGCCGGTGCCGCCGGAAATCTCCCAATATCCGTGGTCGACGATCCGCTTGCCGCCGCCGTCCTTGTTGAAGAAGACCGCGCGGACCCGCCACTTGACGTAGGCCTCGTCACCGTTGGGTGCCCGGAAAACGAGATAACCCCGGGGGTCTCCGTCATTGCCCGGCCGGATGTCATGCATGCCGAACTCGGTCACGGCGGCGCCGGCGAGTCGTCCGGATCCTTCCGATTTGCCCTCGCGCTGGACGAACAGAACGAAATGGGGGCGGTCTTTGAAGTCGTACTTGATGGTTTGCGTCGGATGCATCACCGCCTCGACCTTGATGGTTTCGGCGAAGGCGGTTCCGGAGACGGTGACGGCTAGGAAGGCGGCGGCAAGACCGCTCGAGAGTTGGCGCATCGTTTGGGTTCCCTGTTTGGAACGATCGGTTGAAACACCCCATAGGCTAGTCGTGTCGCGCGTCGGTATGGAACACACATTGCCGTCAACTCACGTCAAATTGCCGTGAATTAGAGTGAAAAAACCGTTTGATCGGCAGCGGTGCAAGGCTCGCGCGGGAAGGGGACGCTCTAAGTGATGGTCACGCGTTGCCGGTCAGCGCCTCGACCAGTTCGGGGAAGCTGTCGACGATGATGTCGTGATGCGGGTTCGGGTCCGGGTCGGGCGGGGTTTCATGGCCCCATTCGTCGGGCCGCCGGACGAAGGCGGTCTTGAACCCGACGGCCTTGGCCGCATCCAGATCGAAGTTGTGGCAGGCCACCATGCAGACCTGCCCAGGATCGAGTTGCAGATATTCGGCGACCGTAAGATAGGATTCGGGCAGGATCTTATACTTGCCGATCCCTTCGCAGGAAAACACGGCGTCCCACGACAGGCCGTTTCGTTTGGCAGTGTCGATGATCAGGCGATAACTCAGGATGGTAAACGAAGCGACGATGAACCTGCTTCGAAGTTTGGGCAGCGCCTCTGGAAAGTCCGGCCAGGCCTTGAAGTTGTGGGGCGCATCGTAGGCTATGGCCCTTATGTCGTCTTCGGTGAACGCCGATAGGCCGTGTTCCTTTACCAGTGCTTCGACCGCCGCGCGATGGGCGCCGTCGAAGGTATAGGCGGGCGGTTCGTGTTCGCCCAGTTTGAGCATGGCCTTCAACGAACGACGGCGCAGCTCGTTGGTGATGGCGCGCCAGTCCTTGGCGATGCCGTGCTTGTTGCCGACGTTTTCGAACGCGGTCCTGAAACCGGTATGCCAATCCAGGACCGTGCCGCCCGTATCGAAGGTCAGGGCGGAGACCGTTTGCAGCGTCATGGGATTTCCTTGCGTCGTGATTTAATCGAAATTGATGGCAAACAGGGGCCAAAACATTGCAACGATTGATGCCGGTATTCTTCGGTCGTGGCAACCTTTGCGTTTATGCATCAACGGATCGTGAATTGTGGCCGGTGCGTGCCCGCAATATCCATGGTGCGTCATGAGCAAGCACGCCAGCACTCTGCCGATCGACGCCGGCCGGCGTATTTGCGCTCTTGGTATCGGCGGACTACTTGGATTATGCGCGCTGCCCGTTGCGGCGCGCGGCGCGATGGCCCCGACGCTTCAAGGCCGCCTCAAGCCATTCATTTGTTTCGACCAAGCGCGCCCCGCGCCTCTGGCCGGGTTCCGGGATGGGCAAGGCCGGGGCGTAAACGCGCTCAGCTTTTACGGCGAGGCGGTTCTCCTCAATTTCTGGGCGACGTGGTGCGCGCCGTGCGTATGGGAAATGCCCCAACTCGACCGGCTGCAGGCCAGATATGCCGGGCGGGGCCTGCGGGTCGTGGCGGTTTCCGAGGACGAAGGGGGCGCCGATGTGGCGGCCGCGTTCTATCGCCAGCGCGAAATCCGGAACCTGCCCGTCTATGTCGATCCCGACGGTGCGGCGATCAAGGAATACGGATGGATACACGGCCTGCCGTTGACGTTTCTGACCGACCGCAAAACCCGAGTCATCGGATACATGGACGGACCCGCGGACTGGGATTCGCCCGCCGCGTACCGGCTGATCGATGCGGCATTGTCCAAGTAAGAACCGTTCGTTCCAAACTCAACATGAAGTGATCACCGGTGAGGTGCCCGTTCGTGCACAATATGCCGATAGCCGGATGCGCGACCGCACGGCGCACGTTCACGGGCGGAGTGTTCCAATGTTGAGAGTGTTCCCGATTTTGTTCGCTGCGGTTCTGCTGACCGCCACGCAAAGCGCCGCGTTTCCCGGCCCTGCTTCCTGGCAGGAAGAATGGCCGAGGACGGATTTCGGAAAGTCGTCGGTCGATCTCGGGGAGATATTTTCCGGCGGTCCGCCGAAGGACGGCATCCCGTCCATCGACGAGCCGAGGTTCGTTTCGGTCAAAAGCGTTCGCGGCCTGAAGGGATATGAGCCCGTGATCGGTGTCGTCGTGAACGGCGAGGCCAGGGCCTATCCCCTCCGCGTCCTGATGTGGCACGAGATCGTCAACGACACGATTGCCGGCGTGCCGGTCCTCGTCACCTATTGCCCGCTCTGCAACTCGGCCGTCGTGTTCGAGCGGAGGATCGGGGAGCGCGTTACGACCTTCGGCACCACGGGCAAGCTGCGCCACTCCGACATGGTGATGTACGACCGGATGACCGAAAGCTGGTGGCAGCAGTTTCTGGGTGAAGCCATTGTCGGCGAACTGACGGGACAAAGCCTGAAGGCGATCCCGTCTCGCCTGGAATCCTTCGCCGAGTTCAAGGCCCGGGCGCCGAAAGGCGTGGTCCTCGTTCCGAACGACGAGGGGAGGCGGGACTACGGCCGCAATCCCTATGCCTTCTACGATTCCAGAACGGTGCCCTACGAGTTCTTTTCCGGACCGTTTCCTGGCTATATCGAACCGATGGTCCGGGTCGTCGTGGTCGGCGACAAGGCCTGGTCGCTTCCGCTCTTGCGTGAGAAGGGCCGAATCGAGGACGGGGAATTGGTTCTGAACTGGCGCGAGGGACAGTCGTCAGCGCTCGATCATCCGGACATGACGCGGGGTCGGGAGGTCGGGAACGTCGTCGTACAGCGGCGATCGAACGGCCAACTGGTCGACGAGGTCTATGACGTTACCTTCGCCTTCGTCTATCACGCCTTCCACGAAGGCCGGAGGATCGTCACCGAATAGTGGGGCGGAGCGGGATTTCACCCGACGTCATGACGACAGCCCGAAATAAGGGCGCAGCTTGACGCCGAGCCAATTGCCCGGCAGCGCCGCAAGAATCCACACCCAGCCGTGCAGGCTGGTCGATGCCACGCCGGAAAAGAATGCGCCGATGTTACAGCCGTAGGCGAGGCGCGCGCCGTACCCGAGCATCAGGCCGCCGATGACCGAAGCGAGCAGATGCTTCGGGGGAATGCCAATTGAAGGCGCCATGCGGCCCGCCGCGCCGGCGGCGAGCAACGCGCCGGCGACAATTCCGAGGTCCATCACCGACGTGGTGTCGGACAGCACCGGCGCCGCCAGGGCGCGAGCCTGGAATCCGCCGGTCCAGAACCCGCTGGTGGCCGGATCCCAGCCGACCAAGGTTGCCGCCTTGGCGCCCCACAGGGTAAACCCCCAGGTGATGGACCATGGGTGCCCGGCCGTTACCAACGTTCCCCAATTGAGGACGGCCAGGACGGTTCCCGCAAACAATAGCGGCCATGGTCCGAAAAACAGACTTCGCAGCTTGAATCCGCCGGACGGCCACAAGGGGCGGTCTCCGTCGCGCCCAAGCCTTTTAAGCAACAGATAGGCGAAACCGAGAACGGCAAGCTGGACGGCGAGGGCGGGACCGTACCCCCAAATCTGGCCCAGGGAAATCCCGGGAACTTCGGGTAGCGTCCGCCACCCGGCCAGGTCCAGGCTTCCCCAGAATCCGCCGAGACAGAAAAAAGCCAGGGTGACGATCATCCGCGTATCGCCGCCGCCGACGGTGAACAGGGTTCCCGAGCCGCAGCCGCCGCCCAGCTGCATGCCGATGCCGAACAGGAAGGCACCGAGAACCATCGAAACGCCGACCGGCGCCACGGCGCCGGATACCGACCGGCCGAACGCCTGGCCTTCGGCAAGAACCGGTGCGAACAGTATCGAGGCGACCGCGAGCATCACCAGTTGGACCATGACGCCTGAGACGTCGCCGGTGGTGAAGAGGCGGCGGTAGGCGCCCGTGAAGCCCAGGGCGCCGTGGTACAACGCGATCCCGAGAACGATGCCGATCAAGCCCAGCAAGGCCGTGTCCTCGCCGTACCTTGCGGCAAGAACCAGGAGGAGGGCCGACGCGGCCAGCCCCGCGCCCAGCCACGGCGGCTGCGCCCGACGGTGGAGTGGATCGGACAGCGGCGCCGGATCAGCCTTCGTTGCCGTCGGCGTCATTTCCTTGCGGTCTCGACGATCCTGGCGAATACGTCGTCCAATTCCTTACCCAGGACGTCGAGCGCGGGCACCTGATACGCACCGAACACATGACTGGGCAGGCGAAAAGTCAGAATCGCAGTACCGTCCTGCGCCTCCGTTAAGTATAGCCGCAACGGGGCCTCGATCCCGGAGGCGACGCTGGCCTCCAGCATGCGCACGGCGAAGCGCGGGTGGAAGATCATATAGACCCGGTTTTTCGGGATGACCTTGTTCAAGGCGGCCTTGGCGCCGCAGTCGGCACAGGCCTGGGCGACCAGGCCCATCTTGTGTCGGCCGATGGATTCCAGCAAGCGAGCCTCGAAGGCATCGAACGCCATCCCCGTATTGATCACCCGGGTGCCGGAATAGGGCGTCGCGGTCTCCGCGCGCGTTTCGGACAACGGAAACGCCAGGAACAGCACGAAGGCAATGGGCACTATCAGTCGCATGGATTGTCCTTTCGTAGGATCGGCCGGAACAAGCCTCGGTGGCCGGGGGCTGGACACCTAATGGGCCTGGGGCCCGGCCTAGTTCGTCAGATGGGCGCGTTGCGGCGCGACCTCCCGCTTCTCGATCGGAAGGCGGACCGATACCTTGGTTCCCCGGCCGATCTCACTTTCGATCTCCAGAGCCCCCCCAAGCATTTCGGTCAGCTGGCGCGATAGCGGCAGGCCCAGGCCGATGCCGGCGCCGCTCGTCCCGCGTCTCAGCGGACTGGCTCCGCAGGGGGCGGCAAAGGGTTTAAAGGAATTCTCGATCTGTTCCTGTGACATGCCCTTGCCCGTGTCCAGGACCTCGATGACGTGCTCGCTTTCCGAGATCGTTCTTTGGATGACCGTTATGCGACCGCCGTCCGGAGTGAACTTGATGCTGTTGGAGATCAGATTTGTGATGATCTGTTTGACCTTCCGTTCATCAATCCAGTATCCGGGCCCGCTTTCCTCGCATTCGTAGGTCAAAATGACGCCCGCCTCGTCGGCTGCGGGCGTAAACATCTGAACGATGGTTTCGCATGTGGCGCACAGGTCGGTCCATTCCGGGGCCAACGGATCCTTTCCCCGTTCGAGCCGGGCGAGATCGAGAATGTCATTGATGATCCCGAGCAGATGCTTCCCCGCGTGATGAATGTAGCCGCCATAGTCGCGGTAGGCCGCGACCGCTATCGGCCCCAGCTGTTCGCGGGCGATCATCTCGGAAAAACCGAGAACCGCGTTCAAGGGCGTGCGCAATTCATGGCTCATGATCGCCAGGAAGTCGGATTTGGCTCTGTTGGCGATCTGCGCCTCCCGCAAGGCCATTTCCCGTTCCTGCTGGGCGAGAACCCGTTTGGAGATGTTCCGCAGGCTGACGACAACGTATCGGCGGCCACCGTCCTGAAACGCTTTTGCGGAAACCTCCGCCGGCATCAACGTGCCGTCCTTCCTGCGGCACGAGACGCCGTCTTCCATGCCCGTGCCGTCGCACAGGACCCTGTTCAGGAACTCGGTAGCCGTCGTTATGTCGTGTGGGTGAAAATCGGCGAGCGTCATCGTCAGAATTTCGCTCCGCTCGTAACCCAGGAAATCGACGATGCGTCGGTTCACTTCCAATATCCTGCCCGAATCCGGTTCGAGAAGGATCTGGCCGTCATTCGAGTGTTCGAACAACGCCTTCATGCGTTGGCTGGCAAGCATCCTGTTAGTGAAGAATTGGCCGCCGATGCCCACCAGTAATCCGGTCAGTACCGCCGTCACTCGGATTTCGAGCCTCGGCTCGGGCGCGGCGATCAGGCATTCCAGGAACGTTCCGATTTGCAGGACGTAACAGTCATAGGCGGCGCTTCCGATCCAGACGACAATGCCGAAAAGAAGCCCCAATGCGAGGATCGAAAACCTGTTTATGGCGTCATTCATTTGCCAGTCCCGCGTGTCCCCGCCAAGCCGAAGGGTCAGCCCTGGATGTCGAATGAGTGCGAGCACGAGCGGTACACACGACGTCCCCCTCCCTCCCGTTTCTGTAGTTGTGGTGCCTGGCGTTCATTGTTGTCGTGCCGGCTCCCGCATAACCCCGTAGGAGGGACATTAGGAGCACTTGAACGAACGTTCCATAATCATTTGTCTCAAATTACCGTGAACAGCCGAGTCCACTCAGCGAAGCAGGTGCGATGTCGCATAAAAGCCGGCTGACGGGCCGGCGCGGATGCCCGGCCCGCCGCTTGAGCGCCGCCATTCTCAGGCGGCGCGCACCTGTTCCAGGAACCTCGCAACCTCTTCCTTCAGCAGGGTTGACTGGGTGCCGAGGCTGCCCGCCGCCTCGTTCACCTGGTCGGCAGCGGACTCGGTTTCGCCGACCGAAGACGTCACGCCGGAGATATTTTCGGACACCTCCTGCGTGCCTGTTGCCGCCTGCTCGACATTGCGTGCGATTTCCGAGGTGGCCGCTCCCTGTTCTTCGACCGCGGCGGAGATCGCCGCGGCGATCTCGCTGATCCGGTGGATCGTCTCGCTTATGCCGCTGATCGCCTGGGCCGACTCCATCGTTGCGGATTGGATATCGGCAATTTGTGAGGCGATCTCATCGGTTGCACGGGCGGTCTGATTGGCCAGGTTCTTGACCTCCGACGCCACGACGGCGAATCCCTTGCCGGCGTCACCGGCACGGGCGGCTTCGATGGTCGCGTTCAGCGCCAGCAGGTTCGTCTGCTCCGCGATGTCGGTGATCAGGTTGACGACGGTACCTACCTTCTTCGCGGCCTCGCTTAGGCCGTTGACCATGTCGTTGCTGCGTTTCGCCTCGACGACTGCGTCGCCTGCGATCTTCGTAGACTCCGTGACTTGGCGGCTGATCTCGCTGATGGAACTTGCCAATTCCTCTGCCGCCGACGCCACGGTCTGGACGTTGGCCGCGGCCTGTTCAGAGGCCGCTGCGACGGCGGAAGACTGGCTCGCTGCGCGTTCCGCGGCGGAGGACATCGTCTTGGACGACGCGTTAAGTTGCGCGGCAGCCGCGGAAACGCTCTCGACAACCTTCCCGACGGAGGCTTCGAACGATTCGGCCATGCGGTTCATGGTTTCGCGCTTCTCCACCTCGGCTCGGGCTTTGGCTTCTTCCTGTTCCCGCTCAAGGCGCTTCATGTTCACGGCGTTGTCCTTGAACACCTCGACGGCCTTGGCCATATCGCCGATCTCGTCCTTTCGCTCGCAGCCGGTCACTTCAGTTTCCAGCTTTCCCTGTGCGAGGTGGGCCATGACACCGCACAGGGCAGTGATCGGATTGGTAATGCCGCGGGAGATGGCGAAGGCGAAGGCCGCCCCCGTAAGCAATGCGCCAACCAGGAACGCGGATATGACCAGGGTGATCTCAGACAATTTCTTCATGGCGTTCTGATGAAACTCGTCGGCCTTGCTTCGCGCGAACGAAATGAGCGCATCCATTCGGTCGCTGATCAGCTTCACCTGGGCGGCGCCTTTCGCCTTCGTGATGGCGGCGGCCTCCGCCCTCTTGTCGTTTTTCATGAACTCGATGACCTCGTCGCGGATGGGCTTCCAATCGACGACAGCGCTGCGCGCGTCCGCAACCATGGCTGGATCGCCCAGGAACCGTTCACGCAAGATGTCGAAATCGGCAAGTACGAGCTTTTCGAGTTCCGCCACGCGGGCGGCTGCCGCGTCGATCCCGGCATTGTCCTTGGCCAAGGCGACATCCTTCATGGACCGGTGCATGGCGACGATATTGCCGTTCGCCGACAGAGCGGCGGTACTGACCGTCAGCGGATGTTTGTAAAGCTTGTCCGTGAGACCACCCAGAACGCGCGCGTCGAGGACGCAGAGAATTCCGAGCGCCAGTGTCAAGACAAGGACCGATGCGAAGCCGAGTGCAAGGCGGACGCTAATACGAAGGTTTTTCATTATCTTCCCCGATTAGAGATTGAAACGGCCACCGACCCTTGACTGGACGAATCTTGAACGTTCGTTCCATAATCCGACTACAGTGGTATGTTAGAAAAAACGCTAATCAACTCCTTGTGATGTTCTCTTGGTGCTCGATGATGTGGGCCCTGTGTGCGAGCCGAAGCGAGAAAACGCGTGGCCCAGGGCCTGGAAAATATCGAAGGCGAATTCCCCCGTCGTTCGGTGCGATCCTGCGAGATTCGGCATCTTGGTCGCGCGTCCTCACATTTTCGTGAAATCTAATTTGCCGCAAGCTAGACATTGGTCATATAGGTGTATGTAAATAACGTCCGTTCAAAAAAGTTGAATCGTTCGCACGCCGACGTGAAATCATGTGCTGTTGCGATCGCCATCTGGTGTCTTTATTAATTTTAAATTACAAAACCACACCGCTAACCCCCTTCGATTTTGCGGATCGCCTATGCCTTGGGAAAAGCAGTTCGATATCGAGGAGACCCTCGATAAGGCCATACAGCTCTTTTGGGATCAGGGGTACGAAGCGACCTCGATGCAGAACCTCGTCGATGCCATGGGAATCAACCGGGGCAGCATCTACGCGACCTACGGCGGCAAGCGCGAACTCTTTTTGATGGCGCTTCGTGCCTATGACGATTGGATTCGGAAGGACGCGCTGGCCAAACTGGAAGAGAGGCTTCAGCCGCGTGAGGCCATCCGCGCAATGCTCAACTTTTTCGCCCTGAGCGTGCCGCATGGACGTCCCGGCCGGGCGTGTCTGCTGACCAACACTGCCCTGGAACTCGCCTCCCATGACGAAGAGATCCGTGACGTCGTCGCCGAGTCCCAACGGGGGGTCGAGACCTTCTTTTTGAAGATGATCAAGAAAGGCAAGCAATCTGGGGAGATCGGGGCCCACGTTCAGCCGGCAAGGGCGGCGAGAGGCTTGCTCGCCACCGCGATCGGCATCGTCGTCCTGACCCGGAGCCGGCCGGAGCCTGCTCTTCTTCAATCAATCGTGACCGATGCGATGGCGCGTTTGGATTGATTTTTTTTGCGAAGTTTGGAACGTTCGTTCCACATTGATCGCATGGCTATTACCAACCCGAAGGAGAAACCATGACCTACAAGGTCCATTCAATAGAGTCCGCCCCGGCGGCCGCCAAGGAAGTGCTGGAGGGAGTGCGGAAAAACTTCGGGTTTATCCCCAATCTTCTGGGCGTCATGGCGGAGGCGCCTGCCTTGGCGAAGGCTTATCGAACGCTGGCGGGGCTCTTCGAGGAAACGTCTTTTTCCCCCACTGAACGGCAGACCGTTCTCCTGGCGATCAGTTCGGAGAACGGGTGCACGTACTGTGTCGCCGCGCATTCCGTCATCGCGGGCATGCAGCAGGTTCCACAGGAAGTCGTCGGCGCGATCCGTGACGGCGTGGCGATCAACGACTCTAAACTGGAAGCGCTCCGGCAGTTCGCGGTCGCCGTCAACGCCAAGCGCGGCAACGTGAGCGACGACGACATCAATCAGTTCTTTGCGGCGGGCTATTCCCCGGCACAGGTGCTGGAAGTCGTGTTGGCTGTCGGGTTCAAGACGTTATCGAACTTCACCAATCACATCACCGAGACGCCGTTGGATGAGGCTTTCTCTCAGGCCAGATGGACCAAGGCCGCATAAAAGGATGTTCCGCCCATCTTCTTGAAGGATCGACATGATCCAGGTTCTCTTGCGCCTGGTTCTCCTTTCAAGAAAAACTGCCGCCCGGGCCTACTCCCCCGGGCGGCTTTTTTGCCGAGGTTCGCGGTTAGAGCGCCGTGCCGCGTGCCTATCCGCGAAGCGAGCCATATGCGCCGTAGGTGGCGACAAAGAACGGCACGCAATAAGTCAGACACGCTTTGAGGATATCTATGCCCTCTCCCGCGAGGAGAGCGTCGCCTTGGTTGATCGCGTTCAAGGCCGTGCCGACGACAAGCGCAACGATGACGTTACGTCGTAAATGGGGCCGCGAGAACGCTTCCTTCAGCGCCGAACCAGATTTTTTGGCCATCTCCGGGTTCTACCGCGCGGCAAGCGTCTTGAGCAGGAAGGCAATCAAGTCGGCCCGGTCGCGCTCTTTGCTCAGGCCGGGAAACGGCATGCGGTTTCCCGGAACGACCTCGCGCGGCGCCGCCAGATACCGGTCGAGCGTATCCGGGGTCCAAACGATGCCTGCCGATTTCATGGCCTTCGAATAGCGGAAGCCCTCGATCGATCCTGATTTTCGTCCGAACAGGTCATCAAGCGGCGGGCCGACCTTGATTTTTCCGGCTTCGAGGGAATGGCAGGCCGCGCATTTGCGAAACACCTTCTCTCCCTTCGCCGCGTCGCCGGCGGCTTTTGCATGGCTGGAAATCGCCAAGGCGGCAACGAGCGCGCCGATAAAAATCCGAGTGCGTGTCATGAATGGGAATCCCTTGTTAAAATCAGGCGGTTTATTAACCACATGAATTCCTGTCAGGATATGGGGCGATCGTTCAGAATATTGTGACCGGAACTTGAACCGGAGGTCCGAGATTCGCAGTGTTTTCGGCGCCACGGATGAAACGAGTATGTCGCGCTCACGCATCTTTGACGCCAGGTTGATTTGCCCCAAGACGGCCGCGGGCGGAAGAATTGCAGCCCATCGCGGTTTCGAGAGAGGTCTTGCCGCGATTTCCACAGTGCGGCGTCCGGGTGGGCGAGGCGCGCCGAAACGTAAGGAGAGAGCATCCAATGACGACGTTTCACCTGAAGGCCGGCCTGCTTGTGATCGCCGGAACGGTTCTCAATTTGTTCGGCACACCGGTCCTGGCCGCCGAGATCATCACCCTGACGCAAACGCCGTGTCAGTTCGTTGAGACCGAAGGAGGCGACCTCGGGTTCAAGTCCCAGGCATCGGCGGACTGCGAAAGTATCAACGCGAAGACGGCAACCGAACGTCTTGCCAAGGCGAAGGTGCTTCGCCTGAAGCCGGGCGAGTACGTTTTCCGCGTGACGAACAAGAACGTCCCCTACGACTTGGGGTTCTGGATTCGGGAGCATGACTACAATTGGCTCAATCCGCTGCATAAGGCGACGAAGACCAGCGTTTCGGGAGGCGGGCTGGCGCCGGGTACCACGAAGGACTACAAGGTTACATTGAAGCCTGGGGAGTATCTCTATTCCTGTCCCCTCAATCCGACGCCGAATTACCGCATTGTCGTTGAGGGCTGAATCCGGCCTGTTCGACGCACGCCTTGGTCGCGCCGCCGCGGGGCATTCGGCGGTGCCCGCGGTGGCGCGGTCAAGGCGCCGCAAGCTTGTCCTGGGTTCACGCAAGAGTGATGCAGGTTTGATTCCTGAACGACCAATCCAGACTTATATTCACCCTCGAAAGTCCTGAGTGGACCCGGGTCGGATGACCCGCAACTTCTAACGGGAGAATAACTAATGCTGAAGAAAACACTGACCGCAGCGTCGATCGCTGCGCTTGCCGGTGCGGTGACGCTCGCCGACCTGCCTGAGGCGAAGGCCAAGGATACGGCCCAGGGTGGGCTGGTGCAGCTTGCGGCCTGCAATCCCTGCGCGGCGAAGAAGAAGGCCGGCAATCCGTGCAATCCCTGCGCGGCGAAGAAGAAGGCAGGCAATCCCTGCAATCCCTGCGCGGCGAAGAAGAAGGCCGGCAATCCCTGCAATCCGTGCGCGGCCAAGAAGAAGTGATAGGATCGTAAGCCGATCGACTTCATCCTCCTGCGGGAGAACGCCGCGGCCAGGCGCCGCGGCGTTTTCTCGCGACCGCCGATAACGCGCCCCGTCGTGGGCAGGAGGCCGTCGACACTCGCCGTTGAAACTGCCCGGACCCATGAGCGAAACACCCAGCAAACCATTGGCGGCAAACGACCCGGTTACGATCGATTTCGGCGCCCTTTCCCTGGAACGGCTGGAAATCATGGAAGCGGCCGGAGCCGACATTCTCGAGTGCTACAGGGTGCTTGGAAAATCCGAAGCAAACGTGGTCGGGGAGGTTCTCAAGGGGGCGGGCGAATTCTACGAATGGGACCACTACCCCACGGGTGACGTATACGACTGGGACAGCCATTCGCAGTATTACTACCACGCGCATCCACCGGAAAACCGGGCCAACAAGTGGGGCGCGGAACACGGCCATTTTCATGCGTTCCTTCGCCCCAAAGGCATGCCGAAGGGGACCAAACCGGCGCCTGTCGTGGATTTTAAAAAGCCCAAGGACCCGGACGACGCCTTGACGCACCTGGTGGCCGTGTCGATGAACCGGGAAGGCATGCCGCAGCGCCTGTTCACGACCAACCGGTGGGTGACGGGCGAGGTGTGGTACGATGCCGAGACGGTGATCGGCCTCCTGGACCGCTTCTCCGTCGATCAGGCTCTGCCTTCCTGGCCGGCGAACATCTGGATCACGAACATGCTGCGGTTGTTCCGCCCGCAAATCGAGGTCTTGCTGCGTCGCCGCGATGCGGCCGTCCACGACTGGGGGATCAGGTTTCCCAAGGCGGAGTGCTCGGTTTACGAGGACCGCGATCTGGAGGTCACGTCGATCGTCGATATTTCCGTCGAGCGACAACTTCATTCGGTGCAGGAGGCGTTGCAGGCACGCCGCCGTTGATTCGGTGCCGCGAAGATCGACACGGGGCAATCCCGCGTCTCGCTTTCTCGTGAACTCGGGGGACGGGGAATACGTTACAGATCCAACATGTAGCCGCCTCCGTGGGTGACCAGGTATCTTGGGCTTTTGCTGTTCGCTTCGAACTTCTGTCTCAAGCGGTAGATGTGGGTTTCAAGCGTGTGGCTGCGGGAGGCCGATGAATATCCCCAAATGCTTTTCATGAGATGGCTTCTAGAGATCACCTTGCCGCGGGCATGGTAGAGAACCTTCAGAATCATCGTTTCCTTGTCGGTCAGGTAGATTTTATCCCCCGTGTCGTCGCGAATCATCACGCGCGAGGACGGATTGAAGTGAAAAGGTCCGATCCTCAACGTCGCGCCGTCCGTTCGTTCGTGCTGGCGGAACTGGACCCGAAGGCGCGCCAACAGGACCTCCAGACGGAAGGGCTTGGTCACGTAGTCGTTCGCGCCCGCGTCAAGGCCCAGGATGGTGTCCGCGTCGGAACTCGCACCTGTCAGCATGATGATCTGGGACGTCACGTTTTCGCGGCGCATCAGCCGACAGACCTCGCGACCGTCCATGTCGGGCAGGCCGACGTCGAGGATGATCACGCCGTATCTGGATCTGCGGACGGCGCCCAACGCGTCTTCGCCGGTAAAGCAGAGTTCAGTATCGAGCCGCTCGTGCCGCTTCAGTTGTTCGGACAGCATTTCCGCAAAGTCGACGTCGTCGTCGACGATCAGGACCCTCAGGTCATTCGTCATTCAGCACCCCTTGGCTGTTCTGCTCGCCGTCGCGCGGGGCATCGCCTCGCGTTAGGCTGATGGGGGACTGCCTGTCGACACTCAGGTCATATCCGTCGGGTTTGGTTAGATTTTTTTCCTACCCTAGTATCCCGCCGAGACTTTTTCACCTGACGAGTTTTCAAACTTATGTGAGCGGGGCCGGCAAGCCCTCGGTCCTTATGGTCAACTGCGTAAAGGCGCCCGATTGCGGCGTAAGCAAAGATGGTTGCGGGGGCCCGCGCCAATAAAAATCAACGCCTCAACCATACGCGGCTAGGGCGGTTTTTGCGCGGGCCACCAGCGTGACGGCAGACCCGACACGCATTGACGGTGCGGGCGAGGCGGCGATCGCCTTTGCTTCGCCAATTCGATCGGGGCATTGCGGTTGATCGAACTGTGGCGGTCGTCGCCTGAAAGCGGATTTCGACACCGTTTGGTCATAAGGGCGACGGCCGGGCCGCGTATATAATCGCCCCATGATCCTTGTCGACCGGGCATTGGCGGAACGCGAAGCCAGGGGCGAGCCGATCCGCGTCGGAATGATCGGCGCGGGTTTCATGGGCCGCGGCATTGCGTTGCAGATCGCGACTGCGGTGCCGGGCATGCGCCTGTCCGCGATCGCCAACCGCACCCTCGAGACCGCGCGGCGCGCCTACCTTGAAGCGGGGGAGGCCGAGCCGCGCCGAGTTGATGACGCGACCGGCCTCGATGCGGCGATCGCAGCGGGGCGGCCGGCGATCACCGAGGATTGGCGGCTACTGTGCTCGGCGCACGGGATCGACGTCATCCTCGAGGTCACCGGTTCCATCCATTACGCGGCCGACGCGGTCTGCGCCGCGATCACCGGCGGCAAGCACGTGGTGTTGATGAACGCCGAACTCGACGGAACCGTCGGTCCCCTGTTGAAGAGCCGCGCCGACAGGGCGGGAGTCGTCTATTCGAACGTCGATGGCGACCAGCCCGGGGTTCAGATGAACCTCTACCGTTTCGTATGCGGCATCGGCGTGCGGCCGGTGCTTTGCGGCAACATCAAGGGACTCCACGATCCCTACCGCAATCCGACGACCCAGGAGGAATTCGCCCGCAAGTGGCGACAACAGGCGCACATGGTCACCTCCTTCGCGGACGGCACCAAGATCTCCTTCGAACAGGCGATCGTCGCGAATGCAACCGGGATGCATGTCGGACAGCGCGGCATGTTCGGTCCCGCCGTGGCGCCAGGCACGCCCATTCGTGAGGCCGTCGGAGAACTCCCTGCGGCGAACTTCATTGACGGTCCGGGTATCGTCGATTACGTCGTCGGCGCCGAGCCAGGCCCCGGAGTGTTCGTATTGGGCACGATCGATCATCCGACCCAACGTCGTTATCTCGATCTCTACAAGCTGGGGAAAGGTCCGCTCTACTGCTTTTACACCCCTTACCACCTGTGTCATTTCGAAGTCCCGACCACGATCGCACGTGCGGTCCTGTTCGAGGACGCCGCCATCGCGCCCGAGGGGCCGCCGATGGTCGAGGTCGTTGCCGCCGCCAAGACCGATCTGCAGGCCGGCGCCGTTCTCGACGGAATTGGCTATTACATGACCTACGGCCTCTGCGAGAATGCCGACGTCGTCCGACGCGACCGCCTCCTGCCGATGGGGATTGCCGGCGGATGCCGCCTGAGACGCGACGTCGGCAGGGACACGGTGCTCCGCTATGGCGACGTCGAATTGCCGGCGGGACGTACCATCGACCGGCTGCGACGGGAACAGGATCAGCTTTTCGGCGCGGGTGGGGAAGGCCGGGCTCGAGAGCACGGCGCCGCCTTGACGGGATAATACTTGTCTCTAACGGGCGTGTTTTCGAGCGGTCCTTAGATGCTGCACCAGTTTATGGGGATGCGCGATTGACGTGGCGACCTCCGCCCCCACGGCCAATAACAGGTCGACCGGGCCCGGCCTGCGGCGGGCTTCTCCAAGCCCGGCGAGATGGTACTCGAAGAACGACCGACCGCGGCCTGTGACGAAGGCCCGGATCAGGTTGCGGTAATAACGATGCAGGAAGCTGCGTTCGACCGCGGCCAATTCCAAGGGCGGGAAGTAGCGGGGTCCGTAGCGCTGTAGCATCAGGAGCCATTCCTTAAGGATCGTCTGATTCCGTTCCGCAACCGTCGCCGTAATGGAGCCCTCGTGGACGCGCGAAAAGGCGAGGACTTCGTGGACGAATCCGAAGTCACAGCTGTCGAGCAATTCGAAATACGCCGCAAGATCGGCATGCAGATATTCTCTCGGATAGAATGGCCGGCGAGCGCGGACGAGATCCGCCCGCACGAGATTGCTCGTCGGTGCGAGCGCGAAAACCTTCTGGCGCAGGAACAGCCGGGCGATCTCGGCACCCTGGAAGATTTCCTGGTCGGGTGGGAGACCTTTGCATTGGATCTGATCGCCCCGTTGCCGCAGGCATCCGATAATGCCGGCGGACGGATGGCGCTTGCCGACGGAGATGGACTTCTCCAGGCACCGGGGATGCATCGTGTCGTCGGCATGAAGGACGCGGCAGTACACGGAGCCCTCCGAGATCAGTTCGAGCGCTCGGTTCCAGTTCTCGATGATCGGCAGGGTCTCTTCGTTGCGGTGGTATCGGATGCGCCGGTCTTTCTGCGCGTTCCGCAGGACCACTTCGCCTGTTTCGTCGGTACTCGCGTTGTCAAGGATTACGAACTCGAAATCTCCGTGGGTCTGTGCGAGCACGCTTGCAATGCATTCCTCGAGAAACGTGGCTCCGTTGTAAACCGGGGTGACGATGCTGACATAAGGCGAGCGAGACATTTTGCTTCCTGGTCCAGTCAACTCAGCGATAGGAAATTTCCATACAACGCAAAGAGATAACGTAAATAGGATGGCATCATGGACGCAAATATTCTCTATCTATTGAGAGAGGTATTCAAAAAGACGTGAATCCATACATTCCCATTCCGCTTCCCGACATCGTTGTATTTTATCCCATCTTTTGCGGGATTTAACCTTGAACATCGTTCCATCACAGAAAGATCACTGGTTTCTGGATGCTGACAAGCCACCATTGGTCCCTGGACGGCAGCGATAAAATGGCGGCTCGCTGCGTGGAGAATATGCGAAGCCAGGGATCGCGAAGGGTACAGGTTCAGTTCCATGCGCGTTGTTCATGTCTCGCCGACCGACATCGACGGAGGGGCGGCGAAAGGGGCCTACAACCTCCATGTCGCGTTGCGAAATGGCGGAATGGATTCGTTGTTGCTGGTGCAGCGCAAGTACACCGACGATCCGTCCGTCGTAACGACATCGAGATCGCACGAGATCATCTATGACGGATTGCGTGACCGCCTCGATCGCCTGCCGCTGAAGTTCCACAGGAACCGCGGTGCGGGGTGGTGGACGGTAGGGTGGTTGCCGTTCGACATAAGTTCCATCATCGATCGCCTGAATCCTGACATCGTGCAGTTTCACTGGGCCGGGCGCGGCGCGGCCCCGATCAACGTTCTCAGGAACCTGACAAGATACACGATCGTGTGGACGCTCCGCGACATGTGGCCGCTGACCGGCGGATGCCATTACGCGCTCGGTTGCAAGAAGTTCCTCGCCAAATGCGGGGCCTGTCCCCAGCTCGGATCGAAGTTCACCTTCGACCTGTCACGCTGGCAGTGGTGGCGCAAGCATCAGGCTTGGCGAAACGTCGATGTGACCTACGTCGCAATGAGCAACTGGATGGCGAACTACGCCCGGCTTAGTCCGCTGACATTCGGCCGGGAAATTTCGGTCATTCCGAACGGCGTGGACGTCGAACGGTACACGCCGATGGCTCAGACTTTGGCCCGCTCGATCTGGCGGATCCCGACTGACAAGCGTGTCATCCTGTTCGGCGCGCTCTACAGCACGTCGGACCAGCGCAAAGGATTCGAGTATCTCAGGGCGGCCCTCAAAATGCTCGCCGCCAGAGGTTGGAAGAAGCGCGCCATTGCCGTGGTTTTCGGAGCGGGATCGGGGAACGGCGATCTCGGACTGGACACGCACTACGTCGGTCGCCTCTCCGACGAAGTGAGTTTGGCGCTGTTGTACGCCTGCGCCGACGTGATGGTCGTGCCGTCTGTCCAGGAAAACTGCGCCAAGACCGCCATCGAGGCAATGGCATGCGGCGTTCCGGTCGTGGCCTTCGACAACAGCGGGCAAACGGACATCGTGGATCACAAGGTCAACGGCTACCTTGCGGAAGATCTTTCCGCCGAGGATCTCGCCGACGGAATCGCGTGGTGCCTGGAGCGGCGGGGAGAAGGCCCTCAGCTATCCCGCAATGCTCGAAGCAAGGCGGTGCAAACCTTCGACGTGAGACGGATCGCGGTTCGCCATGTCGAACTGTACCAGCGGCTGCTCGGACGTCGGAGTATCGAGAATGTGCCTGATACCGCATCCGAGGCGATCCATCCCCAGACTAATTCCGCGGAGGCGTTATGAAGGTCGTCATCCTCGCCGGCGGGTACGGCACGCGAATCAGCGAGGAAAGCATGGTTCGCCCGAAACCGCTCGTCGAAATCGGCGGGCGTCCGATCCTTTGGCACATCATGAAAATATATTCGGCCCACGGGCTCAACGATTTCGTGATTTGCTGCGGCTACAAAGGCGAATTGATCAAACAGTTCTTCCGCGACTACGTCTTGGCGCGATCCGATCTCACCTTCGATCTGCACAACGATCGCGTACAGACCCATCGGAACGGCGTCGAGCCCTGGCGCGTTACCCTCGTCGATACGGGGGAAACGACGATGACCGGCGGGCGCATCAAACGGGTCCGGCAGTATCTAGACGGAGAGCCGTTCTGCCTGACCTATGGTGACGGGGTTGCGGACATAGACATCGCCGACGAGATTGCGTTCCACCGCCAATGCGGCGCCCTCGCCACGGTTGCGGCCGTGCGCCAGCCGGGGCGCTTCGGCATCCTCAACCTGCTGCCGGAAGACTCCAGGGTAATCGGCTTCCGCGAGAAATCGAACGAGGACGGTGGATTCATCAACGGCGGCTTCTTCGTGCTCGAGCCGCAGGCCATCGACTACATCGAGGGCGACGACACCTCCTGGGAGCACGAACCTCTGCAGGCGATAGCCTGCGACGGTCGCCTCGCCGCCTATCGGCACAACGGCTTTTGGCAGAACATGGATACGCTTCGCGACAAGGTCGTCCTCGAAAACTTATGGAAAGACGGAGGCGCGCCATGGATGATCTGGTGACGCTATGGCCATCCGCGCGCGAGGCCTCGGAAGCAGAAGACGTCCCGCGGCGCGTCATGATCACGGGCTCCGAGGGTTACATCGGCAGCGTTCTTGTGGCGAAGCTCCTCGACGGCGGCTTTGACGTCGTCGGCCTGGACACCGGCTATTACCGCGCCGGATGGCTCTACAACGACGGCAAGGACCGTCCGCGGCTGCTTGCCCGCGACGTGCGATCGCTGTGCGCCGAGGATTTCGAAGGCATCGACGCCGTCGTTCATCTGGCGGAACTCTCGAACGACCCGCTGGGGGCGCATGACGTCCGGAACACCTACGAGATCAACCACCGCGCTTCCGTGGCGATCGCGTGCAATGCCAAGCTTTCCGGGGTTCGGCGCTTCGTTTACACGTCCTCCTGCAGCGTCTACGGGGCGGCGGGCGACGATATGGTGAACGAGGAGTCCACGCCCAGGCCGCAGACCGCCTACGCCCGCTGCAAGACATTGGTCGAACGCGATCTCATGCGGCTTGCCGACGTGGACTTCAGCCCCACGTTCCTGCGCAACGCGACGGCGTTCGGCGTATCTCCCCGGATGCGGTTCGACATCGTCCTCAACAATCTTGCGGGCCTTGCCTGGACGACACGCCGGATCGCCATGACCAGCGACGGACGGCCGTGGCGGCCCATCGTCCACGTGGAGGACATCTGCGACGCGATCCAGGCGACGCTGAATGCGCCTCGCGGCGCCGTCGCCGGCGAAATATTCAATGTCGGGACCGACAGCAACAACTACCGTGTTTCCGAGATTGCCGACGCCGTGGCTCAAGTGTTTCCCGAAAGCGAGATCACCTTCGGGGACACCGCGGGGGACAACCGCAGCTATCGCGTGTCGTTCGAGAAGATTCGCCGCCACCTTCCCGGTTTCCGCTGTGCCTGGGACGTGCATCGCGGGGCCCGCCAGTTGCGGGCCTTGTTCGAGCATGTGGGGCTGACCGAAGAGATGTTCCTGGCGCCGCCTTACACGCGTCTTCGGGAGCTTCGACGTCTCGTGGAATCCCGTCAGATCGACTCAGACTTCCGTTGGCGCTGCCATGATTTTTCATGAACTGCCCCTCTCCGGCGCGTTTGTCGTCGACCTTGAGCCCTATAGCGACGACCGCGGGGATTTCGTGCGCGCCTGGTGCCGTAACGAATTCGACCGCCAGGGACTCGCGACCGAATTCGTTCAGGGGAACGCCTCGATCAATCCCGTGGCCGGCACGATGCGCGGCCTCCATTACCAGGCGGCGCCGCACACCGAAGCTAAGCTCGTTCGCTGCATCAGGGGCGCCATCTACGACGTCATCGTTGACCTGAGGACGGATTCCCCGAGCTACCTTCAATGGATCAGTATCGAGTTGTCGCCGCGCCTCCTGCGCATGGTGTACGTGCCGGAATATTTCGCACACGGGTTCCAGACCCTGGAGCCGGATACCGAGATCAACTACCTCGTCTCGGCGTTCTACGAACCCAAGGCGGCCTGCGGCCTGCGGTACGACGATCCGGGGCTCGGCATCGACTGGCCGCTCCCGGTCACCCGCATCTCGGTGCAGGATCGCGCTTGGCCGTCGCTCGCGAAGTCCCCACCTTCCTTCGAGTCCGTCAGTGCCCGGGCACCCTCTGGTGATCGGCGAGCCGGACTGCAAGCGCGACGAGGGTGAACGTGGGATTGGCGTAGCCGCTGGTCGGGGATGCCGAACTGCCCGCTACATGGAGGTCGCCGAGGCCGCGCAGTCGGCAAGTGCGGTCGGCGCCGCCGCTGTGCGTGTCAGGTCATCGCGCTTGGCCTTGTCGAAAACTCGCGCCATTGGCATGGTTCCGGTTAGGTTGAGAGGGCTTTTCGTTCAGGAAGGCTTTCCGGACGGCGACGCTGCCATCGAAACGGCCCGCAACGCCAGGTCGGCGAGCCCGGGGAAGAGAAGGCGTATCGCCGCCACGTAGATCGCCGAGCCCATCGAGCCAAGAATGCAGAGGACCGCCAGCGGCGGGAGGTCCCGCGGCAACGCGAGATGCACGAGCGCGACGCCGGCCGCCATGCAGGCCGCCGCCACCAACGGCGCCACCGCAGGGCCGGACACCCAGGCCACTGGGCGCGACAGCAGGCGGGCCACCAGGACGACGTGGAACGGCATCAGCAGAAGCGCGCGGCCAACCCAGACGGCGACGACCGCCTGGATGCCGTACGGCGCCGCCGCAAGGACCCCGGCGAGCCCGGCGAGAGTGTAGACAAGCGACATGGCCAGGGACCAGCCGGGCCGGTTCATGGCCCGGTACAGCGCGCTCAGGAACATGCCGTACGAGGCGGCGACCAGTTCCAGCGCGAGCACCGAGAGCAGCGGCACGCTGGCATGCCATTTGGCGTCGAAGGCGGCGAGAATGAATGGCTCGGCAACTAGCGCAATGCCGATGGCGACCGGAAAGCCGGCCAGACAGCTGATCCGCGTCGCTTTGAGGAAGGCGCCCGAGACAGCCACGGTGTCATGTTGCAGCCTGGAGAAGGCGCTTAGCCCGACATGGTAGACCGCGCTGGAAACGAGCGACTTGATGAGTTGTACGGTGCGCCAGGCAACGGCGAAGTAGCCGAGTGTGGTCGATCCGAACAAGGCACCGATCACCAGAATGAGGGCCTGCTCGCCGGCACCCGTCACGATCTGCGCCGACGACACGTAGAAGCCGAAGCCCCACATTTCGCGGAAGCGCGCCTGCGAGAAGCGCCATCGCGGCCGCCAGGGACCGATCATCAGGGCTATGGTCGTTGCCAGTTGGCCAACCAACTGCTGCGCGACAAGGCTCCAAATGCCGTAACCGGCGACGGCCATCGCGATGCCCACGCCTGCGCCGAGCCCCCGGCCGGCAAGCGTGCGCCGGGCGATGGCGTCGAACCGCATGTCGCGACGGAACAGCGCGAGTTGGACACTGCTTACCGCGCTCAACGGGATAACGAGCGACAGCCACTTGAGAACGTCGGCGAGCCCGGGCTCGCCGAGCAGGTCGGCCGCGAGGTCGGCAGCGGCCAGGCATCCCGCCATGAGCACGAGGGCAACGCCGAGGGTGCTCCAGAAGGCGGTATCGAGATGGCTTGGATCGAGGTCACGGCGTTGCACGATCGCGTCGGCGAAGGTGTGTCCTGTCAAAAGGTTGCAGAAGAAGACGAAGACCGTTGCGAGGGCAACGACACCGAAGTCCTGCGGCTCCAGAAGGCGGGCGAGAATGACGAAGGTCACGAACGAGATCGCCGCCACGCCGATGCTTTCGCTGGCGGCCCATGCGAATCCCTTAATGCTGCGTTTTGCAAGGTTGTGAGGCAAGGTTCAGCCCTCGGATGGGTCACGGAATGGTGGCGGATCGGCCCTGCCCGACGCGGCGATGCCACGACTCTTCTCGTGCATCGCGGCCTCGGGCTCTTGGTCGAGGGACCGCTGCATCGATTCGATCAGACCGGTGGAGGTTGCGCCAAGGCCGTCGCATTCACCGCGCAGGTTATGGCAGTCCGGCCTGCGCAGCCACTCTGCGACGACGTCGTTGTACGGCCATGCGAGCGCGGCCGCAGCCATCGCGCTCCGGCAATGGTGCGGCGCGACGCTCGCATTGGCGGGAACCAGTTCCGACAGGTCCCTCGCCAACCGGTCCGTGAACCGACGCGCACCGCGACTGTTGAGATGATCCAGGTTGTAGAAGAAGCCTGTTTGATCGGCGAACAGCGTCTCGTAGTCGAGCATGGCGTACAGGCCCTCCAGGTCGATAGACGCCAAAGGGTCCTCGCGGTAATAGGCGTAGGCTGCCTTGATGTAGGACCTCGACACCGGATTCCGCAAACCGATCACCCGCACGCCGTGGCGACCGGCGAGGTCGAGGATCGCATGCAACGCCGCCTGCATGTGCGGATCGCCCACGGATCCGCCAAGCAGCCTGTCTACCGCCCGGCGTGCCTTCCGGCGGCGTTCCTCTTCGCTCAGGCTCGGCCATTCCTTTTTCTTGACGAGGTTGAAGCCGCCGCAATCGAATTCTTCAGGCGGCGTGGCGCTGCGGTCGCCGCCGAGCAACTGAACCGCGTCGTCGACCATCGTCTCCCATGTCCGTCGCCGCTGGTTCGCGTTGACCAGGGGAGCGTAGTGCAGCACGGCATGGCGCAGCAGGAACCTTGGCGACGATGGATAGATTTCGGTCAGATCGACGAGATCGGCGAACAGCATCTGCCGCGTCGCGTCGCGCAGTCTGGCGCGCGCCTCCGAGAAGGCGACGTCCTCAAGGCCAAGGATGAGATAGTGGATGCTGGGTTTCGTCTCGAGTGCGAATTTCACGCGCAGATAGATTTGTCGCAGGGTCTCGCCGGGATAGCTGAAGTTGTAGAAACCGGCGGGCAGGCGCCGCGGGTCGACGTTCACCGCCATGCGCGAATCCCCGACCAGCAGCCCGACCGGCGTGATGTCCGGATCAAGGAACCATGCGACCTGGCGGTAGAAGTTGCCGGTCTGGCGCACTTGCGTCTCAAAGTAGACGCTGGCCGCGACGAAGAGCGCGAGGAGGCCCAGGAAGAACAGAGTCAGGTTGTGGATCAGGCGTTTCATTTGGCTCAGAACCGGAAGTAGATGAAGGCGTCCGTGTCCGCCGAAGTCCAGAACAGGACACCGAACGCCATCACGTAATAGGCGCTCCAGCGTTGCCAGCGTGGACGGGTCGTGCGCCATTTCTCGGCAAGACCCTCGGGTAGGGTGTGCCAGACAAAGAGCGCGGAGACCGCGGCTGACAGGGCGAGGAACTCGGCCATGCTTCCGTCGCTGTCGGCGACCACGCGGGCAATCGCCTCGCCGGTTTCAAGCTGTCCGGCGATGCCGGTAAACAGGTGGGTCGAGATGTAAAACGCGTCATCGAGCGAACTCGCGCGGAAGAAAATCCAGGCGAAGCACACGAACGTGAAGGTCGCGACGAGACTGAGCACATCGCGCGTCATCGGCAGGCGGCCGAGGCCGATGGCGCCGGTTAACCGCCGGCGCATTCCTGCGGTCAGTTGCGACAGGATCAGGGCGAGGCCGTGGAGCCCTCCCCAGACGACGAACGTCCAGTTCGCGCCATGCCACAGGCCGCTTAGCAGAAACACGATGGCGAGATTGCGCGACCTGATCGTCATTCCCCGGCGGTTGCCGCCGAGCGGAATGTAGACGTAGTCGCGGAACCAGGTGGAAAGCGAGATATGCCAGCGATGCCAGAATTCGCCGATGGAACGGGCTCCGTAGGGGCGGTCGAAATTCCGCATCAACTCGATTCCGAGGATGCGCGCCGACCCCCGGGCGATATCCACATAGGCGGAGAAATCGCAATAGACCTGAAAGGCGAAGAATACGGTCGCGATCAGGAGCGGCAGCCCCGCGTATGCCGTATGCCCGGCATAGGCGGTATCGACATAGGGCGCCAGGTTGTCGGCGATGACGACCTTCTTGAACGTGCCCCAGAGGATGAGAAGGCCGCCCGAGGTAACGGCTTCCGGGTCCAGTCGGGCGGTCCTCCGGAGCTGCGGCAGAAGCCGCCGTGCGCGTTCGATCGGCCCGGCGATGAGTTGGGGGAAGAACGAGATATAGAGGCTGAGCAGGCCGACATGCCGTTCCGCCGGGACGCCGCCCTTGTGGACGTCGATCACGTAGCCGACGGCCTGGAACGTAAAGAAGGAAATGCCGAGAGGCAGCAGGATGTCGAAGCCCAGCGACGCACGGTGGCCCTCTGACAGCATGAGGGCGCCACTCGCCGATTCCAGGAAGAACGACAGGTATTTGTAGACGAACAGCGGCGCCAGCAGCGCCACGAGCGTGACCGAGAGCAGGATCGCCCGATGCCGGTCGTTCCGCACCGCTTCCAAAAGGCGCCCGGCGGCGTAGGCGGTCAGCGAAACGAAGATCAACAGCGGCAGGTATTGGGCGTCGCCGACCGCGTAGAATGCGTAGCTCGCGGCAAGCAGCAGTATCCAGCGGAACCGGTACGGCAGCGCAAAGTACAGCACCGCGCAGGCAACGAAGAAGACCAGGTATTCTCTCGACGTGAAGACCATGGATACGGTTCCGCGGGATTCGACATGCGTCGCCGGCTCACCGGCAGCCCGGGTGCTCCTCGCCCGCCCGGCCCTCACTGGCAAAGTGGGCGCGAGAGGCGCTTGATGACGCCCTTCCCTCGCAGATGCACGTCGGACAAAACCGCTTTTTTCTCTGTTGCACCTTGCTTGGCACGCGCAACTGAAATGACGATACATTGTATCGGCACGTATGAGATGTGATAATTCGGTGGCAACTATTCCGGCCGGAACGTGGATATCTTATTGTTCCAACAGCATTTTCGAAGCATTCTGGTCCCGTTCCCGAGGCGTTCGTGTGGCATCTAGGCAGGTGCGAATACCGCAACCGCTTCCGTATCGGCGACATGCAGCCTGGATCCCGGGCGGGCGGAGGCACGATGCCAGCCGCCATATTGACAAAGGCCCCCGCAAGGGGGCTTTTTCATGGGCAGAAAAGACCATTCCAAGAGGAATTCCTCCCGATGAGACTGATGATGTTCGAAGCGTCCGGCGCGCCGCACCTGGGCGTCGTCGAGGGTGACAGGGTGATCGACCTGGCCGCCGCCGACCCGGCGTTGCCGAAGACCCTGTTGGCCTTGATCGAGGCCGGACCGGAAGCGCTCGCCCGCGCCGCCGCCGCGGTCAAGGGGGCGGGCGAGGGGGCGATGCTGGCGCTCAAGGACGTCAGGCCGGCGCTGCCGATCGAGACGCCCGGCAAGTTCGTCTGCGTCGGCCTGAACTATGCCGCGCACGCGCGCGAGGGCGGCCACGACATTCCGAAATATCCTTCGCTCTTCGTGCGCTTGCCGACGTCCCTGGTCGCCGCAGAGGCGCCGGTGATCCTGCCCAAGGTGTGCGACCAGCTCGACTACGAGGCCGAACTGACCTTCGTCATCGGCCGTGGCGGGCGCGCCATTCCCGAGGACAAGGCGCTGGACCACGTGTTCGGCTACACCCTGTTCAACGACGTTTCCGTGCGCGCTTGGCAGCGCTATACCCCGCAATGGACCCAGGGCAAGAACTTCGACGGCACCGGGCCGCTCGGCCCCGTCGTGGTGACGCCGGACGAATTGCCCGTGGGGGCTTCGGGCCTGCGCATTACGTCCAGGGTCAACGGCGAGACGCGCCAGGATTCCAACACCGGCGACATGATCTTCGGCGTGGCGCGCCTGATCGCCATTCTATCCGAATTCATGACCCTGGAGCCCGGCGACGTGATCGCCACGGGCACGCCCTCGGGTGTCGCCCATGCCATGAAACCGCCGGGCTGGATGAAGGCTGGAGACCGGGTCGAGGTCGAGATCGAGGGCATCGGCGTCCTCGGCAATCCCATCGTCGCCGAAGCCTGACCGGCAAAATAGGGGCGGCCTTGGCCGCCCCTTCCCCTGTGACAGGACGTCGTTCGCGGGTATGATGGGACGTCGCTGCGCGTATCGCCGGGCAGAGGGGGAGTAAGGCCATGAACGGACTGTATCGGTCGACCGTCGTCACCGCCCTGGTGCTGGGCATCTTGCTGGCCGCGTCGGGCCATGCCCGCGCGGCGGACGGGCGCATCGGGGTGGAACTCAACAAGCTGGAGCCGCTCGCCAACGCCTGCCGCGCCTATCTGGTGCTGACCAACAAGGCGGGCGCGGCGTTCAGCGATCTCAAGCTGGACCTCGTGATCTTCGACAAGGACGGCATTGTCGCCCGCCGCATCGCAGTGCAGGGCGGGCCCGTGCCGGACGGCAAGACCACGCTCAAGGTGTTCGACGTCGAGGGGGTGCAATGCGCCAACGTCGGCCGTTTCCTTCTGAACGGCGTCATGACCTGCGAGGCCCGGGACGGCAAGCGCGGCGACTGCGTTTCGCTGATAGACACCTCGTCGCGCGCCGCGGCACCGCTAATCAAGTGACAGGATTTATCTAGGTCAGGCTGTTGGGATCGCTGGGATTGGCGAAGCGCAGCGGCGCCGTCGGCGCCGATCGTCCGTCCCTGGGCGACGTGGCCTGACCTCCTTGGATGGCGCGGCCCTTCGAGATCGCGCTGACGGCCGCGAGCACGGCCTGGGGCTTGAGGGCGCGCCACAGGAACATGTCAACCCGCCACGGCAAGGCCCGGCGCGCCGAACAGGGGTTCGGCGGCGGGTTCGGGTTCGCGGTCCGCTTCGCGGATAGCATCGGCCATGTCGCGTTCGCATTTGCCACAGCAGGGGGCGCAGTCGAAGTACGTATGCACGTCGTCCCATTTCCGGGCGCCGGAGCGCACCGCTTCCTTGACTTCCGTTTCGGTGATTCCGTTGCAATTGCAGACGTACATGTGGAGCGTTCCCGGCGATAGGCCTATCTTGAAAATGATTATCATTTGTCTTGCGAATGATTGTCAATATCGGAATTTCCGCTGCTGATTTCAAGGCCAAGGGACAGGACGATGGCCGATTTTTTTGGGTTCATCCGGTGATTCCGCGACCTGCCGATCCTGGACGCCCGGACCGCCTGGGAATGCTGGTTCGCCCGCGCTATCGACAGCGGCATCAAACCGCTCGTCGCCTTCGCCAAAAGGCTCCAAGCCTACCTACCGGGCATCGTCGCCCATGCCAGATGGTCGCTCCACACCAGCCTGCTCGAAGGCTTCAACAACGAGATCAAGGTCATCAAGCGAATGGCCCACGGATTCCGCGACGACCAATACTTCTTCCTCAAAATCCGAACCGTCTTCTCCGGAATCACCGGATGAACCAAAAATTTCACGCTGATGGTGGTGCGGATGCCAGGCGCGCGGCGGGGAGACGACGTTGCCGTGCTTTTAAGATATCAATATTCATGATATATATTCAAAAATTATATCTTTTATTATGAGATTGATTCACATGGAATTTTCCGATCTCCGCCTCTTCGAGACCGTCGCCCGCACCGGCGCCATGAACCGGGCGGCGGTTGAGCTTAACACCGTGCAATCGAACGTGACGGCGCGCGTCCGTGTGTTGGAGGAAGGCTTGGGAACGGCGCTGTTCGAGCGGCATTCGCGGGGCGTGCGACTGACGCCGGCGGGCGAGCGCCTGCTGCCCTTCGCCAAGGCGGCGGCGCGGCTGATCGATGATGCGCGCCGTGCCGTGGCCGACGACGGTGTGCCGCGAGGCGAACTGGTCATCGGCTCCCTGGAAACCACGGCGGCCATGCATTTGTCGCCGGTCCTGACCGGGTTCGCGCGCAGTCATCCAAGCGTCGACTTGGCGATCCGCACGGGTACCACGGCGGAACTGACCGAGGACGTTCTGGAGAACCGGGTCGAAGGGGCCTTTGTCTGCGGCCCTCTGGACCATCCGGACATCCTTGCCGAGACGGCTTTCCACGAGGATCTGGTTGCCGTCACCGCGCCGGGGGTCGAGGATCTGCGCGCCCTTGCCCGAAACGGCGAGGTCAAGATCGTCGTCCTGCGGGTCGGCTGCTCCTATCGCCGCAAGCTGGAGGAGGTGCTGGCCGCGCGAGGCGTGACGGGCCTGCGCACCCTTGAATTCGGCACCATCGAAACGATCCTGGGCTGCGTGGCGGCGGGTGTCGGCGTGACCTTGTTGCCGCGCGGCATCGCGCGGGAGCTGGCGGAAAGGGGCCGCGTGCGCCTGCATGCCCTGCCGGCCCGCGAAGGGCGAGTGACGACGCTGTTCATCCGCCGGCGCGACGGCTACCGCTCTCCGGCCATGGCCGCCTTCATGGATCACCTCTATCCCGTGCGCGCGGCGGCGCAGTAGGGCGCCGGAAGTATCACGGGGCCCGCACGCCGGCGCAACCCCCGGTCGGGACATGCCGCGGCACGGACCGCCAATCCGTTCATGAGGCGATAGCCTCGCGGAGGTTGGTTAGTTAGCCACCATCGCCGTGGGCAGGATCACGGTAATGATCGTGCCCGCCCCTTGTTCACTTTCGATCGTCATGTCGCCGTCATGCAGGTCGACCAGGGACTTCACAATAGCCAGGCCGAGGCCCATTCCCTCGTGGTTGTCGACGGCCTCCATGCCGAATTTGGTGAACGGGTCGGTGAGGGAATTTATCTTGTCCCCGGGAATGCCGATGCCGGTGTCCCTGACCTGAAGAACGTGCCTGGCATTGTTCGCGGAGACGGCGATCGTGACATTGCCGCCCTGGGGAGTGAACTTGACGGCGTTCGACAGCAAATTCAGCAAGATTTGCCTGATCGCCCGGGGATCGGCAACCAACGGCCGCAGGCTCTCTTGGATGTCGACGCCGCAGGTCACGCCTTTTCTTGCCGCCAGGGACTCCATGACTCGAACGCATTCGTCGGCGATCTTGTCAACTTCAATGGGTTCCCGTTCGATGGAGACCTTGCCCGCCTCGATGCGGGACAGGTCCAGCACGTCGTTGATGAGTTCGAGAAGCAGACGTGCGCTGACATGGATGTCGCGGGAGTACTCGCGGTACTTGGGGTTTTCCATGGCCCCCAGGTACTGTTCGTTCATGATTTCGGAAAATCCGAGGATCGCGTTCAGCGGCGTCCGCAATTCGTGACTCATGTTGGCAAGAAACTGGCTTTTCGCGCGATTGGCCAGTTCGGCGGACTGCGTCGCCGCTTCCAGTTTGCGGGCCTGGCTGGTGATGACCAAGTCGGCGCGCCGAACGATGATGAACAAAACCACGTACAGAACAGCGAGAATCCCGATGACCACGGCCGAGAACCACGTCGTATGGGTGATGACCGATGCGACCCCGGCGGAAACATCCGTGTAGAGTTCGAAAATACCCTCGACCGACCCGTCGGGGCTCCAGATCGGCAGGTAGGATTCGACAATGTGGCGGTCGCGCAGGACCCCGTCGAGGCCGTTGAACGTCTTACGAAAACTGAATTCGCTCTGCGGGTTTCGAGAGTTCACGGTCAAGGCGAATGTATGGTCGTTGCTCTTGTCGTAGCCGATCAGGTCGAATTTCGTGGCGAAGACCGTAAGCCCGTCCAGGCGGTAGATCTTGACCGCAACCACATCGAGTCCCCTGGTCAAGTCCCTGACCACTTCGAGTATCTGGCCCGTTTCCGGCCGTGCGCGCAACGCCTCGCCCGTGGAGGGTGCGGTCTTCGTTATGTAGTCCGAAAACCGAGGCCAGATCGCGTTGGCGAACGCACGGGACAGGGTCAGGTTGTCGCGCTGAACTTCTTCCGTCACCTGCCGGATTCCGAGGGCGTGGAACAGGCCCGCGAGCACGATGGCCAGAAGGACGAAGGCGAACGCACTGGTCAGCGAAAAGTATCGTAGAAGCCGGAACAAAATGCCCCCTGGACATGTCGGCGCGTCAAATCGCGCTGGAGATTCACAAGACCTTGACCCTTTTACCCCCCGTAACTCGGGGCACCGTCGCGAGTTTCGTATCAAGATTCGCATATCAAGGCA
>PFFW01000149.1 GCA_002781745.1 Rhodospirillales bacterium CG15_BIG_FIL_POST_REV_8_21_14_020_66_15
CACGCGCATGATGAAGGCGTCGACGCGGCCGCCGAAATAGGCGGCGGTCAGGCCGACCGCCGTGCCGATGCACAGCGCGAACACCCCCGACATGACGCCGACGCCGAGCGAGATGCGCAGCCCGTAGATGATCGCCGAGACCAGGTCGCGCCCGGCACCGTCCGTGCCCAGCCAGTAGGTCAGCCCGTCCATGGACTGGCTGCCGGGCTTCAGCTTGGAGTCCAGGATGCTGACCTGCGACAGGTCGTAGGGGTCGGTCGGCGCGACCCAGGGCGCGAACAGGGCGATCAGGATGATTGCCGCCAACACGACAAGCGCCGCCGTGGCGATCCGGCTTTCCGCGAAGTCGCGGCAGAAGCGGCGGAACGGCGTTTCCACCGCGACCGCGTCGTCGCGGGGCGCCGCGGCCTGGGGGATTGCGCCGTCGCTCATGACTTCACGTCCGACAGGCGGACCCGGGGATCGAGGATCGAGTAGAGCACGTCGACCACCAGGTTGATGATGACGAAGATGAGCACGATGATCATCAGGTAGGCGACGATCACCGGGCGGTCGAGGGACTGGATCGAGTCGATGATCAGCTTGCCCATGCCGGGCCAGGCAAAGACCGATTCCGTCACCACCGAGAACGCGATCAGCCCGCCGAATTCCAGGCCCAGCACGGTGACCACCGGGATCATGATGTTCTTCATCAGGTGGACCAGGACGACGCGGGCGTCGCTCAGCCCCTTGGCGCGCGCGAACTTGATGTAGTCCTGGTGCACGACCTCGCGCGTGCCGGCGCGGGTCAGGCGGATGACCAGGGAGATCTTGAACAAGGCCAGGTTGAGCGCCGGCAGGATCAGGTGCGAGAGCCCGTCGAGGGTGAGGAAGCTGACGTCGATGCCGAGCAGCGGCACCGTGTCGCCGCGCCCGGTGGACGGCAGCCAGCCCAGCATGACGGCGAAGATCATGATGAACATGAGGCCGACCCAGAAGGTCGGCAGCGAGAAGCCGAGGATCGATCCCGCCATGATGGTCTTGGAAAGCGGCGTGTCGGGTCTGAGCCCCGCATAGACGCCGAGCGGAATGCCGATGACGACGGCCATCAGCAGGGCCGCCAGCGCCAGTTCGAAGGTCGCGGGAATGCGGTGGACGATGATCTCCAGGGCCGGCTCGCCATAGACGAAGGACTTGCCCAGGTTGCCCTCGAGGGCCCCGGCGACGAAACGCCCGTATTGCACGTACCAGGGCTGGTCCAGGCCCATGGAGCGGATGACCTTGTCGCGCTCCTCCTGGGTCGCCTCGTCGGACACCATCATCTCCACCGGATCGCCGACGATGTTGACGCCGCCGAACACGATGAACGACATGACGACGACGACCATCAGGCTCTGCAGAAGCCGGCGGATGATGAAGACGGTCATGACCCGTTTCCCGGCCGGGCGCGGGGGCGGCGCATCGCCGGCCGCCCCCGTGATCCGGCGGCGTCCCTACTCGGGCACGATGTCGTAGGCGACCGTGCGCTCGTCCGTGCGCGCCAGGTACTTGAGCCCCTTGCGCGCGGCCCAGGTGTTGACCTGATAGTGCAGCGGGATCAGGCCCATGTCCTGGCCGAGGGCGATTTCCGTGGCCTTGGCCAGGAGCGCCGCCCGCTTGGCGTCATCCACCGTGGCGAGGGCCTGGGTCAGGACCTCGTCCATCTTGGGATTGGAATAGAGCCCGCGGTTGGACGGTCCCCAGCTTTTCTCCTTGGAATAGGTCGCGAGCAGCGACCGCAGCGGCGACGAGGCCTCGCCCGTGCCCGAGCCCCAGCCGACCAGCATGAACGAGAACTCGGGCGGCTTGGCCGGCCCGCCGTTCTTGGCGCGCTTGAAGTAGACGCTTTTCGGCATGGTTTCCGGCGTCGTCCTGATGCCCACGCGCGACAGCATCTGGGCCACCGCCTCGGCGATCTTGGCGTCGTTGATGTAGCGGTCGTTGGGACCATGCAGGGTGGTCTGGAAGCCGTCGGGATAGCCGGCTGCGGCCAGCAGCTTCTTCGCCCCCTTGGGATCGTAGGCGTCGGGCTTCAGCTTGTCCGACACGCCGAAGAACCCGTCCGGCAGAAGCTGGCCGGCCGGCACGGCGATGCCTTCCATCACGCGCTCGATGATGAGGTCGCGGTTGATGGCCTTGGAAATCGCCTTGCGCACGCGCACGTCCTTGAAGGGGTTCTTGATCTCCTCGCCCTTGAGCCCCTTGGCGAAGGGCGTGACGTCGCGGGACTGGTCCAGATGCAGGTAGATGACGCGGTTGGAGATGCCCTGGCTGAGCGAGACCTTGGGGTTCTTCTTGAGGCCCGCCACGTCGATCGTGGGCACCTGGTCGATGAAGTCCACGTCGCCGGCCAGCAGGGCCGCCAGGCGCGACGGCGACGACTTGATCGGCTTGATCACGACATGCTTCCAGTGCGGCTTCTTGCCCCAGTAGCTCTCGTTCCGTTCGAACTCCAGGATCTCGCCCTTGACCCACCTGACGAACTTGTAGGGCCCGGTGCCGGCGGCCTGGCTGCCGTTGTTGAAGTCGCCTTCCCAATGGCCCTTGGACTTGTCGGACACGATGTGCACGTTGGACAGGTCGACCGCCATCAGGGGATAGGGCGCCGGCGTCTTGACCCGGAAGGTGTAGTCGTCGACGCGCTCATAGGTCTTTTCGCCGCCGTGGGAGTAGAGCTTGAAGCTCGACTTGGCGTTGGGGTGGGCGGCCGCGCGCTCCATGGAGAACAGCACGTCGTCCACGTTGAACTCGGAGCCGTCGTGGAACTTCACCCCCTTGCGCAGCTTGAACTCCCAGGTCGTGTCGTCGACCGCCTTCCACTCCGTGGCGAGGCCGGGCAGCAGGCGCTGCTTGTGATCCTGCTCGATAAGGCGGGAGAAGATGTGCTGGGCGATCTGGTTGTTGGGGCCCAGGTTGTGATAGTGCGGGTCGATCGAGGTCGGCTCGGTGCCGAGCCCGATGGTGATCGTCTGGGCCTGGGCGGCCGTGGCGAGGCCGACGGCCAGGCACGCGGCGGCGGCCGCCGCGATCATCGATTTACGGACATGCATTCGTTTGGCGCTCCCTGATGATCCGGGTCCGGATGCCCGGTGTTGCCGATCATGTTGCATCAATCCCGAGCCGCCGACAAGCGGCACCGCCGGGAGGCGGTGCGGGGCGTTCGCGGGGCTTGACCTGGGGGAGCTTTGATCGTTCGATGTTGCCCCCGCTCACCCCCGCAAGGACCGCCATGCCGCCCACCGCCGCCGAGTACCCCGTCCAGCTTCAGGCCCCCGACATCAGCCCGTACAAGGCGGGCAACACCGGCGTCGACTACGTCACCACCTTCACGGCCGCCGAGGCGGGACCCCATGTGATGATCGCCGCCGTCGTGCACGGCAACGAGGTCTGCGGCGCGATCACGCTCGACTGGCTGATGAAGCTGAACGTGCGGCCGCGGAAAGGCAGGCTGACGCTCGGCTTCATGAACGTCGCCGCCTATGCGCGCTTCGACCCCAAGGACCCGCTGCCGTCGCGCTTCGTCGACGAGGACTTCAACCGCCTGTGGGACGCGGAAACCCTGGACGGCCCGCGGCAGTCCGCGGAACTGACCCGCGCACGCCAGGTCCGCCCCGTCATCGACACAGTCGACCGCCTTCTGGACATCCATTCCATGCAGCACGCGACGGGTGCCTTGATGCTGGCCGGGCCGCTCGACAAGGGCCGCCGACTGGCCGAGGGCGTCGGCGTGCCCGAGCTGGTAGTCATGGACGAGGGCCACGCCGCCGGGCGGCGCATGCGCGACTACGCGGGCTTCCGCGACCCCGCCGGCCCCAAGGACGCCCTGCTGGTCGAATGCGGCCAGCACTGGGAGCCGTCGTCGGAGACCGTGGCCAAGGAGACGGCGCTGCGCTTCCTCCTGTACACGGGCGTCGTCGATCGGGATTTCGCCGGCCCGCACCTGGGCGCCGAGCCGCCCCGGCAGAAGATCGTCGAGGTCACCCATCCCGTGACCATCAAGACCGACCGCTTCCGCTTCGCCGCGGATTACCGAGGGCTCGAGGTCATCGCCAAGGCGGGCACGGTGCTGGGCTACGACGGCGACGAGGCGGTCGCGACACCCCACGACGACTGCGTCCTGATCATGCCGTCGCGGCGCCTGAACAAGGGGGGGACGGCGGTGCGCCTGGGCCGCTTCGTCGGCTGATCCCAGTGGATCCCGGCCATTGACAGGGGGCCTTTTCCTGCCAAATTAAGGAGTACGGAGGGTGCTGCCGTTTTTGCGGGCCCTTCGGCCGTTTTCGCTCGTTGCTTTCAGAGGAGAACGCCCATGTCGCGGCTCGGTGCCTTCAACAGCCCCCTGCTTTTGGGTTTCGAACATTTCGAACGCATGCTCGACCAGGCCGCCAAGGCGTCCGGCGAGGGCTACCCCCCCTATAACATCGAACAGGTGGGCGACAATCTGTTGCGCATCACCCTGGCCGTCGCCGGGTTCACCGACGACGACCTGTCGGTGACGGTCGAGGAGAACCAGCTCGTCATCCGCGGCAAGCAGCGCGACGACGGGTCCGAGCGCATCTACCTGCACCGCGGCATCGCGGCGCGGCAGTTCCAGCGCAGCTTCGTCCTGGCCGAGGGCATCGAGATCGTCCGCGCGCATCTCGACAACGGCCTTCTGCACATCGACCTTGAACGTCACGTGCCGGAACCCGAAATCAAAACCATAGCCATCGAAAAGGGCGGGGCCCGAAAGAAGCCCGGCAGGACGATCGACGTCGCGCCCGAGGACTAGGCCCCAACCCCCGTTCCCGGCATCCGCCCCCGCCGCCCGAATGCCGGCCGATCCCCAGGCGGCGCCGTTAAGAAATCCGAAGCCTGCGTGCCCGTTGACCGGGGCGCAGTGCGGAAAGGAGTTTCAGACCATGAACACCAACCCATCGGACAACCGGTCCGTGACCCCCGTCAGCGGCCTGACGGTCGAGGACTTCTTGGTCCTGGGCGCCGACACCACGGCGTTCGTCAAGGCCATCGAGATCGACGGCAGGGCCGCCTACGGCATCTTCTCGGCCCTGGGGCAGCCGCTCGGCTATGCCGACACGCGGGCCGTCGCCCAGGTGGCCGTGCGCCAGAACGACCTGGAGCCTGCTTCCGTCCACTGAGCCGCCGGCCCCGCGAATACGCGGACCGGGAAAGGATCGGTTAACCGTTCTTTCCGATAATGAACGGCGCATGCGGAACCCCTTCGGCCCGAGAACGGGCTCAAGGAAAGCCCATCACGGGCCCCGGAGAATACCGGGGATACCGGGGACCGCCGGTCGGGAGAACGACTGATGACGGACAGAACACCTGGAAATTACAAGGCCATGGCGCTCAGGCGCATGTCGGGGCAGGATTTCCTTGCCCTGGGCTCGGACAAGATCGTCTTCGTCAAGCCGGTCAAGGCGGACGGCAGCCTGTCCTACAGCGTCTATTCGGCGGCCGGAGAGGAGCTGGGCCGGGCGGACAGCTTCGAGCTGGCCGAGGCGACGGCCTTCAAGAACGACTTCGCCGTCGCCACGCTTCACTGACGCAAATCCCGAGCGGGCCGATTTCAGGCCCGCGACGACGATTTGCGTGAAATCAAAGAGCGGACAAATCCCGAGCGGGCCGATTTCAGGCCCGCGACGACGATTTGCGTAACCTTGGAGCGCCTTGCGATAAATCTTTGCCGACGACCGGTCAGGCCGCCTGCACATCGGCCGAATTGCTGAGAATGGCGTAGAGCGCCTCGGCGTCGTCGGTACCGCGCAGCTTGTCGCAGGTGGCGCGGTCGCGCAGCAGGCGCGACACGCGGGCCAGCGCTTTCAGGTGGTCCGCGCCCGCCGACTCCGGCGCCAGCAGCAGGAAGATCAGGTCGACCGGATGTTCGTCGATGGCCTGGAAGTCGATGGGTTTCTCCATGCGCGCGAACATGCCGTAGAGCTTGTCCAGGCCGGGAAGCTTGCCGTGGGGGATGGCGATGCCGTTGCCGACCCCGGTGGTGCCCAGCTTTTCCCGCTCCATCAGCACGTCGAACACGGCGCGCTCGTCCAGGTCGGTCAGGCGCGAGACGGCGCCCGCCAGTTCCTGCAGCGCCTGCTTCTTGCTGGTGACGCGAAGATTGGCGATCACGCTGTCAGGGGAGAGGAGGTCGCGGATTTCCATAACCCTGTCCTTTGCCTTGTGCGGGCGCCGCCGGGCGCCCGCAAGCGCACCTATGCGTCGGCCGCGCGGCTGTCGACCGGATCGATCCAGCCGATATTGCCGTCGTCGCGCCGATAAACGACGTTCAGGCGCCCCGAACCGCTGTCGCGGAACATCTGAACCCGGGCGTCCGCCAGGTCCATGCGCATGACGGCGGCGCCGACCGAAAGTGTCGGGATGTCCGTCGACAGTTCGGCGATGATGGTCGGCTTCCCGTCAATGGGCAGTTCCTCGTGATCCGGCTCCGCCTGCACCACGAAATGCTGGGCCCGGAAGGATTCCTGGGCAGCCATGTTTTCGTGATGATTGGTCAGGCGCCGGTGATAGCGGCGAAGCTGCTTGGCGATGCGTTCCGCGGCCTGATCAAAGGCCGCGTAGGGATCGTCGGTCGCACCGCGGCCGTGTATGATGACCCCGCCCATGGGGTGCACCGAAATCTCGGCGTTGAAGGTGTGCCCCACCTTGGACATCACCACCGAGGCCTCCAATGCGCGGTCGAAATACTTGGTGACCGCATCCGCAAGCTGGCTTTCCGCATGGGTCCGCAGGGCGTCGCCCACGTCCAGGTTTTTTCCCTTAATGGTGATATTCATGTCCCGGTCTTAGCCGTTTCTTCTTTCCAGTGATCGAGCCGTGCGGTCGGTGCGTCTCCAACCGGCGGAGCAGTCGTGTCCAGGCTCCGTGCCGGGCAGGCCCTTTCCCGGGCTCGCACTTGGCCACCTGCGTGACCGAATGGACGACGGCGGGATCGGAAGTCATAGGGGCCGCCGGTCCGCCTCCACGAAGGCCCGGAAATTAGTTCCGGAGTCCGTCGCTGTCAACCACCCCGTTCGGCCAGGATGGGCGAAGGTCTTGACTGTGCTAACATTCGCGACGCCGGGCGCGGCGGCTCGGTCGATCACATCGCCGGGCTTTTCTGGCGGCGGCGCTGCACCGACGACGGAATGCCCATGGCCTCGCGGTACTTGGCCACCGTGCGCCGGGCGATGTCGACCCCGTCGGCGCGCAGGATATCGACGATCTTGTCGTCGGACAGAACCTGGGCCGGCGGTTCGGCGGTGATCATGGCGCGAATGCGGTGCTTGATGGCCTCGGCCGAGAAGGCTTCGCCGCCGTCCGCCCGCGCGATCGACGATGTGAAGAAATACTTGAGTTCGAAGATGCCGCGCGGCGAGGCGATGTACTTGTTGGCGGTGACGCGGCTGACGGTGCTTTCGTGCATGTCGATGACGTCGGCGATGTCGCGCAGGACCAGCGGCTTCAGGTGCTGCACCCCCTTCAGGAAGAAGGCGTCCTGCTGACGCACGATTTCCTTGGCCACCTTCAGGATCGTCGTCGCCCGCTGATGCAGGGACTTCACCAGCCAGTTGGCGGACTGGTACTGCTCGGTGATGTACTGGCGGTCGGCCTTGGATGCCTTCCCGGCGCTGATCTCGGCGTAGTACTGGTTGTTGACCAGGACGCGCGGCAGGGTGTCCGAGTTCAGTTCGATGTGCCAGCCGCCCGACGGGCGGGCGCGCATCAGGACGTCGGGGATCACCGGCTGCGCGATCTCGCCGTCGAAGGCGAGTGCCGGCTTCGGGTCCAGCGTCCGCAGCTCCGCCGCCATGTCGGCGACGTCTTCCGCGTCGACGCCGCAGATCCTGGCGAGCGCCTTGAACTCGCGCCGGGCGACCAGTTCCAGGTTGTCGATGAAGGCGGCCATGGCCGGGTCCAGGCGGTCGCGGTCGGCAAGCTGCAGCCCCAGGCATTCCTTCAGATCGCGGGCGAAGATGCCGGGCGGGTCGAACTGCTGCAGGCGCTTGAGAACCGCCTCGACCCGCGCAACGTCGCATTCCAGGGCCTCGGCCACGGCGGCAAGGTCGATGGTCAGGTATCCCGTCTCGTCCAGGCTGTCGATCAGGAAGGCGCCGATCATGCGGTCGATCTGGTCGCCGACGTCCATGCCGAGCTGTTCCATCAGGTGGTCGCGCAGCGTGATGTCCGAGGACAGGGTCTGTTCGAAGCCGGGCAGGTCGTCGTCGAAGCCGCCGGCGACCGAGGACGGCAGGACCGGCTCGTACCCGGGGTCGGGCGCCGCCTGCACGGCGTCGGACCGCCCGTCCTGCGTATAGAGGTCGTCAAGCGCCACATCCATGTCGCCGTCGGCGGGCCCGCCGCCGCCGTCGTCGCCGAAATCCATGGTCATGCCGTCGTCCGGGCTGCCGTCGTCCACGCCGGCTGCGGTCTCGGCGGCGCCGTCGACGGCCTCCGTGTCGCCGTCGGCGGCCTCCGCGTCGTCCCGCTCCAGCATGGGGTTCTGTTCAAGCTCCTGCTCGACGAATTCGGCCAATTCCATGTTGGACAGCTGCAGCAGCTTGATCGCCTGCTGAAGCTGCGGCGTCATGACCAGGGACTGGGTCTGGCGCTGATCGAGACGGGGCGTCAACGCCATGGCAGGCCCCTCGGGCGCGTCATGCGCCGCCGCGGGCGGACCGGCGTGACGCGGCTACAGGCTAAAACGGTCACCCAGGTAGACACGGCGCACGTCCTCGTTGCCGACGATGTCCGACGGCCGGCCCTCCATGAGCATCATGCCGTCGTGTATGATGTAGGCGCGGTCGATCACGTCCAGCGTCTCGCGTACGTTGTGGTCGGTGATCAGCACCCCGATGCCGCGATCCTTGAGATGCGCGACCAGATCGCGGATGTCCCCCACGGCGATCGGATCGATGCCGGCGAAGGGCTCGTCCAGCAGCACGAAATGGGGGTTCGACGCCAGCGCCCGCGCGATCTCGACGCGCCGCCGCTCGCCGCCGGAAAGGGCGATGGCCGGCGTGCGGCGAAGGTGGGTGATGGAAAATTCGGCCAACAGGGCATCCAGGATCGCCTCGCGGCGGTCGCGGTTGGCCTCGACCACCTCAAGGGCCGCGCGGATGTTCTGCTCCACGGAAAGGCCGCGGAAGATCGACGCCTCCTGCGGCAGGTAACCGACGCCGAGCCGGGCGCGGCGGTACATCGGCAGGGTCGAGATGTTCTGCCCGTCCAGGATGATGGTGCCGTAGTCGGGCTGCACCAGGCCGGTGATCATGTAGAAGCAGGTCGTCTTGCCGGCCCCGTTGGGGCCCAGCAGCCCGACCACCTCGCCGCGCTGGATGGACATGCTGACGCCGCGCACCACGGGCCGCTTCTTGAAGCTCTTGCCCAGGTTGTTGGCGACCAGACCCTGGTTGTCGGCGACCAGGCGCGGGGCGCCGGGGCGGTCGGGGCGGCTGTCGAATTCGTTCATGTTGTTGTTCTTTCCCCTCGCTCGGCGGGCCCCGGAAGGCCCGCTATTTCCCCGTGCCTTCCTTGGCGCCCGGCACCAGGGTCCCCTTGGTCCGCCCGCCGGGGCAGCTGAACAGGCGGCTGATGCCCGTGTTCAGGTTGACCTCGGCCTTGCAGCCCTGAAGCTCGTTCTTGCCGCGCTCGATCCTAACCGATCCCGTCAAGGTCACGATACCCGTTTCCACGTTGTAGACCCCGCGGTCGCCGTAGGCGCGGTCGCGCTCGGTCAGCACCGACACGTTGTCGTAGGCGTCGACCCGGTAGACCTTGTTCTCGCCCGTCTTGGTCTTGCGGAAGAAGGCCGCGAGAACGTCGGCGCGCACGCGGCGCTTGTCCTTCTCGGCCTCGGCCTTGCCGCGGGCGACCGCCATCTGGCGCTGCTCCCAGTATTCGAGCTGCTGGTCGGCGGTGATCCGGGTGTCGGGCGTGACCAGGTTGGGCCTGTTGCCGGACAGCACCAGGATTTCGCGAGTCACGTCGTAGACCGCCTTGTCGCCGCTGGCGACCTGACTGGGCGATTTGATCCTGACCGTGCCGTCGGCGTCCAGGCGGTAGATCTCCGTGGTCCCGTCCTTGCGCTCCGTATAGAAGGCCGTCAGCTGGTCGGCCAGCACGGTGACCTCGCCGCGCACGGCCTTGGCGTTGCCCTTGGCCAGGAACACCAGGTTGTCCTGCTGCCATTCGATGCCGTTGTCGGCGAATATCTCGATCGGCGTGTTGCCGCCGCCGGCCCCCATGTTGAGGGCCTGTGCCCGGGCATCGACGGCGGCGCCGGCGGACGCGAGGCCGAGCAGGACCGCCAGCGCCGGCCCGCGGCCCGACCCCCGGACCATCGACCCGAGCACGGCCCGAGCCATGGCGCCGGCCCCGGTCATTTCGCCGGCACCTTGGCGCCGGGCTGCAGCACCATCTTGGACTTGCCGGTGAAGACGAGCGTGCGGCCCTTGTTCAGAAGCCGGAAGCCTTCCGCCTGCAGCGTGCCGAAGGGCCCCTGTCCCTTGACCGGAACCTCGCCGTGGGCCACGCCCCGGGCCAGGTCGACGGTGGCCTTTTCCGTGCGGAACTCGTAGCCGGAATCGTGGAACAGGTTGACCGAGCCGGCCAAGTCGAGGGTCTTGTCGCGTCGCGCGTAGATGCCGTTCTCCGCCGTCAGCACCAGCCAGGTGCCGTCCTTCAGGGTGATGTCGGCCTTGGGCAGTTCCAGGCCGATACGCACGTCCAGGCCCTCGCCGTCGAGCTTCTTGGCGATGTCGGCGGTCACCGCGTAGGGCTGGTTGTCGTTGTCGGTGCCGACGTAGCGCGGGTTCAGCAGGTTGGGGTCGCCGTCGACATTGGACTTGATGGCGGCGAAGCCGATGCGGAAGCGCAGGTCCTCGGTGCGCAGGTGCGGCCACAGGATCACCAGGGCGATCAATCCGACCGCCGCGACCGGCAACATGACCTTGGCGACCTGGACGAACCCTGAATAGGAGTCCATGGCCATCGCGGTCACGCGACCCCCGCCCGGAGACAGTCGTGGATGTGCAGGATGCCGACGGGCCGCCCGTCCTCGACCACGAACAGGTTGGTGATCGCGCGCTCGTTCATGATGCCCAGCGCCTCGGAGGCGAGGCGGTCCGGCTCCACCGCGGCGCCGCCGGCGGTCATGGTATCGCCGGCGGCGCGCGAAAGCACCCCGTCGGACATGTTGCGGCGCAGGTCGCCGTCGGTGATGACGCCGATCAGGCGGCGCTCGGCGTCGACCACGCCCAGGCAGCCGAAGCGCTTGGCGGTCATCACCAGGAGCGCCTCGCTCATCGGCATGTCGGGGGGAACCAGCGGCAGCTCGTCGCCCGTGTGCATGATGTCGGCGACCTTCATCAGGCGGCGGCCCAGCTTGCCGCCCGGGTGCAGGGCGTGGAAGTCGTCGGACGAGAAGCCCTTGCGTTCCAGCAGCGCCACGGCGATGGCGTCGCCCAGGCCCAGCATCACGGTGGTCGAGGTCGTCGGCGCCAGGCCCATGGGGCAGGCTTCCGGGGAATCGGGATAGACCAGGGCCACGTCGGCGTTGTCGGCGAGCGAGCTTTGCCCCTTGCCGGTGACGGCGATCAGCGGGATGCGGAACCGCTTGGCATAGGCGACGAGGTCGGCCAGTTCCGCCGTCTCGCCCGAATTGGAAAGCGCGAAGATGACGTCTGCGGGGGCGATCATGCCGAGGTCGCCGTGCGAGGCCTCGGCCGGATGGACGAACAGCGCCGGCGTGCCGGTGGACGACAGGGTGGCCGCGATCTTGCGCGCGACGTGGCCGCTTTTGCCCATGCCGGTGACGACGACGCGCCCCGTGGCGCCTGCGATGACGTCCAGCGCGGCCACGAATTCGCCGCCCAGGCTGGCCGCCAGGGCCTTCAGGCCGTCGCTTTCCGCGGCCAGCACGCGGCGCGCCACGGCGAGGTCTTGCGCCCCGGCGGGATCGCCGGCGGCGGCGGTGGCCTGCGTGTTTGCTGATTCCGCGCTCATTTCCCGTTCTTTGGCCTGCGTCGGTATCCTGCTCGCCTGCCGGCCGCCGGTAACGGAGCCTCGCGGCCAGCAATCTTCATGCCAATTTGTCTAATATACTGGCGAAACGTAAAAAATACGTTGTCTAAATATGCGCCGCGGATTCCCGAGCGTCAACCGAGGGCGGCCCGGGAAACGCCCGGGCGGCCTCAGTGGCGGAAGATGTCGACCTCGCCCCAGCCGGCCAGGTCGAGGGCGACCCGCGTCGGCAGGAAGTCGAGACAGGCCCGCAGCAACTCCTGGCGCCCCTCGCGGGCGATCATCGCGTCAAGCTGCGCGCGCACGCGGTGCAGGTAGAGGACGTCGTTGGCGGCATAGCCCTGCTGTGCCGGGCTCAGCGTGTCGCGCGCCCAGTCCGAGGACTGCTGCTGCTTGTCCAGGTCGACGCCGACCAGTTCGCGCACCACGTCCTTGAGGCCGTGGCCGTCCGTGTAGGTACGCACCAGCCGGGACGCGATCTTGGTGCAGTAGACGGGGCCGCAGTCGATGCCCAGGCCCTTCTTGAGGGCCGCCATGTCGAACCGCGCGTAGTGGAAGATCTTGACCACCGCCGGGTCTTCCATCAGCGCCTTCAGGTTGGGCGCCTCGGCCTGGCCCTTGGCGATCTGCACCAGGTGGCAGACGCCGTCGCCGCCGGACAGCTGCACCACGCAGAGCCGGTCGCGGTTGAGATCCAGGCCCTGGGTCTCGGAATCGACGGCGACGGAGCCGGTGAAGGTCACATCGGCGGGCAGGTCGCCCTTGTGCAGCAGGATGGTGGGGGTTCCGGATTGACTTGGCGCGTCCATGACACTGCCGCCCTTGATGATCATCAACCTTAAAAGCCGCCCCCGCCGCGCGGGGGAGATGGTGCCCAGGAGAAGACTCGAACTTCCACGACCTTGCGGCCACTGGCACCTGAAGCCAGCGCGTCTACCAATTCCGCCACCTGGGCCCGGGTCCCGGCGCCTTCCCGGCCAACGCGGGGAAGGCGGTCTGGACGCCGAAATACGGCTTGGAACATGCCCCGCCGGGACGCTGCCCGGCGTGAGCGGCCTTCGTTAACGGTGCGGCGAAGTCTTGTCAAGCGTCGCTTGGCGCCCATTGCCACGGACGCCCGTATTCCCCTTCGGGGCCGTCCCGAAATCGGGCCGGCCGGCACGCTTAGGCAATCGACACATCCGTTTGACGTTGCTATGTTTTCCAGGCAGTTTCACCCCTCGCGGCCGGTCCCGGCGCCGGGCCGCGGCCTCCCCTGGGAGGACCATCTCTTAGGAGGAAGTTTCCATGGCTCGACGCATCGCCGCCGTGTTCGGCGCATCCGGGTTCCTGGGCCGCCATCTGGTGCGCCGCCTGGCCGCCGCAGGCTACGGCGTGCGCGCCGCCGGACGCGACCCCGAGCGGGCGCAGTTCCTGAAGCCCATGGGCGACGTCGGCCAGGTCGTGCCGTGGCCGGCGGACGTCACCCGGCCGGACTCGGTCGCCGCCGCGGTCAAGGGCGCGGACGTGGTCGTCAACCTGGTCGGCATCCTGTACGAGCGCGGCCGCACCTCCTTCCGCAAGGTCCATGCCGAGGGGGCAGGCAACGTCGCCCGGGCCGCCGCCCAGGCGGGCGCCGCGCGCCTTGTCCATGTCTCGGCCCTGGGCGCGGACGCCAATTCTCCCGCCGAGTACGCGCGCACCAAGGCCGCCGGCGAAGACGCCGTGAAGGCCGCCTTTCCCAAGGCGACGATCCTGCGCCCGAGCGTCGTGTTCGGGCCCGAGGACGACTTCTTCAACCGCTTCGCCTCGATGGCGCGGCTGTCGCCCGCCCTTCCGGTGATCGGCGCCAACGCGTTCACGGACGGCGGGCCCCGGTTCCAGCCCGTCTACGTGGGCGACGTGGCCGACGCGATCATGGCCGCCCTGGACGATCCCAAGGCCCAGGGCCAGACCTTCGAACTGGGCGGGCCCGCCGTCTACACCTTCCGCCAGGTCATGCAGCTGGTCATGGCGCAGACCGGGCGCAAGCGCTGTCTGGTGCCGGTGCCCTACTGGGCGGCTGAAATACAGGGCGCGGTGCTGGGCCTGTTGCCCGTGCCGCCGCTGACCACCGACCAGGTGCAGCTGCTGCGCTCGGACAACGTGGTCGGCGACAAGGCCAGGACCTTCAAGAACCTGGGCATCACGCCGCGCGCCGCCGAGGCGATCCTGCCGACCTACCTCATGCGGTTCCGCACCAACGCCTGGCACGGCGCGCAGAATTCCTGATCGGTCTGCGCGGGGCCGGAACGGCTTCGATACCCGCCCGGTTCGATAAGGAGGCGGTTCAATCCCGTGCCGGGCCGAAATGCCGGAAAACGGACCGGGACCGGTTCTCAGTAGCCGGGCGGCAGGCCGGTGCCGTCGGTCTTCGCCTCCAGCCGGGCGGCGGCGGTGATCAGTTCGCCGAATTCGCGCAGGAACACGGAACCCGGCACGGTGCGCTGGATCAGCACGCTGCGGCGGTCGTTCTCGTCCACCTTGCGCCGCACGAAGTTCAGTTCCGACAGGCGGTCGACGGCGCGGGTCACCGCGGGCTTGGAAACCTTGAGGATTTCCGCCATGCCGCGCACGGTGTGCGGCGGCGGCGTCAGATAGACCGTCAGCAACAGCGCCATCTGGCGCGCCGACAGATCCGGCGCATCCAGGCGGACGCTCGACACGATCGCCCGGCGCCAGATGTCCAAAGCCTGAAGTTCGTTTAGTTCCATGGACTTGTTTCCCCTCGCCGGGCGCCATTCCGGCTCTGGCTGGCGACCCCTATGTGCGACCGCATGAGCAGCCCGTTTTCATTACGCTCCCGCAACTTCTAAGCCATTTGGGCCGCCCTGACAAGCCCGCGTCAGCCCCGGCGGGACCGTCTGGCGCCTTTCGCGAAGCGCTCCAGGATCATGGCGGCCATGGCGCGCAGGCCCATGGCCTCGCCGCCCATGGGCCGCCCGGGCCGCGATTTCAGGTTCCACGCCATGAGGTCGACATGGGCCCAGGGCACGGGCCGGCCCTTGGCCGGGGTCGCGAAATGCTCCAGGAACAGGGCCGCCGTGATGGCGCCGGCGTAGCCGCCCTCGGGCGAATTGGTGAGGTCCGCCTGAGAGCCCTCGACCATCGAACGGTAGCCGTCCCACAGCGGCAGGCGCCACAGGGGATCCTCGGCGCGCTGCCCGGCGGCCAGGATGTCGGCCGCCAGCCTGTCGTCG
>PFFW01000161.1:0-14437 GCA_002781745.1 Rhodospirillales bacterium CG15_BIG_FIL_POST_REV_8_21_14_020_66_15
GATTCTTCGAGTGATTGCCGTTCCTCAGAACGGAAACCACTCTCGACAGCATGCTCGACCTCTTCCCGAGTCTGCTGAAGCGAGTTCTCTGTGCTTTGAGAAACCTGCTTCACAAGCGTCAATGGGAATGACGCGAGTGTTGAAGCTTGATCAATCATAGCGCTTCTCCGCTCTAAGGGTGACGTTCTGTCAGCCCTGAAAATATGACACAGAAAAGTGCAAAAATAAATACGATAGCGAAAGCCACGGTCGCCCTGGCCGTTAACCCTTGAAAAGCCCGGATTTCCTGGGAACACCCCCCCGTCAAACCCGCCGCGGCGGGCGGAAACGGGGCCGGAAACGGCGGAATCAGCCCGTCGCCCGCGCCCGGTATCCGAGCACCCGCGCGGCGAAATCGGGGTAGGTTCCCGCCACCTCGCGGCCGATCCTGGCGCGCAGGATGTCCAGGCGCTCCGGCTCCGGCTCGGGCGTGGTCGGCACGCGGTCGGGCAGGTCGAAATCGAATCCCGTGTTGTCGCGCACCTCCTCGACGCTGCGGCCCGGATGGACGCTTTCCAGGCGGAACCGCGCGCGGGCGCGATCGAACATCATGATGCAAAGCTCCGTCACCAGGGCGTGCGGCCCGCCGCGGCGGCGCACATCCGGCGGGCTGACGCCGGGCGCGCTGATGAAGTCGACCTTTTCGACGAACACCCGGCGCGTGTGCTCGGGCCGGAACAGGATCACCCGGGGCACGGTGAAGTACATGTAGGCCGAGCCGAAGGAGCCCGGAAATCGGCGGTCCACAGCGGGATAGTCGCCCGTGCCGACCAGGTTCAGGTTGGCCTGGCCGTCGATCTGCACGCCGCCCAGGAAAAACACGTCGATGCGCCCCTGCCCGGCCGCGTCGAACAGTTCGCGCCCGCCGTCGGTAAAGGGGTTGTTGGTGACGCCGTGGATCAGTGAAACGCGGAAGGCACCGCCGGTCAGTTCGCGCTGCAACAGGGCGGCAGCCCCCGGAATGGGAGAGGCCGCGCCGATCGCCGCGTTGCCGCGCTCCGGCAGCAGGCGCGTCACGGTTGCGATGAGGAATTCCTCGGGCGAATAGGCGCCGGTCGTCACGAGGCGGCTTCCGCTTCGGGGCCCAGGACCTCGCGTTTCAGGTAGGCGTCGAAGCCCTCCTGGGTCCGCGCCTCCTTGGCGTAGGCGCGGATGTGGTCCATGTCGATGACATAGCGCCCGGCGAGGCCGAGGGGTTTGGCCCCTTCCCTCGCCTGCGCCAGCGCGCCGATGTACATGGCCGGGATGGTGCCCGCCGACAGCACCGGATCGGCGGTAAGGTCGCCGTCGTGCAGTTCCTCGTAGGTCGCGAGCGTCGTCCTCGCCGCATGGGCGATGGTGAACAGTTCGTGCCGCTTGCCGACCCAGACGTTGCCGAACGCGTCGGCCAGCGGCGCGTGGACAAGCGCCACGTCGGGCGTGATGGCGGGCAGCAGCAGGATGCGGCCGCCGCCCTGCCCCATCGGGTCGTCGACTACCTTCCAGTCGTCGCGGTATTTCACGATGTCGGAGCCGATGACGCCGCCCAGGGGCATGAAGGGCACCCCCTTCTCCGCCGCCTGCAGGGCCGTGTGGATAGCCGGGCAGGTGCTGTCCTTCATGCGAATAGCGCCATCCTGCACGGCGCGGGTGAAGCAGGGCGCCAACCCGGCCTCGCCCAGGGTCACCGCGGCGGCCTCCATGGTCTTCACGCAGCCGGCGCCGATCAGAAGGTCCGCCGACAGGCCCGAGATCGGCACGGCCAGCAGGTGCAGGTCCTTGACGCCGCGGCGGATCAGCGCGCGGATCAGGGCCATGGGCACGAAGCTGTAATCGGGCGGCAGGGCCAGCAGCGCGCCGTCGGGCACCTGTTCGGCCAAGGCGTCGACGTCGGTCTGGGCGATCATGGCGGTCGGTCCGTCATTGGCGGTATGTCGGACAGGGTGTCACAGGGCCTCGGGCGCGGTCAATCGTGCCCTATCACGCGCCCTCCACCGGCAACCCCGCCTTCTTCCAGGCCTTGAGGCCGCCGGACAGCACCGCGACCTTGGCAAGCCCGTTTTTGCGCAGGATGCGCGCCGCGCGGGCGGACAACTGATCGTTCTTGCACACGACGAGGACCGGCGTTTCCGCATATTGGCCGAGGTCCGCCTTGATCTGCTTGATGCGGCCCATGAGGTCGATGAGCGGCAGGTTGAGGGCGTCCTTGATGTGCCCGTCCTTGCCCGAGAACTGACTGGGTGCGCGCACGTCGAGGATCAGGGCGTCTGGGTTCGCGTCAAGCTGCGCCTTGGCCTCTTGCGGTTTCATATAGGGCACGCCAGCCATCCAGCGCGGGATCATGCGGCCGACGTAGAAGGCGACGACGATGAGCAGCAGGCTCATCACCGTGCGTTCGTCGAACTGGAATTTGGGCGTTTCCATGGGCTGGTTCTACGGCCTTACGGCGGCGGGAACAATCCTAATCGTCCCGGCCTATTCGCCGCCGGGCAGGCCCAAGGCGCCGCGCGTGTCGGCCCCATCCAGAATGGCGCCGCGCAGGTCCGCGTTGGTCAGATCCGCGTCCAGCAGGCTGGCGCCGCGCAGGTCGGCGTCGCGCAGGTCGGCGCCGCGCAGGTCGGCCGATTCCAGGTCCGCGCTGCGCAGGTCGGCGCCGTTCATCTTGGCGTCGCGCAGGATCGCGTGGTCCAGGTTGGTGCGCACCTTGCCACCCTGGGCCTTGGTGGAAATGACGATCTCGCTCAGCTGCGCGCCGACCAGATTCGCCTCGACCAGGTTGGCGCGGCTGAGCTTGGCGCCGCGCAGGTCGGCGCGCGCCAGGTTGGCCTTGCGCAGGTCGGCGAAGGACAGGTCGGCCATCAGCAGTTCGGAGCGCGCGAAATCGACCTTCTGCAGGATGGCGAAGGAGAAATCGGAGGCCGCCAGATTGACCCCCGACAGGTCCTTGCCCGTCAGGTCCGTCTTCGAAAACACGGCGCGGTGGCCTTCAGAGCCGTTGGAGTCGACCCAGCGCGCGTGCATCAGGATCGCCTCCTGAAGGCTGACGTCCATGTCCTCGACGCGCTTGGCCAGGTAGGCGACGTCCAGGTTGACCTTGGTCAGGTCCATGTTGTCGAAGATGGCGCCCACCAGGTCCGCGCCCGACAGATCGGCGTTGGACAGGTTGGTGTGGTTGAACACGGCGCCGTGAAAGATCGCGCCCGACAGGTTGGCGTCGGTGAAGTCGGCCCCTTCCAGGTCGCAGCCCGTCAGGTTCGAGAGCGACAGGTTGGTGCGGATGAACTTGGCGTTGCGCAGGATGCAGTCGGTCATGTCCGTCTGCACGATCATGGAATCGGAAACCTTGGCGCCCGTCATGTTGGCGCCTCGGATGGTCGCCTTCTCGAAGCCGCCGGTGGCGTCCTCGTGGATCACGGGGATCAGGTCGCCGCCGCCCTTCTTGGGTTTCAGAAGCACGCCGTCGCGCATGTCGGCGTCGATCAGGGTCGCGCCCGTCAGGTCCGAGCCCGCCAGGCAGGCGCCGCGGATGTCGGCCTTGTCAAGCTTGACACGCTTCAGGTTGGTGAACCGCATGTCGGCGGCGAACAGCACCGCGCCCTCCAGGTTGGCGTCCGACAGGTCGCAATGGCAGAACAGGGTCCCGGCGCATTCGATGCGCGCGAGGTTGCGCCCCGACAGGTCCAGGTAGCTGAGGTCGTACATGGACAGGGTCGCCCGTTCGCCGCCGGTGCGGCCGTTGGCGAACAGCTTGTGCTTTTCAAGAACTACATCCAGTTCCTGTTGGGATATCTTCTTCCACTGATGATCGCCGAACTCCCGCGAATCTAGCAGTGCCATCAAGAGACTCCTAACCAGCGACCCGGCGCTCGATCCGCGTCATACCCCGCCATTTTTACCGAAATATAGGTAGTCGCGAATAAACGAAGGGTAAATGCCCGTCACGCGCCCGCAACATTGGCATATCGGCGCGATTGCTCCTATCTCCTTTTATGGCTATCAATCGGCCCATGAATCCATCCATGAACGGCAGCGCCCCAAAGGATACCGCCGACCTCGCCCCGGTCCACGTGATCGGCGGCGGCCTGGCCGGCAGCGAGGCCGCGTGGCAGCTCGCCCGCGCCGGCGTGCCCGTGGTCCTGCACGAAATGCGCCCCCAGCGCGCCACCGACGCCCACAAGACCCGGGATCTGGCGGAACTCGTGTGCTCCAACTCGTTCCGCTCCGACGACTTTGAGACCAACGCCGTCGGCCTGCTGCATGAAGAGATGCGGCGGCTCGACTCCCTCGTCATAGGCTGCGCCGACGGCCACCGCGTACCGGCGGGCGCGGCACTGGCCGTCGACCGCGAAGGGTTCGCGCGGGCGGTCACGGCGGCGCTCGAGGCCGAGCCCCTGGTGACCGTCGAGCGCGGCGAGATCGACGCCCTGCCGCCCGCCGAGTGGTCCAGCGTCATCGTCGCCACCGGCCCCCTCACCTCGCCCGGCCTGTCCAAGGTCATCTGCGAGTTGACGGGGCAGGACCAGCTCGCCTTCTTCGACGCCATCGCGCCGATCGTCCACAAGGACTCCATCAACTTCGACGTGGCCTGGTTCCAAAGCCGCTACGACAAGGGCGACGGCAAGGACTACATCAACCTGCCCATGACCCGCGCCCAGTACGATGATTTCATCGCCGCCCTGCTGGCCGCCGAGAAGCACCAGTTCAAGGATTGGGAAAAGGACACACCCTATTTCGAGGGCTGTCTGCCCATCGAAGTGATGGCGGAACGCGGCCCGAAGACCCTGTCGTTCGGGCCCATGAAACCGGTGGGCCTGACCAATCCGCACGACCCCGGCATGCGCATGGCCGCCGTGGTGCAGCTGCGCCAGGACAACGCGCTGGGCACGCTCTACAACATGGTCGGCTTCCAGACCAAGCTGACCTACGGCGAGCAGGTGCGCGTGTTCCGCACCATCCCGGGCATGGAGAACGCCGAGTTCGCGCGCCTGGGCGGCATCCACCGCAACACCTTCATCAACAGCCCCCGGCTGCTTGACCCGGTGCTCCGGCTCAGGGACCAGCCGCGCCTGCGCTTCGCCGGGCAGATCACTGGCTGCGAGGGCTATGTGGAAAGCGCCGGCATCGGCCTGCTGGCCGGCCGCTTCGCCGCCGCCGAGCGCTTGCACCGGGCGCCGGCCCCGCCGCCGGCCACGACCTCCATCGGCGCGCTGTTGAACCACATCACCGGCGGCGCGCAGCCCGAGACCTTCCAGCCCATGAACGCCAACTTCGGCCTGTTCCCGCCGCTGCCCACGGACGACCTGCCGAAGAAGGAACGTCCGCGCGGACGCGACCGCAAGGTCCTCCTTTCCCGCCGCGCGCTCGCCGACCTGGACGGCTGGATCGGCGCCCAGCGGCAAGCGGCCGAGTGATGGGCGGCGACCCGGCGCCTCTGTGGGAAGCCGGGCACATGCGCCTGAAACGCTGCCGCCACGGGGCGCTTCTGTTCAACATCCACGACAAATACGTCGGCCGGTCGCTCGACCTGTACGGCGAATTCTCCGAGGGCGAAACCGCCCTGTTCCGACAGGTGATACGGCCCGGCATGGTCGTCTGCGACATCGGCGCCAACATCGGCTGCCACACGGTGGTCATGGCCGCCGCGGTCGGGCCCGACGGCGTGGTCGTCGCCGCCGAACCGCAGCGCCCCGTGTTCCAGACGCTGTGCGCCAATGTCTCTATGAACGGCCATATGAACGTGCGCGCCTACCACGCCGCCATGGGCGCCGCCGCGGGCGAAATCGCCGTTCCTCTCGTCCGCTACGACCTGGAAGGCAACTTCGGCGGGCTTGAACTGGGCAGCCACCAGGGGGGCGAACGGGTGCCCGTCATGACCCTGGATTCCCTGCCCTTCGGCGCCTGCCACTTTATCAAGATCGACGTGGAAGGGATGGAGATCGACGTGCTGAAGGGCGCGGCCCGGACCATCGCGAAGTTCCAGCCCGTCCTTTATGTGGAGAACGACCGGCGCGACAAATCGCAGGCCCTGATCGAGCATCTGTTGGCGATGGATTACCGCCTCTACTGGCACCTTCCGCCGCTGTTCAACCCCGGCAACTTCTTCGCCAACGGGGACAACGTGTTCGGCAAGATCATTTCGCGCAACATGCTGGGCCTGCCCAAGGACAGCGCCATCGAGGTCAGGAACGTTGCCCGAATAACCGACCCAGCAGCCCCTTTTTAGGCTTCCCGCCCTCCACCGGATCGGCAGGGTTCCGGTAACCGGCCAGGTCCGCCGCGACGCGGTCCATGACCCCCGCCCAGTCGCCGAAGGTTTCCTGGCGGTAGAGGCGCATGGTCGGGTACCAGGGGCTGTCGTCGCGCCCCAGCATCCAGCGCCAGTCGGGCACTACCGGAATCATCACCCACACGGGCTTGCCCAGCGCCCCCGCCAGGTGGGCGACGGATGTGTCGGCGGTGATCACCAGGTCCAGGCACTGGATGGCCGCCGCCGTGTCGGCAAAGTCGTTCAGCATCGGCGCAAGGTCAACGACGCCGGTGGGCGTCTGGGTCAGTTCCGCCCGCGCGCCTTCCCCAAATTTCTGCAAGCTGTAAAAGGCCCAACCATCAACCGAAAGAAGCACCTTTAGATGATCGGGGTGGAGCGAACGCAGGTGATCATACGGATGGTTTGGTCTTCCGGCCCAGGCCAAGCCACACTGCAACCCGGGCCTGTTCAGATTTTTGCGCCATTTCTGCACGTCACCTTTCAGTGGGTGGAGGTAGGGCACATCGTCTGGCAGGCTTTCTAGAGAAGACTTGAAGGCATGCATCGCACTGACTGCCGGGAGGTGGAAATCGAAAGAAGGCAACTTTTCGCTCCTAACGACTACGTCTGAAACGTCCATCTGATTGGCGAGGAGACGAACCAACGGCTTCCGGCATTCGATGACGATCCTCGCGCCTCGATCAGCGAGCAGTGGCAGGTAACGTGCGAATTGCAGCGTATCGCCGAACCCCTGATCTTCGTGGAAAAGGACCACCTTGCCTGAAAGGTCTTCCCCGGCCCACATGGGCACGGAGAATTCGCGCGTTTCGACCTCCGGAGTCCGCCATCGCCATTCATACTCCTCAGCGCCCGATTCAATCTGTCCCATCAAGAGTTTGACTAAAGCGAGGTTTTTCCTCGCTTGCGCATACAGTTGGATCTCCTTCGGCGTTTCCATTGAAGGTCGAGAAACACCAATGAGGATTTCACTGGCACGCTCTACCTGACCACATTCGACCAACGCCTTGCCGTAGTTCGTGGCGACCCTCGTTTCACCCCGCGACAAATCAAATGCACGTTCATGGAACTTGAGGCCTTCCGCCCTGTCGCCAGAGGCCATCAAGCTTGTAGCCAATGCGTCGAGCACATCGGGGTTTTCTGGTGCTATCGAATAGGCATTTCGCAAGTGGTGCACAGCCTCTCGATGCTGCTTTTGCCGCGCCATCAAGATACCGAGATTAAGATGCCCGGCGACGGAATCTGGACTCACCTGGACTATCTGTTGGGCCACGTCGATCGCCTTCAACGTTTTATTTTGCGCCGCCAGGGCTCTGCATAAATTGAGCAACAGGCCGGGCGTCTCCAATCCATGATCGATCGCCTTGCTAAGTAGCTCCTCGGCTTCCGAATGCCGGTTCAGCACGTCCAACAAATTTGACGCATTGATGTAAGCGCTCTCGGCTTGCGGCAGTTCTGCAATGACCGACAGGTAACCGCCCAGTGCCTCCTCAAACCTGCCGCCGTCACGTGCCGCATTGGCCGCGAAGAAACGGGCTTCCTGCTCGGACAGCGTGGGTTTTGGGTAATCCTTGAGGTCCGCCGCGACGCGGTCCATGACCCCCGCCCAGTCGCCGAAGGTTTCCTGGCGGTAGAGGCGCATGGTCGGATACCAGGGGCTGTCGTCGCGTCCCAGCATCCAGCGCCAGTCCGGCACCACCGGGATCATCACCCACACGGGCTTGCCCAGCGCCCCCGCCAGGTGGGCGACGGATGTGTCGGCGGTGATCACCAGGTCCAGGCACTGGATGGCCGCCGCCGTATCGGCGAAGTCGTTCAGCATCGGTGCAAGGTCGGTCGCGTCGTCGGGCGGACGGCGGAGCGCCTCGGGCGCGTCGGCGCGGACCTTTTGCAGGCTGAAAAGGGCAACGCCCGGAACCTCGGCCAGCAACCGGAACAGGGCCGGGTCGACGGCGCGCTTCCAGTCGTTGGCGTTGGTCGGACTGCCGGTCCAGGCGATCCCGACGCGAAGCCCCTGGCGGTTCCAGATGCGGGGACGCAGGCGCGCCACGTCCTCGTCGGCCGCGGCCAGATAGGGCACGTCCCGGGGCAACGCGTCCAGGTCCGCGCCGAACAGGCGCATGGCCGACATGGCCGGGACGTAGAAGTCGAAGCCGCCGCGGTCGATCAATTCGTCGCAGATTTCCGGAGCCCCTTCGAGCGTGCGCATCAGGCGTTTCGTCTCGGGCTTGCAGGGCATGATCACGCGCGCGCAGCGTTCGGCGATCAGCGGCACGTAGCGGGCGAACTGGATGGCGTCGCCGAACCCCTGCTCGCCATAGAACAGGATGCGTTTGTCCGGCCGCGGCGTGCCGTCCCAATAGGGCTGCGGCACGTCGGGCAGCGCGATATCGCCGGTCCGCCAGCGCCACTCGTAGTCCTCGACCCCGGCGGCGGGGCTGCCCAGGGTCATGCGGATCATGCCCTGCGACATGCGCGCGTCTGCGTACTCCCGTCCGCCTTCGTCCAGGCGCGGCAGCAGGGCCGCATAGGCCGCTTCAGCCTCCTCGAATCTGGCCGCCTCCCACAGGGTCTTGGCCCGCGCCTGGGCGAAGTCGGGATCGTCCCCGCCCAGGGCGACGGCGCGGTCATGAGCGGTCAGCGCCGCATCGAAATCGGCAAGCCGCCGTTCCGCCGTCGCCAGGGAGCCCCAGGCCCTCGGGTCGTCGGGCCGGGCGCGGGTCATCGCCCGCGCCGCCCCGGCCGCCGCCGCCCAGTCACGCGCCGCAAAGGCGGCGGCGAAGGCGGCGACATGGGCGTCCCCGCCGTGTTCTCGCGAGGTCGGCGCATCGGGCGGCGGCCGCCTCGGCTTGATCTCGAACACCCGTCCCGGCCCGTCGGGGACGGGCCGCGCGCGGGCCAGCGCCGCGCGGACCCTCGGATCGTCCGGAGCCAGCGCGGCCGCTTCCTCGAGGACCCGGGCCGCGTCTTGCTTCAGGCCGCAGCCAAGGTAGAACAGCCCGCGCTCCAAAAGCCGCCGCACTTCCTCCGCCTCGCCGCCGTCGCTCATGCCGGCACCCCCAAAATTTCCCGTTCCCGTCAGTATTTTCCCCTGAGACGGGCCGAAAGCAAGACCAACGGACGCAGACCGTCGACCCGCATGACCGAGCCGGCGAAGGGGTCGTACCCCGCGCGCGCCAGCCGTTTCAGGTCCCGTGCCGCCAGCCGGGCGGGCAGCAGCGCCGGCAGGGCGGCGCGCGGCACGCGATGCCGGCGGGCGGCGTCGAGGGCCCTGCGGGCGCGGGCGGCGACGGTCGAGACGACGACGGCCAAGGCCCGCTCCTGCCCGGCCGGGCCGCGGTCGCGCAGGCGGTCGAGGTCCAGGCCCGCCTCGCGGCACAGGTCGTCCGGCAGGCGCACCAGCCCCGCCCGCAGGTTGAACGGTACGGCGCGCAGGATGCCCGCAAGCGCCTGCGCCAGGGCGACGTCCACGGCGGCGGCGGCGGCGGGACCCGTGTCCTGCCCCAGCACCCGGAGCGCCAGATCGACGACCGGAGCCGCCGTGCGCCGCGCATGGTCCTCGAGCGCCGCCAGATCGGCGGGCTGGCCGCCCGCAAGATCGGCCTCCCGTGCGTCGATCAGGCCGTCAAAAAGGGTGCGGGGAAGCGAGAAACGCCGGGCGGCCCAGGCCAGCGGCCCGGCCACCGGGTGCCCTCCCGGCTGATCCCCGGGCGGCACCCCCGCGAAGATGCCGTCCAGGCAGTCGCGCCACCATTGCAGGCGCATGCGCCCGATCAGTTCCTCGGACACCGTCTCGCGCACGCGGGCGATCTCCAGGTTGAAGCCGTAAACCGCCAGCATCCCCTCGCGCGCGCCCACGGGGGCCAGAAGCGCCGTGAGATAGCGGTCCCGGTCGTCACGGCGCAGGTCCTCCAGGATCGGGGTGAAAGCCTCGGGCGCCGGGAATTCGGGCGATGATTCGGACATGTTTGCCATCGCGAGCAAGAAATTCTCCCATTTCCGGCGGCTTCCGCGCGGTTGGCGCAAAGGCGCGGCGCGCCTTGTTATATGGCCAGAATCCAGGCCCCGCACGAGGAATATCGTTGAAGCGGCCCCGTCAGGCCTTATATTCCCAGACATGCGGGCGGCGGTCGCTGGGGCTTGCAGTCCGACCGCCGGAGCTTTTTTTGGGGTTAATAGACAAACACGTCGAAGGAGGGATCGGGCCATGGCCGCTATCCTGTCAAACTTGCGAAACACGGTAATCGCCGGCTTCGTTCTTACTATCATCATGGTTGTTGCCGTCGTCGCCGCGACCGGCCAGGGACAGCCCGGCGGGCACGCCTGGTTTGCGTTCCTGTTCCGCTGGCTGCACGTCCTGTCCGGCGTCATGTGGATTGGTCTGTTGTGGTATTTCAACTTCGTCCAGATCCCGAACATGGGCAAGATTCCGGACGAACAGAAGCCGGCCATCGGCAAGGTCATCGCACCGGCGGCGCTGTGGTGGTTCCGCTGGGGCGCCATGGCGACCATCGTCACCGGCCTGATCCTGGCCGGCATGAACGGCTATCTGGTCGACGCCATCACGCTGGGCCTGCAGAGCGGAATCGCAAAGTCGACCGCCATCGGCATCGGCATGTGGCTGGGCACGATCATGTGGTTCAACGTATGGTTCGTGATCTGGCCCAACCAGAAGAAGGCGCTGGGCATCGTCGAAGCCTCGGCCGAGGAAAAGGCGGCGTCGGCACGCACGGCCATGCTGTTCTCGCGCACCAACACGCTGCTGTCGATCCCCATGCTCTACGCCATGGTGTCGGCGCAGAACGTCTTCTAATACACACCTGAATACCCATGCGGACGGGGCGCCCCCAGGGGCGCCCCGTTTTCTTATGGGATTTTGGGATGGAACGGTGGATACCGGACACGCGAACCGGCCCCGCGCCCTTCGGCGCGGCCGCATGGATCGAACGGGAGAGTCCCGCCTAAGCCGTCAGGTTGGCGCCGCCCAATGCGCCCAGCGTGAACGACGCGGTCTGCACGCCGGCGTTGCGGTGGCGGCCGACGGCATCGGCGATGTCGTCAAACACCAGGGAAATGAATTCCCGGCGGCCTTCGCGCAGTTCATCGGCCGAGAACACGGGAATGTCCCGCCCCTCGCCGAGAATTGCGTTGAGCGCCGCCGTCACCGCCGGGTCTTCGGCCGCGGCCTCGTCGGGCAGGCCATCGGCCACCTCCTCAAGCTGGGCACGGGCGCCGGACAAGGCGTCCTCGGCCTCGGCCAGGGTCGCGTCCAGAGCCTGCAAACCGTTGGCGTCGCCGGCGACGGTCAGTTCGTTCTTGCGGGCCGCGAGCACGCGGTCAAGAAACGGCGCCGCGACCTTGAGGTCGGACAGCAGGGCTTCGAGCGCGGCTCCGGACGCAGGGGGAGAATCCTCGGCCTCGGAAAACGCCTTGCTCAGGCTGGCGAATACCGCCTTCAGCGCCTCCGCGGCGGAAACCGGTTTCGTCTCCCCGCCGGACAGGGCGCCGGGAAGGCGGAAGGTCTCGGACGCGGCCTGAGCCTCGCCGGCCTTGGCGTCGTCGCCGGTACCGGTCGCTTTCGATGCGTCTTTCGAGGGAGGAATGGGACGGCTGGCAAGCTGGGGGTTCACGCCCCCCACTTTGGTAACGTCTGTCATCTTCTTTGCACGGCCCCCGAAGGGGCAGTCCTTCTGGATCGTTTTCCCGTTCTGGGACTCGGATAATCCTTCTGGAACGCGAAGAGTATACCGAAACTCCCGCGCGAAGGAAAGGGCCGCTCAGTCGACCGCCAGGATGGCCGCCGCGGCGCGCCGCTCCTCGCCCAGCAGCACGTTGAAGGTGCGGCAAGCGGCGCCCGTGTCCATCCACTCCACGGCGATGCCGCGGGCGCGCAGGTCCTGGCGCAGGCCCTTGGGCGGCGCCACGAAAACCGCGCCACAGCCGATGACGAGGATTTCCGCCGTGGGTTCCGGGGCGTCCGCCCCCGCCACGGCGAGGTGCAACGCGTCGGCGTCCACGTCGGCCACCGTCCGCGCGTCCCAGGCCAGGCACAGGTCCGGCCAGATCAGGATCGAGGTTTCGAAGACGTCGCCGGCGACCCGGAACCGCCCGTTCCCGTAGGCCTGGATCACCTTCCGGCCGGCGGGAACAAGGGGCGTGACGTCTAATCCGGGCATGCCTTACGGCGTTTCCGCCGCCTCCTGGCTGTCGCCGCCGCTGCGCGCGCGGGAAGCCACGTTGGTGTAGAGCAACAGGGGCGAGGCGACGCAGATCGACGAATAGGTGCCGACCACGATGCCGAAGATCATGGCGAAGGAGAAATCGCGGATCACCTCGCCGCCGAGGAAGAACAGGGCCAGCAGGGCGACCAGCGTGGTCAGCGAGGTCATCAGGGTGCGCGACAGGGTCGCGTTGATGGCATCGTTCAGCAACTCCGGCACCGGCTTGGTCTTGTACTTGCGCAGATCCTCGCGGATGCGGTCGAACACGACGACCGTATCGTTGATCGAATAGCCCGCGATGGTCAGCACGGCGGCCACGGTCGACAAATTGAACTCGAGCCCGAGCAGCGAAAACGCGCCGAGCGTAAGGAACACGTCGTGGGTCAAGGCGACGACGGCGCCCAGACCGAACTGCCATTCGAAGCGCAGCCAGATATAGATCAGCATGGCGATGATGGCGGCCGCCACGGCCAGCACGCCGTCCATCAACAGTTCCGACGACACCTTGGGGCCGACGAACTCGACGCGCCGGTAATCGACGCCCGCCCCAAGGGCCTGCTTGACGGCGGAGATTGCGGCCTGCTGCGCCTCGGCGTCGCCTTCCTGGGCGGCGATGCGGATCAGCACGTCCGTGGGATGGCCGAATTCCTGCAGGCTGACCTCACCAAGCCCGAGCGATCCCAGCTGTCCGCGCATCTTGCCCAGATCCGCGGCCTGGGGCATGCGGACCTCGATCAGGATGCCGCCCTGGAAGTCGATGCCGAAGGACATGCCCTTGACGAACACCAGCGCCAGGGACAGCACGACAGCCAGGGCCGATACCGTGAGAAACACCTTGCGGAACGACATGAAGGAGATGTTGATGTCGTCGGGGACAAGCTTGAGAAGACGCATGATCTATATTCTCCCCGGCACCTAGACCGGCAGTTCCTGCGGCCGTGTACGGCGCAGCCAGGCGACGACCATCAGGCGCGTCACCATGATCGCCGTGAACATCGACGTCGCGATGCCGATGGCGAGCGTCACGGCGAAGCCGCGCACCGGACCGGACCCGAAGGCATACAGCAGGACGGCGGCGATCAACGTCGTCACGTTGGCGTCGATGATGGTGGTCAGCGCCCGGCTGTAGCCGGCGTCGATGGCGCTGATCGGCGTGCGGCCCGCGCGCACCTCCTCGCGGATACGCTCGAAGATCAGCACGTTGGCGTCGACAGCCATGCCGACGGTCAGCACGATCCCGGCGATCCCGGGCAGCGTCAGCGTCGCCTGGATGACCGACAGGACGGCAAGGATCAGCAGCAGGTTGAACATCAGGGCCACGTCGGCCATCACGCCGAAGCGGCCGTAGGCGACGACCATGAAAACGATCACGGCAATCATGCCGACGATGCAGGCGGTCTCCCCGGCGGTGATGCTGTCCGTCCCCAGGCTGGCGCCGACGGTGCGTTCCTCGAGGATCTTGATCGGCGCCGGCAGGGCGCCCGCGCGCAGGAGAAGCGCCAGGTCCTGTGCCGACTGCACGGTGAAGGAACCGGAAATCTGGCCGCTGCCGGTGATGATCGGCTCGCGGATCACCGGCGCGCTGATGACCTTCCTGTCCAGGATGATGGCGAAGGGGCGGCCCACGTTCTTGGTCGTCACGTCACCGAATTTCTTGGCGCCGCGCGCGTTCAGGCGAAAGGTGACGACGGGCTGATTGGTGCGCTGGTCGAAGCTCTGGTGCGCGTCGACCAGATCCTCGCCCGACACCAGGACCCGCCGCTTGACAAGGTAGGCGTCCTGGCGGCCGACGGCGCGGTCCTCCTCGGTCGCGTCCAGAAGCACGCTGCCCGGCGGCACGCGGCCGCGCTCGCGCGCCTCGACGACGGAATTCTCGATATCGACAAGCTGGAAGGTCAGCTTGGCCGTCTTGCCGATGATCGCCTTCAGGCGG
>PFFW01000161.1:14874-15069 GCA_002781745.1 Rhodospirillales bacterium CG15_BIG_FIL_POST_REV_8_21_14_020_66_15
TCTTCGAACGCGTTTTGATGAACTCGAAAATAGTCCGCACGCGGCCCGAGGTGCGGTGTATCCCGACACAATCGGACCCGGCGTCGGCTCCGCGTATGTCACCATTATGCGGGGGTGCAATTATTCCTGCTCCTACTGCATCGTGCCTTCCGTGCGCGGCAGGGAAATACACCGCCCTTGGGACACCGTCCTGGA
>PFFW01000187.1:0-3026 GCA_002781745.1 Rhodospirillales bacterium CG15_BIG_FIL_POST_REV_8_21_14_020_66_15
GGATTGCTGTTCCCGGTAGGTCATCGGCTCCTTGTCCGCCGCCTGGGCGGAGGGTAGATTGCCGCCATGCAACCACAGTTCAAACCCTCGGCCTGCCCCCACGACTGTCCGTCCACCTGCGCCCTTGAGGTCGAGGTCCTCGACGACCGCACCATCGGCCGGGTGCGCGGCAATCCGCGCAACGATTATACGGCGGGCGTGATCTGCGCCAAGGTCGCGGCCTACCGCGAACGCGTCCACCATACGCAACGCCTGACCCACCCGCTGCAGCGCGTCGGCGCCAAGGGCTCGGGCGAGTTCCGCCGGATCACCTGGGATCAGGCGCTGGACGAGGTCGCCGAGGCCATCGAGCGCGCCCGCGCGGATCACGGGGCGCAGGCCGTCTGGCCATATCATTTCGCCGGCACCATGGGCCTGGTGCAGCGCGACAGCATCCACCGGTTCCGCCATGCCTTCGGCTTCTCGCGCGAACATGAAACCATCTGCGTGACCACGGCCTGCAACGGCTGGACCGCCGGACACGGCAAGATCTGGGGCGCCGACCCGCGCGAGATCGCGGATTCGGACCTGATCGTCGTGTGGGGCGGCAATCCGGTGTCGACCCAGGTCAACCTGATGACCCATATCGCGAAGGCGCGGAAGGCGCGGGGCGCCAAGCTGATCGTCATCGATCCCTACCGCACGCCGACGGCCGAGGCGGCGGACATCCACATCCCCGTGCGCCCGGGCACGGACGGCGCGCTCGCCTGCGCCGTCATGCAGGTGCTGTTCGAGGAAGGCCTGGCCGACTGGGACTACATGCGGAAATTCACGGACGGCCCGGAGCGCCTGCAACAGCACCTGACCACGCGCACGCCCGAATGGGCGGAGGCCATCACCGGCGTCCCGGCCCAGGACATCCGCGACCTCGCGCGGCTTTACGGGCGCACGGAGAAGGCCTTCCTGCGCGTCGGCTACGGTTTCACGCGGTCGCGCAACGGGGCCGCCAACATGCACGCGGTGACCTGCCTGCCCGTGGTCACCGGCAAGTGGAAGCACCGGGGCGGCGGAGCCCTGTTTTCCAACCGCGAGCTTTACGGCGTCGATCAGACCCTGATCCGGGGGCTCGACGTGATCGATCCGAACACGCGCGCCCTCGATATGTCGCAGATCGGCCGCGTGCTGACCGGCGATGCGGCGGCGCTCAAGGGCGGGCCGCCGGTGACCGTCCTGTTCACGCAGAACATCAACCCGGCCGAGGTCGCGCCCGAGACGAGCCGCGTGATCGACGGCATGATGCGGGACGATCTGTTCACCTGCGTGCACGAGCAGTTCATGACGGCGTCCGCCGGGCTGGCGGACATCGTCCTGCCGGCGACCATGTTCCTGGAGCACGAGGACATGTACCAGGGCGGCGGCCATGTCTACCTGCAGGTCCATAAGGCGCTGATCGAACCGCCGGGCGAGTGCCGTTCCAACGTCGAGGTCATCAACGCACTGGCGCGGCGCCTGGGCTCGGATTATCCGGCGTTCCATATGACGGCGTGGGAGCTGATCGACGACGCGCTTCGGCGCGGCGGCCGGCCGGGCGTCGACGAGGTGCTGGCCCAGGGCTGGCTCGACTGCGCCAAGCCCTTCGAGGAGGCGCATTTCCTCAACGGCTTCGGCCATGCGGACGGCAGGTTCCATTTCGCCGCCGACTGGTCGAAGATCGGCGCCGACTGCGAGGCCATGTCGGCCCTGCCGGACCATCTGGACGTCATCGACAACCCGTCGGACATTCATCCCTATCGCCTGGTCGCGGCGCCCGCGCGTCGTTTCCTCAACACCACGTTCACGGAAACCCCGTCGAGCCGCAAGAAGGAAGGCCGTCCGACGGCCTTGATCCATCCCCGCGCCTGCGACGCCTTGGGCCTGGCCGAGGGCGACCGCGTGCGCCTCGGCAACGCGCTTGGCAGCGTCGTCGTGCACGCGCACCCCTTCGACGGGCTGCAGGAGCACACGGTGGTGGTCGAGGGCATCTGGCCCAACGAGGCCTTCGAGGAAGGACGCGGCATCAACACCCTGATCAGCGCCGATCCGGCGCTGCCCGGCGGCGGCGCGGCGTTCCACGACACGGCCGTGTGGATGCGTCCGGCGTGAGCGGACGCATGCAGGGCCACGTCGTCGTCGTCGGCAACGAAAAGGGCGGCAGCGGCAAGTCGACGACCGCCATGCATCTTGCCGTCGGGCTGATGCGGGCGGGCCACAGCGTCGCGGTGATCGACACGGACATCCGCCAGGGCTCGCTGCGCCGGTTCCTGGAAAACCGCCGCGACTACGCGCGCTCGATCACCGGGCACGTCCCGATGCCCGATTACTTCGAGGTGGCCGCCATGGACGCCGTCGGCGACGGCGCGGACGCCCTTTCGGGCGTGCTGGCCGCGGCCCGCGCGGCGGCAGGCGTCGTCATCATCGACACGCCGGGCAGCGCCACGGCGCTGTCCGAGGCGGCCCACTCGTTCGCCGACACGCTGGTCACGCCGTTGAACGACAGCTTCGTCGACCTGGACGTCCTGGCGCGGGTCGAGGTGGGCGATGCGATGACCGTGAAGGGGCCCAGCCAGTATGCCGAGATGGTCTGGAAACAGAAGATCGTGCGCGCCCGGCGCGACGGCGGCAACATGGACTGGGTCGTGATCCGCAACCGTCTGAGCCCGCTGGATTCCCGCAACCACCAGGAGATGGAGAAGGCGCTGAGCCAGCTTGCCCAGCGCATCGGTTTCCGCTTCCTGCCCGGGTTCGGCGAACGCGTGATCTACCGTGAACTGTTCCTGGCCGGCCTGACCATCATGGACATCAGGGAGACGGCTGACGCGGGCGGGCTGTCCATGTCGCACCTGGCGGCCCGGCAGGAAGTCCGCGCCCTGATCAGCGACCTGCGCCTGCCGTTCCTGGCGGCCTAGTGTGGTGGTTTTGAAGTTCGTTACATGATCCGGGGCCCGCTCCGAAACGAACTTCAAAACCGATACCACACTGGAATCAATATGTTGCTAGTGTCGGCCTGA
>PFFW01000187.1:3061-5111 GCA_002781745.1 Rhodospirillales bacterium CG15_BIG_FIL_POST_REV_8_21_14_020_66_15
ACTCGAAGGATTCGGTTCATGAGCGATAAGGAAAAGCTGCCGAAATCGGCCGGCGCGGGAGCCCCCGCGAAGCGGGCGGAAATCGATTCGTTCCTGGACAAGCTGGCGCGCGCGCCCGCCCGGCCCCGCGCGGACGGGCGCGGGAGACTGATGTTCGGGATGGACGCCACGGCCAGCCGTCAGCCCACCTGGGACCGGGCCGCGCGCCTTCAGGCCGAGATGTTCCAGGTCACTCGCGAACTCGGCGGGCTCGACGTGCAGCTTGCCTTCTTCCGCGGGTTCGGGGAGTTCAAGGTTTCCAAATGGACGGCCGACGCGGGTGAATTGACGCGCCTGATGACCGGGGTCATGTGCCTTGCCGGCGAGACGCAGATCGGCAAGCTTCTCAAGCACGCCGTGAACGAGACGAAAAAGCGCCGGGTCAACGCCCTGGTCTACGTCGGCGACTGCTTCGAGGAGGACGTGGACGCCCTCGGCCGCACGGCCGGCGAACTGGGTCTTCTGGGCGTGCCGGTCTTCACCTTCCACGAGGGCGGGGATGCCATCGCCCGGTTCGGGTTCCAGCAGATCGCCAAGCTGTCGGGCGGCGCCTATTGTTCCTTCGACGCGGCCAGCGCCGAGACGCTGAAGGAGCTTCTGGCCGCCGTCGCCGTTTATGCGGCGGGCGGCCGCCGGGCGCTCGAGGATCATGCCAAGGGCAAAGGCGGCGCCGTTCTCAGGATCGCCCACCAGGTTCGGGGGAACTAGGGCGTGTCCTATATGGTGCTGGGCCTGGCGCTGCTGGCGGCGTTCCTGATCGGGGCGCGCTGGTACGCCACCGCCGACGTGAAGACCCTGAAAAAGGTTGTGTTCGCCGTTTTGGGCGGACTGGCCGTGGCGCTCGCCCTGTTCTTCATCGTCACGGGCCGGCTCGGCTGGGCGGTGTTCGCCGCCTCGGCCCTGATCCCCATCCTTCTGCGTGCGCGCTCCGTCTACCGCGCGGCGCGCAATTTTTCGCGCATGGCGGGGGCCGGGCAGGGGGCGGCGACGGGCCAGACCTCGGACGTGGAGACCCGGTTCCTGAGGATGGGGTTGGACCACGACACCGGCGAGGTCTGGGGCGAGGTCGTCGACGGCCCCTTCGCAGGGCGGCGCCTGGACGACTTGAGCCTGCCCGAAACGCTGGATCTGCTGCGTCACTGCTGGACCGAGGACGAAGGTTCCGCCCGTGTCCTGGAAGCCTATCTGGACCGCATCCAGCCCGACTGGCGCGCGCGGGCCCGCGGCGAAGGCAGCGATACCGGCACGGGGGGAGATCCGGGCCCGGCGCGGCCCGGCGCCATGACGCGCGAGCAGGCGTTGGCGGTCCTGGGCCTGTCCGAAGGGGCAAGCCGGGACGAGATCAAGGCAGCCTATCAGCGCATCATTTCCAGTCTGCATCCGGACCACGGCGGCTCCGACTACCTGGCGGCGCAGGTCAACGAGGCCAAGGCGGTCCTGCTCGGTGACTGAATTCCGGGGGCGGTGATGCGGATTCGCGTTACGGTTCCGTGACGAGCGGCGATTTCCGGGCATGAACGCCGGGAATCCGGGGGCGGACGGCCCGGCAATCGGGCGGTTGCGGCACCAAGGGCGGTGTGGCACAAAATGGCCCCGCCCGTGACCAAGTAATTTGATGGTACGGTTTCGACGCTTTGACGCCACAGCAGAGAGTTCCGACATGAAGGCACCCGTCCGCAAGGCCGTCCTGCCCGTCGCCGGTCTTGGCACGCGGTTTCTGCCCGCGACCAAGACCATGGCCAAGGAGATGCTGCCCGTCGTCGACAAGCCGTTGATCCAGTATGCCATTGAAGAGGCACGGGCCGCCGGGATCGAGGACTTCGTCCTGGTCACCGGGCGCGGCAAGACGATCATGGAAGACCATTTCGACCACGCCGTCGAACTGGAGCACGTCCTGAAGGCGCGCGGAAAAAGCCGCGAATTCGACGTGATCCAGAAATCCATGGTTCCGCCCGGCCATCTTGCCTACGTGCGTCAGCAGGATCCGCTGGGGCTGGGGCACGCCATCTGG
>PFFW01000195.1 GCA_002781745.1 Rhodospirillales bacterium CG15_BIG_FIL_POST_REV_8_21_14_020_66_15
GCGCCTGAAGGACGTGGACGAGGCCCAGTCGGCCATCGTGCAGGTCGCCAAGAACCTGGCAGACTCGGGCGAGATCGTCATCGCCACCGGCGACGAGGAAGGCGAACTGGTGTTCTGATCGGCGTCCCCGCCGGGACGGCCGCCGCGCCTTCTCCTACCTTGCCAGCAGAACCTCCCACAGCGGGCCCGCCACGACCGGCGGCGTGCCGTCGTGCAGCGGCGACGACTGGAACGTCACCTTCACGTCGCCCGACGCCATGTCCCAGGTCAGCGCCGCGCGCGTGTGGCCGACGTCGAAATCCAGAAGCAGTTCATCGCTGGTGACCACGCCGCCCTCGACGGTGAAGTCCATGGACGCGCGGCCCAGCCCGATGGAGCGTTTGTCGTTGTTCACCGCGCGTTGCAGGGGGGAGCCGAAGATGCGGCCCTCGGACAGGGTCAGGCGCCCGCCGCCCGTCACGGCGGAGATCAGTTCCGGCCCTGTCGCCCCCACGGTCAGGACCTCGACGTTACCGTGCAGGCGCCCGGCGACCCCGTGCCCGCCCAGCAGACCAGCCGTCATCAGGGCGGCGTCGAGATCGCTTCCCGACAGCGACAGCGACAGCGCCGTCTTGCCCTCGTTGGCCGTTGCCTCGGCGCGCGCACTGACCGTGCCGCCGAACATCGGCAGCGCACTGAACTCCGCCGCCAGGTTGGGCTCTCCCGTGCGCCACGACAGGCCCACCGCCCCCGCTCCCACGGCCAGATCGGGCGCGATCAGGCGCGACCACTTGACGCGCCCGCGGCCGCCGAGGGCGAAACGGCGGACCTTGGAACCCGCGTCCGCCCGAAACAATCCGGCGAGGCGCGCCGCCGCGGCCGCATGGCGCAGGTCGAGGGTGCCGGCCTCCAGGTCCAGTTCGATCAGCGGCAGCTTGTCGTCGACGTCGACGGCGACGCGCCCGGCCAAGTCCGTTGCCCCCAGGATCAGGCTGCGGACGGTCAGGTCGACCCGTCCGCCCTTGACCTCCGCCTGCAGGCGCGCCGACGCGCGGCCGATCAGGTCCACCGGTGCCGGCGCCCAGGTCTTGGCCAGGGCCTGGGAATCGTCCAGGTCCAGGTCGATGCCCGCGCTGAGGGCCCAGCGATGGCGGTGGGCCACGGTGCCGCGCGCCAGCAGGCTGCCGGGAGCGGCGTCGAGCATGACCCGGAACGGCACCCGGATGCCGTCGCGGAAGTCCTCGAGCCGGTGCAACTCGGCTTCGACATAGACGGGCTCGCCCTTCAGTCGGGCGTCGCCGCGCAGGCGCAGCACCTTGCCCTCCGCCGCGCGCGTGGCGCCGACCTCGACGGACAGGCCATCGAGCGTAAGATCGCGGTCGAACCGCGCGTCCGTGTAGCGCAGCATCCCGCCTTCGATCCTGAACGCAGATATTTCGGCGGCCGGCCAGGCGGGAATGGATATGGCGGGCTTCCCCGGCGGGGCCGGCGCCTCCCCGTCCAGGCGTGGCTTGCTCCGCGTGCTCCAGTTGTCGACCCCGTCGGGCCCGCGGTCGAGGCGCAGGCTTGGCCGCACGAGAACGAGTCGGCGCGCATGCACGGCACCGCGCGCCAACGCCCACAGGTCGAGATCGGCCTCCAGCCGTGCGATGCGCAAAAGCGGCGGGCTGTCCACGGGTACGAACCTGTTGCCCGGCAGGCGCAGGACCACGTCTTCCGCGTCGAGCCCGGGCGTACTCCAGAAGCGCAGTTCGGCCCCACCCTTCACCTCGACCCGGTAGCCGGTGACCCAGCCGCCGACGACCGAAACCAGCCGCTCCGCGCCGACCAGGATTGGCACCGCCGCGGCGCTGACGATCAACCCCGCCGCAACGGCCAGGACGACGGCCAAACGCGCCAGGGGCCGCCCGCCGTCGGCGCCGTCGCCTTCGAGAATATCCGCGGGATCGGCCAAGGTTCCCTACCCGCTTCCGTCCATGGCCCGCGCCGCCATGGTCAGGACTTGCGCACGACGATGACGAATTCGCCGCCGTCTGCGCGGCTTTCCACCAGGGCGTAGCCGGTGGCTTCGCAAAAATTCTCGAAATCCTTGGGGGCGCTGGGGTCCGTGGCGATCACGGTAAGCGTGTCGCCGGCCGCCAGCGGCCTCATGGCCTTCTTGGCCTTGAGCACCGGCAGCGGACATTTGAGGCCGCGCGCATCCAAAGTCTCCGGCATGTCGTCGTTTTTCCCCCAAGGGTCCGTGGAACGGCCTGTATTTTTCGGGATGCAGGGGGCCACCGCAAGGCCAATCGGCGGCGCGACCGGACGGTTTCATGGAAAATACCCGCTTCCGGGGCTTTTCTCGGCAGACGGAGGGGACTACAACGGGCGGGCCGCGACACGCCCTTGGGCCCGTCCCGGCGGCACAGCGCCCGCGTGATTCTTTCCCGATCCCGTCAGGACCCTGATTTGGATATCTACATGCCCATCGCCGAAATGTCGGTGAACATCCTGCTGATTTTCATGGTCGGCGCGGGTGTGGGGCTCCTGTCCGGCCTGTTCGGGGTCGGCGGCGGCTTCCTGATGACGCCGCTGCTGTTCTTCATCGGCATTCCCTCGGCGGTGGCCGTGGCGACCGGCGCCAGCCTGATCGTCGCCGCATCGATCTCGGGCGTGCTGGCCCATTGGAAGCGCGGCAACGTGGATTTCCGCATGGGCGGGTTCCTGCTGGTCGGCGGCGTCGCGGGATCGTCCATCGGAGTCTGGCTGTTCACCGTGCTGCGCGAGCAAGGCCATATCGACCTGGTGATCCGGATTTGCTACGTCGTGTTCCTGGCCATTATCGGCGGCCTGATGCTGACCGAAAGCCTGCGCGCCATGATGCGCCGCAGGAAGAACCAAGCGCGCCGCGAACACGTTCACAACTGGATGCACGGCCTGCCGTTCAAGGTCCGCTTCCGGCGCTCGCGTCTGTATATCAGTGCCCTGCCGCCACTGGCCGTCGGCCTGTTCGTCGGTCTGCTGGCGGGCATCATGGGCGTGGGCGGCGGATTCGTCATGGTGCCGGCGATGATCTACCTCCTGGGCATGCCGACGGCGGTGGTGGTCGGCACGTCGCTGTTCCAGATCATCTTCGTCTCGGCCAACGTCACCATCCTGCAGTCGGCGACCAACCAGACCGTGGACATCATACTGGCCCTGATCCTGCTGTTCGGCGGCGTGCTCGGCGCCCAGATGGGGGCTCGCATGGGGGCCAGGATGCAAGGTGAACAGCTGCGCGGAATGCTTGCCGTGATCGTGCTCGCGGTCTGCGCCAAGCTGACCTACGAACTGGTCCTGCCGCCGACGGAGTTGTTCTCGATCGCCGAGATCGCCCGTTACTGAACGGATCGGGGCGACCCGGCGACGAATTATGTCCCGATTTCCGGGAAATCGCCGGGAACAGGTGAAATAAAGGTTTTACAGTGCCGGGTGCTATATTATTACTTTTCGTGGGGGCGCAGGATTCCCTTGTAATTTCACACTGTTACTCTCCTGGCCCGCCGTTGTCAGTCGCCGAGCCCGCCGGGAATCAGAGTTGGATATCTACCTCCCCATCGCCGAGATGTCGGTCAACGTATTCGCGATCTTCGGCATGGGCGCAGGCGTGGGATTTCTATCGGGCCTGTTCGGCGTGGGCGGCGGCTTCCTGATGACGCCGCTCCTCATATTCACCGGCATTCCGCCCTCCGTCGCCGTGGCGACCGAAGCCAACCAGATCGTCGCCGCCTCGGTATCCGGCGTGCTGGCGCACTGGAAACGCGGCAACGTCGACCTGACCATGGGCATGGTGCTGCTGGTCGGCGGCGTGATCGGCTCGTCGGCCGGCGTGTGGCTGTTCACGTTGCTGCGCGAACTGGGGCAGGTCGATCTGGTCATCAAGCTCTGCTACGTCGTGTTCCTGTCGATCATCGGCTTCCTGATGCTGATCGAGAGCGTGCGCGCGATGATGGCGCGCAAGCGCGAGGTGCTCCGGCGACAGCATTCCCACAACTGGCTGCACGGCCTGCCGTTCAAGATGCGGTTTCGCCGCTCGCGCCTCTACATCAGCGCGCTGCTGCCGCTCGGCGTCGGCATCTTCGTCGGCCTTCTGGCGGCCATCATGGGTGTGGGCGGCGGGTTCGTCATGGTGCCGGCCATGATCTACCTTCTCGGCATGCCGACCTCGGTCGTCGTCGGCACGTCGCTGTTCCAGATCATCTTCGTCACCGCCAACGTCACGGTACTGCAGTCCGTAACCAACCAGACCGTCGACGTGGTGCTGGCCCTCATGCTGCTGGTCGGGGGGGTCGTCGGCGCCCAAGTGGGGGCGCGCGTCGGCGGACGCATCCACGGCGAACAGTTGCGCGGCATGCTCGCGCTCATCGTCCTCGCGGTCTGCCTCAAGCTGACCTACGACCTGGTGGCGACGCCCCACGACATATTCTCCGTCGGCGCATTGGGGCATTGACGATGGCGCGGCTTCTTCCCCTTCTGTCTCTTGCCCTCGCCCTGGCGCTCTGCCTTACCGGCCGCGCCCAGGCCCGCGACATCACCATCGACCTGACGGATCCGATCGTCTCCATCACCACCGGGTTCACGGGCACCGACCTGCTTCTCTACGGCGCCGTCAAACAGGCCGGCGACCTGGTGGTCGTCGTGCGCGGGCCGACGCGGGACGAGGTCGTGCGCCGCAAGGAAAGGGTCATGGGCGTGTGGGTCAACCGGGACGAGCTGGTGTTCGACAAGGTGCCGTCGTTCTACCGCGTCGCCAGCAACCGGCCCTTGAAGGAGTTCCTCAATCCGGCCGACGCCGACCGCCTGCAGATCGGGCTCGCGAACCTGGATCTGCGCGCCAAGGCCTCGGGCAAGCTGCTGCCGGAGGCACCCTACGAGTTCCGCGAGGGCCTCATCCGCAACCTGCAGCGTCTGGGACTCTACATGGTCCATCCGGACAACGTGGTGTTCCTGTCGGAACAGCTTTTCCGCACGCGGTTGCGCTTCCCGGCCAACGTCTCCGTCGGAACCTTCACGATCGAGGTCTACCTGTTCAAGGACGGCAAACTGCAGTCGACGGCGACGACGCTCCTGACCGTGCGCAAGTTCGGCATCGAGGCCCAGGTCTACGACCTCGCCCACCGTTATTCGCTGGCCTACGGCGTGCTTGCCGTGATCATCGCCGTGGTGGCAGGATGGGCGGCGAACGCGGCATTCCGAAGGGGCTGATCCCATGACCGACGACGCCAACACCACCGCCGGCGCCGGCCGGCAGGACGACGACCGACTGACATTCCTCTGCGTCGTCGATCGCTCCGAGGAAATGTCCCGCGCCGTGCGCTTCGCCAGCCTGCGCGCGCGCAACGCCAACCGCCGCGTGGCCTTGCTGTACGTCACCGAGCCGGCGGAATTCCAGCACTGGATGGCGATCGGCGAGCGCATGCGCGAGGAGGCCCGCGAGGAAGCCGAGGAAATGGTGCAGGCCGTGGCGTCGGTGGTGCAGCGCCTGACCGGCAAGATCCCGCCCATCTACATCCGCGAGGGCAACGTGGCGGAAGAACTCATCAAGCTGATCGACGAGGAGCAGAACATCGCCCTGCTGGTCCTCGGCGCCGCGACAGGCAACGAAGGCCCCGGCCCGCTGATCGAGACCCTGGTCGAGAAACAGGCCGGGCGGCTGCGCGTGCCGGTGACCATCGTCCCCGGCAACCTGACCGACGCGCAGCTCGACGCGATCTGCTGACAAATCGAAAGACGGTACGGGAAGACCGGCGGCGTCAGACCGCCTTGCGCAGCGCCCCGATGGTCTTGGCGTAATCGCCGGTCTTGGCGTAATCGCCGCCCTTGAACACCGCGCTGCCGGCGACCAGCACATCCGCGCCCGCGTCGACGACGGACTTGATAGTGTCCGTGTTGACACCGCCATCGACCTCAAGCTCGATGGAGCGGCGGCCAATCATCTCTCGGATGCGCCTGATCTTGGGCAGTTGCGAGGCCAGAAAGCTCTGCCCGCCGAAGCCCGGATTGACGGACATGACCAGGATCAGGTCGAGGCGGTCGAGCACGTATTCGATGACCGTTTCCGGCGTACCGGGGTTAAGCGACACACCGGCCTTCTTGCCCAGGTCCTTGATGGCCTGAAGCGAGCGGTCCAGGTGCTTGTCGGCTTCGGCATGGACCGTGATGATATCGGCCCCGGCGTCGGCGTAGTCCTTGAGAAACGGCTGTGCCGGGTCGATCATCAGATGCACGTCTAGGGGCTTTTCCGTGTGCGGGCGGATCGCCTTCACCACCATGGGCCCGATCGTCAGGTTGGGCACGAAGTGGCCGTCCATGACGTCGACGTGCACGTAGTCGCAGCCGGCGGCGTCGATGGCCCGCACCTCCTCGCCCAGGCGGGCGAAATCCGCGGACAGGATCGACGGCGCGATTTTGACGGTGCTGTTCATCGATCCCCCCTCGCCGGCCGCCGCCGTCAGGCGGCCTGCTCCGCCTCGCCGGCGTAGGTGCCGGCGCAGGCGGCGCTGTTCAGTTGCGCCCGCTTCAGAAGGGCCGCCTGGGCGGCCGGCACGTTTCCGGCCCTGCCCTGCCAGGCCTTCAGGGCGCTTTGCTGCAGCGCGCGGCCGTAGGAATAGCTGAGCGCCCAAGGCAGCGGGCCGTGGTTAGCGTTCATGGCGTTGAGGTTGCGGGTCGCTTCCTCTTCCGACTGGCCGCCCGAAAGGAACATGATGCCGGGCACGGCCGTCGGCACGCAGCGCTTCAGCACCTTGACGGTGCGCGCCGCGATCTCGTCGGCCGAGGCTTGGCTCGGGCAGTCCGACGCGGAAATGATCATGTTCGGCTTGAGGATCGTGCCTTCAAGCTGAACGCCCTGCAGATAAAGTTCGTGATAGACCGCTTCCAGCGTCGCCGTGGTGACGTCCTCGCAGACGGCGATGGTGTGGGTGCCGTCCATCAGGACTTCCGGCTCGACGATCGGCACCAGCCCGCCTTCCTGGCAGATGCGCGCGTACCGCGCCAGCGCATGGGCGTTGACGCGGATGCAGTAGTCGGACGGCATGCCGTCGCCGATGGTGATGACGGCGCGCCACTTGGCGAAGCGCGCCCCCAGCTTCACGTATTCGTCGACGCGGCCGACCAGGCCGTCCAGACCCTCGGTGATCTTCTCCTTCGGGCTGCCGGGCAGCGCCTTGGCGCCGGCGTCGACCTTGATGCCCGGGATGACGTTTTCCGCCTGGAGCAACTGCACCAGGGTGGTGCCGTCGTCGGATTTCTGGCGGATCGTCTCGTCGTACAGGATGGCGCCGGAGATGTACTTGCCGACACCCTTGGTGCGAAACAAAAGCTCGCGGTAATCGCGGCGGTTGGTTTCCGTCGACTCGACGCCGATGGAATCGAAGCGCTTCTTGATCGTGCCGGTGCTTTCGTCGGCGGCCAAGAGCCCTCGGTGGTTATCGACCATTTCCCGCGCCGTCGCGGCCAAAATATCGAGGTTCATCATTCGTCCCCTTGAAAGTATCTGTCGTCTATACGACTCGGATTGCCCCTATTTAATCCGGGATTTCGCTTCGGCGGCCACCGCGCCGGAGGTAATGCCGAAATGCTTGAACAGGTCGCCCGCCGGCGCCGAGGCGCCGAACCCGGTCATCCCGACGAAGCCGCCGTCGGGCCCGATGTAGCGGTCCCAGCCCATGCGCACCGCCGCCTCGACGGCGACGCGAACCGTGCCCGGGCCGAGCACGGTGTCGCGATAGGCATGATCCTGATCCTCGAACAGCTCCCACGACGGCATGGACACGACCGCCGTGGCGATGCCCTCGGCCTGCAGCAGATCGCGCGCCGCCATGGCGACGAACACCTCGGAGCCGGTGGCAAGCAGCGTGACCTTGCGCGCACCCTCGGCTTCCGCCAGCACATAGGCGCCCCTGGCGGATCTGTTCTCGGCGACAGTGTCCTGGCGCAGCAGCGGCACGCCCTGGCGCGTCAGCACCATGCCGGACGGACCGCCCGAACGCTCCACCGCAAGTTCCCAGCATTCCGCGGTTTCGATGGGATCGCAGGGCCGGAACACGGTGAAATTGGGCATGGCGCGCAGCGAGGCCAGGGTCTCGACCGGCTGGTGGGTGGGGCCGTCCTCGCCGAGCCCGATCGAGTCGTGGGTCAGCACATAGACCACGCGCTGTCCCATCAGCGCCGACAGGCGCACGGCGCCGCGCATGTAGTCGGCGAACACCAGGAACGTGCCGCCGTAGGGGATGAACCCGCCGTGCAACGCGATGCCGTTCATGGCGGCGGCCATGCCGTGCTCGCGCACGCCGTAGTAAACATAGCGGCCCGAGAAATCGTCCGCCGAAATCGGTTCCAGCCCCTTGGCCTTGGTGTTGACCGAGCCGGTCAGGTCGGCCGAGCCGCCGATCAGTTCGGGGATCGCCGCGCAGAGACGGTCGAGGAACTTGCCCGACGCCTGCCGCGTCGCCCATTTGGGGGCTTCCTCGACCACGGCTTTCTTGTAGTCCAGTACCGCCTGTTTCCAGCCGTCGGGCAGCTTGCCGGCAACGCCGCGTTCGAACAGGGCCTTGTCCTTGGAGCCGTCCAGGCGTCCCTGCCATCCGGCGCGGGCTTCGGCGCCCCGGCTGCCGACGGCGCGCCAGGCGTTCAGCACGTCGGCGGGAACCGCGAAGGGCGCATGGGGCCAGCCCAGCTTTTGCCGCGCCAGGGCGATTTCCTCGTCGCCCAGGGGTGCTCCGTGGGTGCCCGACGTTCCCTGCTTGTTGGGCGCGCCGAAGCCGATGATGGTGCGGCAGGCGATCATGGAGGGGGTGTCGGTTCCCCGCGCCTTTTCGACGGCCGCCGCGACGGCGTCCGGATCGTGGCCGTCGACGGCCTGCACGTCCCAGCCCGAGGCCGTGAAGCGCGCCATCTGGTCGTCGGACACCGACAGCTCCGTGCCGCCGTCGATGGAGATGCGGTTGTCGTCCCACAGCACGATCAGCTTGCCCAGTTTCAGGTGGCCGGCCATGGAGATCGCCTCGTGGCTGATGCCTTCCATCAGGCAGCCGTCGCCGGCGACGACATAGGTGTAATGGTCGACCAGGGCGTCGCCGAAGCGCGCGTTCTGAAGCCGTTCGGCCAGCGCCATGCCGACGGCGGTGGCGATGCCCTGCCCCAGCGGCCCGGTGGTCGTTTCGATGCCGGGCGCATGGCCGTATTCCGGGTGGCCCGCGGTCTTGGAGCCGAGTTGGCGGAAATTCTCCAGTTCGCTCATGGGCATACCCGGATAGCCGGTCAGGTGCAGCAGGCTGTACAGCAGCATGGACCCGTGCCCGGCCGACAGCACGAAGCGGTCGCGGTCGGGCCACTGCGGGTCCGACGCGTCGAACTTGAGGAACCGGGTGAACAGCACCGTCGCCGCATCGGCCATGCCCATGGGCATGCCGGGGTGGCCGGAATTGGCTTTCTGCACGGCATCGGCGGAAAGGAACCGAATGGCGTTCGCCATGTCCTGATGGGATACGGCAGGGGTGGCCGCCGCTTGCGTGGCCACGCTCGAACCGTTGTCTGGAGCCGTCATGGAAGTCTCCTGAAGCGGACGTCGCCGCCACCCGACGGGCCGGGGGAACAGGGCCGGATTTCAGGGCCGGGCGGCTGCGGCATGAATAGCCGTTCACCGTGCCCAGGGCAAGCCGCCAAAGGCGGAAAATAACCGGCAAAACGGGGAAAACTTGTCGCGGCGCGGGGCCGCTCCTAGATTAGATTCCCAAGACCAGCGGATAGGAGGGCGCCCGTCGTGCAAGTTCAACGGTCGATCGAAATCAAATTGGCGGAAAACCTGGCGCCGGAGCACCTTGAGGTCATCAACGAAAGCCACATGCATTCGGTGCCGCCGGGATCGGAGAGCCATTTCAAGGTGATCGTCGTTTCTCCCCGGTTCGACGGGCTGAATCGCGTGAAACGCCATCAGGCCGTCAATGCCGTCCTGGCCGACGAACTGGCCGGACCCGTCCATGCGTTGTCCATGGAAACCTACACGGCCGGCGAGTGGCAGGCCCGCGGCGGACGAACGCTCGCCTCGCCCCGCTGCGCGGGCGGCTCCAAGGCCGACGCGGGGTGAGCCGGAGGCTCCCTGTTCTTCTCTTAGCCGCCCTTGTCATGGGCGCTCCCGTTGCTGCCCGGTCCATGACTCCCGCCGAACGCTGTGCCGTCGCGGCGGCGCCGGGCAACGTCGAGGCCTGCCGCAAAGAGCTTGCCGAAAATCCTGACGACATCGGGGTGCTGCGGGGCTTGGCCCGCGCCCAGATCGAGGTCGGCGCGTTCGACGGCGCCGTCGAGACCTACGAGCGCATCGCGGCGCTGCGCCCCGACGACCCCCGCGCCCACGAGGATCTGGCGGGAACGCTGGGCTTCATCCGCCAGTACGAGCGCGCGGCGCGCGAGATGGAGCGCGCCCTCGGCCTGCGCCCGGCACGCGCCGCCGATTACCGCGTGCTGGCGATCATGTACGTCTTCCTGAACAATCCGGGACGGGCGGCGGAGATGAACCGCCGCGCGGCCGACCTGGGCGATCCCATCGCCATGTTCGACCTGCGCGGCTTCTACCGCGACGGGTTCGGCGTGGCGAGGGACCTGGACGCGGCCGTCGTCTGGACCGAACGGGCTGCCGATGCGGGTCACCTGGGCGCCATGGCGCTGCTGGTCGATATCTACCTGGAAGGGCTCTACGGACAAGCCGCGGACGAGGCCAAGGCCGTCAAATGGGCCGAACGCCTGTACGCGGCGGAGCGGCATTTCTGACGACCGGAACGACCATTTGGATACGGTTTCTTTGTTGCAGTGCAAAATTCGTTCTTGAAATTTGTCGATGCGGGGCCGATGTTGGGGGCGCAGGTTTTGCGCGGGCGTCCATGCCCGATTTTTTATGAGGCATTCCGGAACCGTCATTCTGTTAAAAATCAGTGCGTTTCGCTTATGGTGACCTTCATGCGTCTGTTCTCCTTTCCAACCCTCTTGGCTCTCGCCGTTCTCGCCGCCGCCGCGCCGGCCCAGGCCCAGCAGGGCCCGATGCCGGTGACCATCGCCAAGCCCGTGGTCAAGAAAATCATCGATTGGGACGAATACACGGGCCGCTTCGAGGCGACGGAGCGGGTCGAAATCCGCGCCCGCGTCTCCGGCTTTCTTGAATCCGTTCATTTCCGGGACGGCGAACTGGTCGACAAGGGCGACCTTCTGTTCGTCATCGACCCGCGCCCGTTCGAGGCGCAGCTCGACGTCGCCAAGGCGTCTCTCGAGGCGGCCAGGACCCGCGCCGAGCTGGCGGAAAGCGAGTTCAAGCGCGCCGAAAGCCTGCTGAAGCGAAACAACATTTCGCGCGAGACCTTCGACCAGCGCCGCGCCGAACTCGCGACCGCCCGCACCACGGTGCTCGCCGCGCAGGCACAGGTGCGCATCGCCAGGCTGAACCTGGAGTTCACCCAGGTGAAGGCGCCGATTTCCGGCCGCATCTCCGACGCACGGGTCGACGTGGGCAACCTGGTCGAGGGCGGCACGGCGCAATCGACCCTGCTGACGACGGTGGTGTCCATCGACCCGATCCTGTTCACCTTCTCCGCCTCGGAGTCCGAGTTCCTGAAATACGCGCGCCTGCACGCCACCGGCCAGCACGATTCACCGCGCGACCGGTCGAGCCCCGTGTTCGCGCGCCTGATGGACGAGGACACCTTCAACCACGAAGGCCGCATGAACTTCGTCGACAACGAACTGTCGCCCAACACGGGCACCATCCGGTTCCAGGCCCGCTTCGACAACCCCGCCGGCTTCCTCGTGCCGGGCGTCTTCGGGCGCCTGCGCCTGGCCGGATCGGCGGAGTACGAGGCGATCCTGATTCCCGATGCCGCCGTGGTCTCGGACCAGAGCCGCAAGCTGGTGCTGATCGTCGACAAGGAAGGCAACGTGAAGGGGGCGCCCGTGGACCTGGGCCCCCTGCATAACGGGCTGCGCGTCATCCGCGGCGGGCTGGGCCGCGACGACGCCATCGTCGTCAACGGGTTGCAGCGCGCGCGGCCGGGCGGCAAGGTGGCGCCGAAGGAGGCCGACCTCCTGCCCGACGGCACGATCAAGGTCCGGTCGGGGTCCTGACGTCCCATGCGCTTCACCCATTTCTTCGTCGACCATCCGATCTTCGCGTCGGTCATCTCGATCCTCATCACGCTGTTGGGCTTCATCGCCTATCTGGGCCTGCCGGTCGCCCAGTACCCCGAGATCGCGCCGCCGACCATCCAGGTCACCGCGACCTATCCCGGGGCGTCGGCGGAAACCGTCGCCGCCACCGTGGCGACGCCGCTGGAGCAGGAAATCAACGGCGTCGAGGGCATGCTCTACGCCAAGTCGGAATCGACCGGCGACGGCGTGCTGAACCTGCAGGTCACCTTCAAGCTGGGCACCAACCTGGACGACGCCCAGGTCCAGGTGCAGAACCGCGTCGCCATCGCCCAGGCCCGCCTGCCCGAGGAGGTCCGCCGCCTCGGCGTCACGGTGAAGAAAAGCTCGCCCGACCTGATGATGGTGATCCACCTTCTGTCGCCGGACGGCACGCGCGACCAACTTTACATCTCCAACTACGCACGCACCCAGATCCTCGACCGCCTGGCGCGCATCCCCGGCGTCGGCGAGGCCCGCGTGTTCGCCGAACGCGCCTATTCCATGCGCGTGTGGCTGGACCCGGAACGCATCGCCAGCTTCGACCTGACCGCGGGCGAGGTCGTCGCCGCGCTGCGCCAGAACAACGTGCAGGTGGCGTCGGGCATCATCAACCGCCTGCCCGTGCCGGAACCCTCGGCGTTCGAGCTGAACGTGGAGACCCAGGGACGCCTGATCGCGCCCGAGGCCTTCGCCGACATCGTCGTCAAGCGCGGCGAAGGCACCGGCGTGGTGCGCGTGCGCGACATCGCGCGGGTCGAACTGGGGGCCCAGGACTATCAGACCACGGCCTATCTCGACCGCACCACGGCGCTGCCCATCGTCATCATGCAGCGCCCGGGCTCCAACGCGCTGGAGACGGCGCAACAGGTCATCGACACGATGGACGAGTTGTCCAAGGACTTTCCCGAAGGCTTGGCGCATACCATCGTCTACAACCCGACCGAGTTCATCGCCCGTTCCGTCGAAGCCGTCTACACCACGATCGCCGAGGCGGTCGTGCTGGTCGTGCTGGTGATCCTGGTGTTCCTGCAGAACCTGCGGGCCGCCGTCGTGCCCATCGTCGCCATTCCCGTGTCGCTGATCGGCACCTTCCTGATCATGGGCATGCTGGGCTATTCGGTGAACAACCTGACCCTGTTCGGCCTGGTGCTGGCGATCGGCGTGGTGGTCGACGACGCCATCGTCGTGGTCGAGAACGTGGAGCGCTACCTGGCCAAGGGGCTGAGTGCGCGCGAGGCCGCCCACAAGACCATGGACGAGGTCGGCGGCGCCATCGTCGCGATGTCCCTGGTGCTGGTCGCCGTGTTCCTGCCGACCGGCTTCATCGAGGGCATCTCGGGCCAGTTCTACCGCCAGTTCGCGATCACCGTGGCGACGGCGACCATCATCTCCATGATCGTGTCGCTGACCCTGTCGCCGGCGCTCTGCGCGCTGCTGCTCAAGGCCGGGCACGACGGCTCCGAGCGCCACGGCCTGGCGCGCGTCGTGATGATGCCCATCGACAAGTTCTCGGCCGGCTTCAACTGGGGCTTCGGGAAGCTCAACCGGGCCTACGGCGAGGCCACCGCGCGCTTCGTGCGCAAGGCGGCCATCGTGCTGGTCGCCTACGCCGGGCTGCTCGGCCTCACGGTCTACGAGTTCAAGACCACGCCGACGGGCTTCATTCCGGAACAGGACCAGGGCTACCTGATCACCGTCGTGCAGCTACCGCCGGGGTCATCCCTGGCGCGCACGGACGAGGTCGTGCGCCGCGCCATCGACGTCATCCTGAAGCATCCCGACGTGGAGCACGCCGTGGGCTTCGGCGGGTTCGACGCCGCGACCTTCACCAACGCGCCCAACGGCGGCGCCATCTTCGTGCCCCTGAAACCCAGGGCCGAGCGCGACGCGCGCGGCGCCGACGTGCACAAGATCCTGGGCGAGTTGCAGGGACAGCTGTTCCAGATCCAGGACGCGGCCATCTTCCTGGTGGCACCGCCGCCCGTGCGCGGCATCGGCCGCGGCGGCGGCTGGAAACTCTACGTACAGGACCGCCGCGGGCGCGGCATCGAGGCCCTGCAGCAGGCGGCGCAATCCCTGGTCGGCGCCGCCAACCGGGAGCCCGGCCTGACCCGCGTGTTCTCCCTGTTCAACTCGGCGACACCCAAGATCTACGCCGACGTCGACCGGGTAAAGGCGGAGATGCTCGACGTGCCCGTGGAGCGCGTGCTCGAGACGCTTGAGGTCTACATCGGCTCCGCCTACGTCAACGACTTCAACTTCCTTGGCCGCACCTTCCGCGTGACGGCCCAGGCTGACGGACCGTTCCGCGACCAGCCGGGCGACGTCGCCAAGCTGCGCACGCGCTCGACCAACGGCGACATGGTGCCGATCGGCTCCATCGCCACCTTCAAGGACATCACCGGCCCGCACCGCGTGCCGCGCTACAACCTCTATCCCGCGGCCGAGGTCCAGGGCGCCAAGCTGCCCGGCCTCTCGACGGGCGAGAGCCTGGCCAAGGTCGAGGCCCTGGCCGAAAAGGTGCTGCCCGACGGCTTCGGCTTCGAATGGACGGAAATCGCGCTGCAGCAGAAACTGGCCGGCGACACGGCGCTGTTCGCGTTCGGATTGGCCGTGGTCTTCGTGTTCCTGCTGCTGGCCGCGCTCTATGAAAGCTGGGCCCTGCCGCTCGCGGTCATCCTGATCGTGCCGATGTGCCTGCTGGCCTCGGTGGTCGGGCTCAACCTGCGCGGCATGGAGTCCAACATCCTGGCCCAGGTCGGCTTCGTCGTGCTGATCGCGCTGGCGGCCAAGAACGCCATC
>PFFW01000034.1 GCA_002781745.1 Rhodospirillales bacterium CG15_BIG_FIL_POST_REV_8_21_14_020_66_15
CGCCGACGCCGTGGCGAGCGACGACACCTGGGTCCAGGGAGCGTCGGCGAACGGGTTAACAACCTACACCTCCGGCTCCGCCACCCTGCAGATCGCCGACGGCATCGACGTCAGTGGGCTTAACCTCGGCGGCGCGTCGACCCCGACGGCGGGCGACGACATTCTGACGGGCACGGCGGGCGCGGACGTGATCGACGGCCTTGCGGGCAACGACACGATCGACGGCCTGGCCGGGGACGACACGCTGTTCGGCGGTGACGGCAACGACACCCTGATCGGCGGCGACGGCCTGGACACGCTGGACGGCGGCACCGGCACCAACATCCTGATCGGCGGCGCCGGCAACGATACCCTGACGGGCGGCACGCGGGGTGACGCGCCCGCGGGCGACTTCAACATCGCCGATTACTCGGCGGCGACGGGCCTGATCACGGTGACCCTGGACGCGGCGGCGACGGTGGTAGGCGACGCCTCGGTCGGCACGGACACGCTGCTGGTCGTCGACAAGGTCATCGGTACGGACTTCGCGGACGTGTTCACGGCCAATGCAGGCTGGGCCGGCAGTCAGTTCTCGGCCTTCGGCGGCGGCGCGCTCGGCACCTTCAACGAGTTCGAAGGCGGCGCCGGCGACGACACGATCACGGGCAACGGCTTCACGCGGGTCAGCTACGCGGACGCCATCGACGGCGTGACGGTGACCCTGACCGCGGGCGGCGCCGGCTCGGCCACCTCGACGGCGGGCGTGGACGCGGCCGGGATCGGCACGGATACCTTCATCTCGGGCGTCAACGACATCCGCGGCTCCAACTTCGCCGACATCCTGACGGGCAACGACCTGAACAACACGTTCCGCGGCCTGGGCGGCGCCGACACCATCGACGGCGGCCTCGGCTTCGACCGGGCGGACTACCGGAACTCCCTGGCGGGGGTGACGGTGGACTTCACCCTCGACGCCACGGACGGCAGCGCGGTGGTGGCCAACGACGGCTTCGGCGCGGTCGACACGCTGATCTCGATCGAACAGGTGCGCGGCTCCGAGTTCGGCGACACGATGACCGGCGACGGCAGCAACCTGGACTTCCGCGGCGAAGGCGGCGACGACGTCCTGACCGGCGGCAGCGGCAACGACTCGCTCACGGGCGGTGCGGGCAACGACACGCTGAACGGCGGCCTGGGCACGAACTTCCTGATCGGCGGCCTGGGCAATGATTTCCTGACCGGCGGGACGCGGGGTGATTCGTTCCTCGGTGACAACAACATCGCCGATTACCGGAGCGCCACCGGTCCGATCACGGTGACGGCGTCGACGGACACGGTTTCCGACGGCGACGGCGGCACGGACACGCTCGGCGTCATCGACCGCATCATCGGCACCAGCGGCAACGACGTCTTCGACATGACGGGCTGGAACAATTCGCAGTTCACCTCCTATACCGGAACCCAGGCCCTCGGCGCGTTCAACGTGGTGCAGGGCGGGGCCGGCGACGACACGATCACCGGCAACGGTTCGACCCGCGTGTCCTACGCGGACGCCGGGCCGACCGGCGTGACGGTCACGCTGACCGCGGGGACTTCGGGCGCCGGCACGGCGACGGGCGACGGCGTCGGCACGGATACCTTCATCTCGGGCGTCGCGGAAATCCAGGGCTCGGATTTCAACGACACGCTGACCGGCAACGACCTGAACAACGTGCTGCGCGGCGGGGCTGGCAACGACGTCCTCGACGGCGGCGGCCAGGAGACGGCGACCGGCGGCGACCGCGCCGACTACCGGTTCGACGTAGGCGGCATCTCGGTGACCTACGACGCCGGGACGGCCCTGAACGCGACGGTGATCGACGGCACGACGGGCACGGACACCCTGATCTCCATCGAACAGGTACGCGGCTCGCAATTCGACGACACCTTCGTCGGCAACGACGGCCTGAACCGCTTCCGCGGCGAGGGCGGGGCGGACACTTTCACCGGCGGCCTGGGCAACGACCGTTTCGAATACACGCTGAGCGACGAGTCGACGACCACGGCATTCGACACCATCACCGACTTCACGACCGGCGACACCATCCGCTTCAGCGGCATGGACGGCATCCAGCTGCTGACCACGGCCTATGCCTTCACGACGGACGTGACGACGACGGTCACCAACATCGTCAACGACGGCGGCGTCGCCAACCGCGCCGTGTTCTTCACGGACAACACGAACGGCTACCTCTACATCAAGGGCGCCGGCACCGGCGGCACCAGCTTCGACGGCACGCTGATCGTGCTGGCCGGCCGCACCACGCCGCTGGCCGGCACCGACGTGCGCGACCTCAACGGCGCGGCGCTGGTCGAGGATAGCGGCGCCGTCAACACGATCACCGGCACGGCGGGACCGGACAATCTGGTCGGCACGGACGGGAACGACCATATCCTGGGCCTGGACGGCAACGACGTACTGACCGGCGGGCTGGGCAACGACACGCTTGAGGGCGGCGACGGCAGCAACCGGTTCATCGGCGGCGCCGGCGACGACACGCTGATCGGTGGCACGCGGGGCGACGTGATTCTCGATTCGAACACCGCCGACTACCGCGGTTCGGCGGGCCCGATCACGGCGAACCTGGGCGCCGGCGGTTTGAGCACGGGCACGGTTTCCGACGGCGAGGGCGGCACGGACACGCTCGACACGATCTTCAGCATCCTCGGCACCTCGGGCGCCGACACCTTCACGGTCGACGAAACCTACCTGTCCGAGTTCGGCAGCTTCGTGAACATCCGGGGCGGCGCCGGCAACGACACCATCACGGTGAACGACAGCGACGCGGACACGCTCATCGAGATCAACGTCCGGACCGACTACCGGGATGCGCTCGACGGCGTCGACGTGAACCTTGCGACCGGCGTGGGGCAGGACCGCGCGGGCGGCATCGACGCCGGCATCGGCATCGACAGCCTGACCAACGTTACCCAGGTCAGCGGCTCCAATTTCGGCGACCTGCTGACGGGCGACGGCAACAACAACTCGTTCCGCGGTCTGGGCGGTGACGACATCATCGATGGCGGCACCGGCTCCGACCGGGCGGATTACGCCAATTCCGAGAACCAGGTGGTGGCCAACCTGTCCGGCGCGGCGCAGACGGTGACGCTGCACGACGGCACGCAGGTGACTGTCGCCGCCGGCACCGCCCTTGATGGCGAAGGCG
>PFFW01000135.1 GCA_002781745.1 Rhodospirillales bacterium CG15_BIG_FIL_POST_REV_8_21_14_020_66_15
AGCTTTCCGAATAGCGCCCGCCGTGCAGCAGTTCCTGCCACTGGCGCACCATGCCCATGTATTCGTTGTTCAGGATGAACACCTTCACCGGCAGGCGATACTGGGCGATGGTCGACATTTCCTGGATGTTCATGAGGGTCGACGCCTCGCCCGCGATGTCGACGACCAGCGCCTTGGGATGCGCGATCTGCACGCCCATGGCGGCCGGCAGGCCATAGCCCATGGTGCCGAGCCCGCCCGAGGTCATCCAGTGGTTGGGCTTGTCGAAGTTGTAGTACTGGGCCGCCCACATCTGGTGCTGGCCGACCTCGGTGGTGATGAAGGTTTCGCGCCCCTGGGTCAGATCGAACAGCCGCCGGATGGCGTGCTGCGGCTTGATGATGTCGCCCTTCTGCTGGAACGCCAGGCACTTGCGTGCGCGCCACTGGTCGATCTGACCCCACCATTTCTTGAGCGCCGTCTGGTCCTGCCTGGGCTTCTGCGCCTTCCACACCTTGACCATGTCGGCCAGCACGCTGCCGACGTCGCCGACGATGGGCACGTCCACGGGCACGTTCTTGTTGATCGACGACGGGTCGATGTCGATGTGGATCTTCCTGGAATTGGGCGAGAACGCGTCCAGCCGCCCGGTGATGCGGTCGTCGAAGCGCGCGCCGACGCACAGCATGACGTCGCAGCCGTGCATGGCCATGTTGGCCTCGTAGGTGCCGTGCATGCCCAGCATGCCGACAAACTGCTTGTCCGAGGCCGGATAGGCGCCGAGACCCATGAGCGTGAGGGTGCAGGGCGCGCCCGTCAGCCTGACCAGATCGGTCAGCAGCTTGGACGCCTTGAGCCCCGAATTGATGACCCCGCCGCCGGCATAGATGATCGGCTTCTTGGCGCCGGCCAAAAGGCGCACGGCCTCGGCGATGGCGCTCTGGTCGCCCTTGACGCGGGGGCTGTACTTTTCCTGGGCCGCCTTGCCGGCTTCCTGATAGGCGCCCATGGCCATGATCACGTCCTTGGGCAGGTCGATGACGACCGGGCCGGGACGCCCGGAGCGCGCCACGTGGAACGCCTCATGCACGACGGCGGCCAGTTCGTTGACGTCCTTCACCAGGTAGTTGTGCTTGGTGCAGGGGCGCGTGATGCCCGTGGTGTCGCACTCCTGGAAGGCGTCGTTGCCGATCAGGTGCGTCGGCACCTGCCCGGTCAGGCAGACGATGGGGATACTGTCCATCAGCGCGTCGGTCAGGCCGGTGACCGCGTTGGTCGCCCCCGGGCCCGAGGTCACCAGCACCACGCCGACCTTGCCTGTGGAGCGCGCATAGCCTTCCGCCGCATGGACGGCGCCGCCTTCCTGACGGACCAGGATGTGGCGGATGTGGTTCTGCTTGAAAATGGCGTCGTAGAGAGGCAGTACCGCGCCGCCCGGATATCCGAAGATTTCGGTAACGCCTTGCTCCTTCAGGGCCTCGATCACGATCTCGGCGCCCTGCATCTTCTTCCTGGCCATGGTTCAGTCCTCTCGGTCTCGAATACCCCAGTCGCGGCGCCCGGGCCATCAGGCACCCCTCGTTTCTAGAATTGCGGCCGGCGGCACGTCCCGGAATGCCGCAAAAACCCCAGCAAACACGGGGGTTCGCCGGGGAGCCCCGGAACTTAATGAAGGTGATTTGGGGGGTCAACCATTAAAATGCAATAAACGGCAAGTTTTTTCTGCTCGTTGAGAAATAATATTACTTTTCCATATGCCCGCTTGCGCACCGCCCTGCTTGCGGCCGGGGCCGCCACGGGATAAGAAGTCTGACCGATCCCGCCCGGGAACGGCGCTTTGGACCTCTTCATGACCCGCGAACCGCAGCCCTGGTGCCCACCCGAAACCCTGGAAGAGACGGCAAAGCGGCTGCTCGTCCCGGGCGTGCTCTACATCCGCTATCTCTATGCCAAGGAACGGCGCCGGGGCGAACGGGAAATCCGCCTGATCCCGCAGCTCGCCGATCCGAGGCGCACGGCCCTCGATATCGGCGCCAACAAGGGCGTCTATTCATATGCATTGCTTCGTCATTGCCGCCGGGTCCACGCCTTCGAGCCCAACCCCAAATTGTTCCGCGTTCTTGACCGCTGGGCCCACGGCAAGGCGGAACTGCACCCCATCGCCCTTTCCGATGTCACCGGCGAGGCGGACCTTCTCGTGCCGAAATGGCCGAAAGGCTATTCCAACCAGGGCGCCAGCCTGAGCGCCGCCAAAGTGCGCGGGGAACACGGCGTCGTTCGGGTCAGGACGGCCCGCCTCGACGACATGGACATCCGCGACGTCGGCTTCATGAAGATCGACGTCGAAGGCGCCGAGATGGCGGTCCTGGACGGTGCCCGCGAAACCATCGCCCGCGACCGCCCGGTGATGCTGATCGAGATCGAGGCCGCCCATACGGGCCGCCCATTGCCGGATATGATCGCCGAGGTCGAAGGATACGGATATCGGGGCAAGGCGCTGATCGGCGACGATCTTGTGCCGCTTGCGGACATCGACCTTGCGCGGAACCACGATCCGGCGAACCGGGCCGGCTATCTGTTCAATTTCGTCTTTTACCCGGTCTGACCCACCTGCGGCGCGGGACACCGGGCCATGCCTACTTGGCGGTTTGGACGATCTGGCTGGCGCAGCGCAGGAAGCGGACCCGGCGCCCCATCAGGTCGGCATATTTTTCCAGATCCTTGCCGGAGACGACGACGCCTTTCTTCTGCAGTTCCATCTGCTTGCCGGCCGCCGCCAGGTCCTGCACGTTCTTCAGGCGCACGACCCAGGTTTCCAGGTATTCACCCCAGTTTCCCCGATGCACGAACCGTACGTAACGCAGGATGCGCTTGAGGGAGTTGTTGTTCCAGTACTCGCTGACCGGCAGTTCGCCGCAGGCTTCGACGATCTTTCGTTCGATGGCATCTTGCTCCGGCGCCTCCGCGCCGCCGGAATCTGCCGCGGCACTGCCGCCCGCCGCCGCGGGTGCCCCCGTTGTTGCCGGGCTCGCGGCCGGCGCGGCATCCTTCAGGACCACGCCGGACGAGGTCACCCGTTCGCCACCTTGCGCGGGCTGCGGCGCGGTGCTTTGGCCCGATGGCGACTTCCGCGCCTCGGCAGCCGCCTTTTCGGCACGCATGACCGCCGGGTCCTCCGCGTCGGGGAGCAGAAGGATCCCGCCGGCGACGATGATGAGGAACGCAAGGGCCGGGCCCCATATCAGGGGCGCCCTGTACCAGGGCAGGTCGTCGACGGGTTCGGTCTTCGGCAGCACGCGGGCGTTGGGATCCTCCATCACCGGCGCCATGGTGCGGATGTTTTCGATGCGCAGCAGCAGTTCCTGGGCGTCGAAGGGTTTGGTCACATAGTCGACCTTCATCAGGCCAATCGCGTGGCGGCGGGTGTCGGTGTCGGTGACGGCGGTGGCGAAGACGATCGGCAGGTTCGACGTGCGGCGCAGGGTGCGCGCGAAATCGACGCCGTTGCCGTCGGGCAGCATGATGTCCAGCACGATGACGTCGAAGTTCGCGCCCTCCAGGGCGGCGAACATCCCGGCTCCCGTTTCCGCCTCGGTAACCTGATAGTTCTCGGATTCGAGAATGACCTTGAGGAACGACCGGATCATGGGATCGTCCTCGACAATCAGGATTCGTGGAACGGTTTCGGACACGCTATGCCGTTGTTTGTTGTTGTCGATGGATATTGTCAGCCGCGGGTCCCCGGCGCGCCCGAATGCGGTACACTCCTGATACGGAATCGAGATGGCGAAATTATGACACCGTCGCCGGACGACAGAATCCCCGCCTAGTCTTACACGTTCCTGACAACGCCCGATTTTTGCAGAAGGCGGAGGACATCGGGTGCGGCCGCTTCGCCGCCCTGCTCCACGATCAGGTCCGGCGCAAGCTGGTGGCGGAACCAGGTGATCTGGCGCTTGGCGTAGTTGCGGGTCGCCTGGCGGGCCTTGCCGGCCGCCTGCTCCAGATCCATCCCGTCCCGGACCACCGCCCCCAGTTCGGGCACGCCGACGGCGCGCATGGCCGGCAGGGTGGAATCCAGCCCGCGCGCGAGAAGGGCGCGGACTTCGTCCATCGCACCCGCCGCCAGCATGGCCGTGAACCGCGCATCGCAGGCCGCATACAGATCGGCACGCGGCGGCATCACCAGGACCGTGAGGAAGCGCGCCTTCAACGGCGGGCCCGGGGGGGCCTCGTTCTGCCACTCGCCCAGGGTCCGTCCGGTCGCCTCGGCCACGGCGTGGGCGCGGATCAGGCGCTGGCGATCACCGGGCGGCAGGGTGGCCGCGGCCGCCGGGTCAAGCGCCGCCAGACGTTCGCGGAACGCGTCGCCGCCCAGGGAGTCGTAAAGCGCCGCGGCCTCGGCGGTGACCGCATCCGGCACCTCGGGCACGGGTGCCAGGCCCCGGGTCAGGGCCTTCAGGTACATGCCGGTGCCGCCGATCACGATGGGCAGGCGGCCCGCCGCCCGCGCCGCCGCGATTTCGGCCACGGCCATGCCTAGCCAGCGCCCGACGGAACAGCGCTCCTCGGCACCCAGGACGCCGAACAGACGGTGCGGCACGCGCGCCTCCTCGGCAGGACCGGGGCGGGCGGTCAGGACCGTCAGGTCGCGATAGACCTGCATGCTGTCGGCGTTGACGATCGTGCCGTCAAGCCGTTCGGCAAGGGCCAGGGTCAGGCCCGACTTGCCGCCCGCCGTGGGTCCGGTGACGATGACGACGGCATCGCCGTTTTCCCGACGCGGGGGCTTTTCAGGGGCCTGAAAATCGGTCACTTTCCCTCCCGCTTTCGTTCAACCGTCGCCGGATCGGACTTTCCATGGAATCTGTCGTTACGCTGATCGCCGCGCCCGGCGGCGAACTGGACGCGGGCATTGTCGCCGAGACGACGGCCCGGCTCAATGCCCTGGGCGCCGAAACCGGGCGGCCCGACTGGCTGGCCCCTAACCGAGCCTGCGACCTGGGCTTCGACGGCCTGTCGCCGGATCAGGCCGACGCCGCCGTGCGGATGGCGCTGGAAGGTCAGGCCATCGACGTGGTCGCGCAACGCACGCAGGGACGGCGCAAGCGCCTTCTGATCGCCGACATGGATTCGACCATCGTGACGTCCGAAACCCTCACCGACGTCGCCGAGGCGGCGGGCAAGGCCGACGTCATCGCCGCCATCACGGACCGGGTCATGCGTGGCGAACTGAATTTCGAGGAATCGCTGCGCGAACGGGTCGCCATGCTGGCCGGCCTGTCGGCGACGGCCCTGGAGCACGCCTACCAAGGGATCGAAGTGTCGCCCGGGGCCGAGATCCTGGTCCGCACCATGGCCGCGGCGGGCGCCGTGACGGCGTTGGTGTCCGGCGGCTTCACCTATTTCACGTCGCGCATCGCCGAGCGTCTGGGCTTCCACATCAACATGGCTAACGAATTCGTCATCGAGGACGGTGAGTTGACAGGCCGCGTCGTCGAACCGATCCTGGGCCGCACGGCCAAGTACGACGCGCTCGTCCGCCTGGCGGCCGAGAACGGCCTGAGCCTGGCCGACACGGCGGCGATCGGCGACGGCGCCAACGATCTGGAGATGATCCAGGCCGCAGGCCTCGGCTGCGCCTACCGGGGCAAGCCGATCCTGCGCGAGGCGGCGCGGGTCAAACTGGACCATGCGGACCTGACGGGGCTTCTGTTCGCCCAGGGCCTCCGCGAGGACGCATTCGTTACGGAACGAGCGTAAGAAAGGAAAACGGCACCCGAGGGCGCCGTTTTCAGTATAGGGGCGCGGCCAAGCCGGCCATGCCATCGCCCTGGCCGCGCGTTTTCGGTAACGGCTAGCTTTTGCCCAGGCGGATCGCCACGAAGCGCAGCCCGTTCTGCCCTTGGACCAGAAGCAGTACCGACTTGCGGCCGGCGTCGCGGGCTTCCTTGACCTTGCGCGCCACGTCGTCGGGGCTGGCGACTTCTTCCTGGCCGACCTCGACGATCAGGTCGCCGGGGCGCACGCCCTTCTCCGCCGCCGGACCGGAGCCCAGCACGTCGGTCACGAGCACGCCCTTGGCGTCCGCGTCGAACTTGAATTTCTGGGCCGCTTCCGCGGTGATGGCCGACACGGTCAGGCCCAGGTCGTCCAGCACCTTCGGTTTGGCGTCACCGCCGGCGCCCTTATCGGAGCGCGCCGCGACCTGTGGGGCTTGCTCTTTCAGTTCGCCCACCTTGACCGTCAGGTCGATCTTCTTGTTGTCGCGCCAGACCTCGACCGGCACGTCGACGCCCACTTCCGTGTCGGCGACGATGCGCGGCAGCTTGCGCATGTCATGAACCTTGCGGTTGTTGAACTTGAGGATCACGTCGCCGCGCTGGATCTTGCCGTTCGCGGCGGGACCTTCGTCGACCACCTGCGCGACGAGCGCCCCCGTGGGTTCCTTCAAGCCCAGGCTTTCGGCCACCTCCGGCGTGACCTGCTGGATGTGGACGCCGAGCCAGCCGCGCTTGACCTGGCCGTGCTTGATAAGCTGGGCGATCACCGGTCTGGCCGTCGACGTGGGGACGGCGAAACCGATGCCGACGCTGCCGCCGGACGGCGAGAAGATGGCGGTGTTTATGCCGATGACCTGGCCCTGCAGGTTGAACAGCGGGCCGCCCGAGTTGCCCCGGTTTATGGAGGCATCGGTCTGGATGAAGTTGTCATAAGGGCCGGCGGAGATGTCGCGGCCGCGGGCCGAGATGATGCCCGAGGTGACCGTGCCGCCAAGGCCGAAGGGATTGCCGATGGCGACCACCCAGTCGCCGACCCGGGCCTTCTCGGAATCGCCGAACGAGATGGCGTGGTATTTCTGGCCCTTGAGATTCACCTTCAGAACCGCGATGTCCGTCTTCTGGTCACGGCCGACGACCTCGGCCTTGAGACGGGTGTCGTCCTGCAGGATCACCTCGATCTCGTCGGCGTCCTGGATCACGTGGTTGTTGGTTACCACATGGCCGTCGTCGTCCATGATGAAGCCCGAACCCAACGACGTGGCCTTGCGGGCCTGCGGCTTGCCGTTGGGCTGGCCGCGATCGAAAAACTCCTTGAAGAAGTCTTCGAAGGGCGAGCCGGGCGGCAGCTGCGGCATTTCGAAGCCGCGGCTTTCGATGACCTGGGTCGTCGAGATGTTGACCACCGAGGGCAACAGCTTTTCCGCCAGGTCGGCGAAACTTTCAGGGGCCGTGCGCGCATGCGCCGCGGCGGTCATGAACACGAAGGCGGCGAGCGCCGCGGCCGTGATCAGCGCGCTTATGCCGGCAATCCGCAGGGGTGACCGGTCGTCGGGGACCGCGATGGGCGCGTCCTGTCTGGTCAGACGAATCTCTTTCATCATAACACCTTGTCTTTCCGTCACATGCGGGATCGAACCGGAGGGGATCATGCCATGGACCCCGCGAAGATTAAACAGTATGCGAACGGAGTGCCGGGACCGGCGCTCCAAGCGGTTGGCCCTGATATGGCCACGGAATATGGCCGTTCAATGGCCTCACACCGGTATGTTGTGGGCGGCTGCGGCCCGCTTCCGACGCAATCACGGAACGCGGATCATCCTCGGACCGCCCACACGATCGCCACGCCGACGGCCGCCGACGCCAGCCCCGCGGCGCGCAGGGTGCCGGGCGGCATCTCCTGCATCAGGGCCATCATGCGCTGCATTCCTTCGGGAAACAGGGCATAGATGGCCCCCTCGATGACGAGGACCAGTCCCAGCGCCGTCAGCAAGTCGTTCATGGCGAAAGCCCCAACCCCGCTGCCGGCCGGCCCCGGACCGCCTTAGCGGTTCCGGGTGGTGCCTTCCGTCAACGCGTTGAAGAACTGGAACAGTTTCGAATTGGGGCTGAGCACCATGGACGTACCCTCGTTCATGGCGATGCCCAGGGCATCCAGGGAGCGGTAAAAGTCGAAGAACTCCGCGTCCTTGCCGTAGGCGGCGTTAAGAATCCGCGTCCGTTGGCCGTCGCCCTCACCGCGCAGGATTTCCGACTTGCGCCGGGCCTCGGCCAGGATGATGACCTTGTCGCGGTCGGCTTCGGCCTGGATGCGGGTCTTCTGCTCCTCGCCTTCGGCCCGCAGTTGCGCGGCCTCGGCGATACGGTCGGAGCGCATGCGATTGAACACGGCCTGCGACGTCGCTTCCGGCAGGTCCGTGCGGCCGATGCGGACGTCGATCACCTCGACCCCGAATTCGGGCGCCTGATTACGCAACAGGTTGGCAATGCGGTCCATGATTTTGGCGCGCTTGTCTGTCAGCATGTCGGGCAGCAGGATCTTGCCGATTTCCGAACGGATGCCGGCGTTGAGACGGCCGCCGAACACCTGGCGGAAGTTGGCGTCGGTGCCCGCGCGCTTGCGGAACTCAAGCGGATCAATGATGCGATAGCGCGCGAAGGCGTCCACGTTGATGCGCTTCTGGTCGGCCAGGATGACTTCCTGCACCGGCGGATCCAGGTCCAGGATGCGCCGGTCGTAGTATTCCACGTTCTGGATGAACGGAACCTTGACCTTGAGGCCCGGGGTCCGTTCGACGCTGACCGGATTGCCGAATTGCAGGACCAGGGCCTGCTGGTCCTGGCGCACGGTATACAGGGCGCTGAAGGCGACGAGGCCGCCGACGGCGACGATCACCGCCAGGATGAAAAGGCCGGTGCGTTTCATTTGGCGCCTCCCGAAGACTTGCGCAGTTCGTTGAGCGGCAGGTAGGGCACGATCTTGGAGCCGTTCGGACCTTCGTCGAGGATGATCTTGTCGGCGGTCGAAAGGATCTCCTGCATGCGCTCCAGATAGAGCCGCCGCTTGGTTACGTCCTTGTTCGTCAGGTAGGCGTTGTAGACCGACAGGAAGCGTTCGGCTTCACCTTGGGCCTCCTTGATCACGCGCTCCTTGTAGGCTGTCGCCTCGGCAATGACCTTTTCCGCCTCGCCCTTTGCCCGCGGCACGATGTCGTTGCGGTAGGCGATGGCTTCGTTGACGGAACGTTCCTGGTCCTGGCGGGCACGCTGCACGTCGTTGAATGCGTCGATGACTTCCTTGGGTGGGTCTGCCTTCTGCATCTTCAATTCGGCGATGGTGATGCCCGCACCATAGGAATCGAGGATACGCTGCAACAGTTCGCGGGTGCTCCCTTCGACGCCGGCGCGGTTCTTGGTGATCGCCTCTTCCAGGGTCGACTGGCCGACGATCTCGCGCATGGCGCTTTCCGCCGCCAACTTAATGGTCGATTCCGGATCGCGGATGTTGAACAGGTAGTCGGCGGCGTTCTTGATGCGCCACTGAACGATGAAGTCGATGTCGGCGATATTCTGGTCGCCGGTCAGCATCATGCTTTCCAGCGTGACATCGCGGGCACTCGTGCCGCGGCCGACGTTGCCCGGGCCGCGAAACCCGATGTTGATGGTGTTGGTGTTCTCGACGTCGACCTTGAGGACCTCGCCGATCGGGCTGGGGAACCAGAAGTTCAGGCCCGGTCCCGTGCGCTTGACGAACTCGCCGAACAGCAATTCCACGCCCTGCTGGCCGGGCTGGATACGGTAGGGCACGGTGAGGCCCATCCAGAGCGCCAGGGCGATCAGCAGGCCGATCACCACGCCCTTGGCGCCGCCGGCGCCGCCGGGCATGAATTTCTTCACGCTGTCCTGGCTTTTGCGCAGCAGTTCCTCGATATCGGGCGGGGTAGGTCCGCCGCCCCTCGGGCCGCCGCCCCACGGGCCACCGCCGCCGCCTCCGCCGCCCCCCCAGGGGCCTCCGCCTTGTGGTCTCCAGGCCATGTTCCGGGATTACCTCTCTGTTCTTCCGTTTTCGCCGCCCGTCCGGGCGATCCGTTTCCTGACGCCGGGACCTTGCAATCGGTGCCCAAGACGCCATGTGCTTATCGTGCCGCGCCCGCGGCAAGCCCGTACACGCCATGAAGCGCGGGCTTGCATCAACACCCGCCGATGGGGCATTAACCGGACGCAGGGCGAATATCGGCTCATAACCCGGAGATTTCAAGGATGGCGCAGCTAAACCCGCAATCGATCATGGAGGCCTTGGCCACCGTGACCGACCCGGCCACGGGCCGAAATCTGGTCGAGGCCGGCATGATCCAGGGCCTGCAGGAAAAGGATGGTCACGTGGCCTTCGCCATCGAGATCGAGCCTGCCCGCGCCGGCGAGATGGAGGAGGTCCGCAAGCAGGCGGAGAAGACCGTCCACGCCATGGACGGCGTGCTGACGGTGACGGCCGTGCTGACGGCCGAGAAGAAGGGCGCCGCCAACGCCGCCCCGCCGCCCCCTCAATCCGGCATGGCGCAGTCCGGACAGGCGCGGCCGGGCGGCCACGGGCACGGGCCGGCCGCGCAGGCGGGCGCCGACATGCTGCCCGGCGTGCGCGCCATCGTCGCCGTGGCGTCCGGCAAGGGCGGTGTCGGCAAGTCGACGACGGCGGTCAACCTGGCGCTGGGACTGGCGGCGGAAGGCCACAAGGTGGGTTTGCTCGACGCCGACATATACGGCCCCTCCATGCCGCGCATGATGGGAATCACGGGACAGCCGACCTCGGACGACGGCAAGACCCTCGACCCCATGGAGAACTACGGCGTGAAGGTCATGTCCATGGGCTTCCTGGTCGACGAGGAGACGCCCATGATCTGGCGCGGTCCCATGGTGCAGTCGGCGCTCGAGCAGATGATGCGCGACGTCAACTGGGGCGAGCTGGACGTGCTGGTGGTCGACATGCCGCCGGGCACCGGCGACGCGCAGCTGACCATGGCGCAGCGCGTGCCGCTGACCGGCGCCGTCATCGTCTCGACGCCGCAGGACATCGCATTGCTGGACGCGCGCAAGGGCCTGAACATGTTCCGCAAGGTCGACGTACCGGTATTCGGGATCATCGAGAACATGAGCTATTTCGCCTGCCCCCACTGCGGCGAGCGCACGGAGATATTCAGCCACGGCGGTGCCCACAAGGAGGCGGACCGCCTGGGCGTCGACTTCCTGGGCGAGGTGCCGCTGCACATCGACATCCGCACCACGGCCGACGGCGGCAAGCCGATCGTGGTGTCCATGCCCGAGGGCGAACACGCCAATAAGTACCGCGAAATCGCGCGCGCCGTGTGGGACCGCATCGAAAAGGCGACGGGGGCGGACGCCAAGGTCGGGCCGAAGATCGTGTTTCAGTAGGACGACGATAGCGATCCCAAGTCATGTCATTCCCGCGAAGGCGGGAATCCGGTTACACGCCCTTGGACCCCGGCTTTCGTGGAGGTGACGGCGACATTCGAGGCGACGCGAATTACTGCCCGAACAGCTTCTTCAGGTTGTCGAACCCTGCCTGATAGACGTCCTGGATGGCCTTCATGGCCTCGTTGTCCGGCACGCCCGCGGCCTCGAATTCCGAAGACCATTCGACGGAACAGCCGTCGTCATCGTCGTGCACGGTGATTTCGGCGCGGTAGTTCTTCACCGGCAAGGGGCTGTCCTCGATGGTGTAGGAATAGGTGCGTGTCTTGTTGTCGACCCTTTCCAGTTTCTCGATGATCGTGCCGCCGCCCGCGAGCGACAGCTTGCGGACCTGGCCTGCGTTCTTCAGTTCGCTCGATTCGACCCCCGGATGCCAGTCCGGCAGCGCGTTGAACCGCCCGATCAGGTTCCACACCTGGTCGGCGGCGACGTTGAGGTCCTGCTTCATTGATATCTTGGGCATGGGACGTGTCCTCCGTGATCCGTTCTAGGAACCCCTCGCGGCCCGATTATACACCACAAAGCTGAATGCCGAACCGCCCGGCAGTTCCGGATCATGATAGGTCCGGGATGTTTCAATCCAATGCGCTGCATCAATTTCCGGAAAGAAGGTGTCGCCCGGCACGTCCGCATGAACGAGGCAGATGTCCAGCCGGTCGGCCAGCGGCAGAGCCTGTGCGAAGATCTCGGCGCCACCGATCACCATGACTTCGCCGGTGCCGTGGGCGGCCGCCGCGGCCAGGGCGTCCTCCAGGGAGTGGACGACCTCGGCGCCGTCGACGCGAAAGCCGCGGTCGCGGGTGACGATGATGTTGGGTCGGCCCGGCAACACCCGCCCGATGGAAAGGTACGTCTTTCGCCCCATGATCATGGGATGGCCCATGGTCACGGCCTTGAACCGCTTGAGGTCCGTCGAGATGTGCCAGGGCAGGCCGCCGTCACGCCCGATGCAGCGGTTCTCGGCCATGGCGACGACCAGGGTGACCAGCGGTTTCTCCGGACTTTGGGTCATGGGAAATGCGCTCCGTTGCGGGAATGCGGGCGGGGGAGACCGGCCCGCCCCTGTGTACCGGGATTTGCCCGCCCGGCCTACCCCAAAGCGGCGAACGGCCCGCCGCACCGGGACGACTGAATACAGTTTTACGCAGAAATTTATTTGGAATTTGCGCCGATAGCACGTGGCCTTATGCCGACGGATCCTGTTATGATGATTTTCGGCGACATCCGAAGAAAATTTAAGAAACACCCGCGCCGTGCTCTGATCATCGAAGGATCATCGAAGCGAGGGATTGACCATCCGACGAGCCTTGGGGTGCTTGAGTTGGAAATCCGCTACGAAGTCCTGGAAGTCACCGACATCGACCTTGGCGAAGGCCGCGCCGTCCTGGATTACTGGGAACGCGTGCGCGGTGATGCCTTCGCGCCGGCGTGGTCGCGCCAGTTCAGGCTGACGGAGCTTCCCACCCGCGTCGTTCCCGGCATGACCGTGATCGACCGCGTCGACGGCGGGCAGACCTTCTATTACCGGTTCTGGGGCACCCACCACATGGCCATGAAGGGGTTCGAGATGACCGGCAAGACCATCGACCAGGCCCCCAACAAGGATATCCAGCGCATCGGCACCCGGCAGCTTGAAACCGTCATCCAGCGGCGCCGGCCGACCGTGTTCCTTTACACGATCGACTATCCGAGACGCCATAAACCGTCGGAGTTCATCCTGCGCCTTCCCCTGTCCGATGACGGCGAGACCGTCAACCGGGTGGCCTCGTTCCAGGACCTCACATCACCGACGGCGCGATGGGAAATCCTGCACGACGCCCTGCTGCCGGACCGGCCGTACGGCGGGGGCATGGCCCGCTAGCACGGCGTCACGCAGCGGATCATACGGCGATCGGCGCCTTGATATGCGGGTGCGGATCGTAGCCGCGCAGGTCGAAATCCTCGAACCGGAACGCGAACAGGTCGGTCACCTCGGGATTGATCCACATCTCCGGCAGGGGCCGGGGCGCGCGGGAAAGCTGCTCGTCCGCCTGATCGAGGTGGTTCGCGTACAGATGCGCGTCGCCCAGGGTGTGCACGAAGTCGCCTGGCCTCAGCCCCATCACCTGGGCCACCATCATGGTCAGAAGGGCGTAGGAGGCGATGTTGAACGGCACGCCGAGGAAGATGTCGCAGGACCGCTGGTAGAGCTGGCAGCTCAGTTTTCCCTCGGCCACATAGAACTGGAACAGGCAGTGGCAGGGCGGCAGCGCCATGTGGTCGACCTCGGCCACGTTCCAGGCCGAGACGATGTGGCGCCGCGAACTGGGGTTCTCGCGGATCGACTTCAGGACGTTGGCGATCTGGTCGATGGTGCCGCCGTCCGGCGTGGGCCAGGACCGCCACTGATGGCCGTAGACGGGGCCCAATTCGCCGTTCTCGTCGGCCCATTCGTCCCAGATGGTGACACCGTGATCGTTCAGGTACTTGATGTTGGTGTCGCCGGAAAGGAACCACAGAAGCTCGTGAATGATGGACTTGAGATGCAATTTCTTGGTGGTCATGCACGGGAAACCGGCCGCGAGATCGAAGCGCATCTGATGGCCGAACACGCTTTGCGTGCCGGTGCCCGTGCGGTCGCCGCGCAGGACGCCTTCGGTGCGCACGCGGCGCAACAGGTCCAGGTATTGCTGCATGGCGCAAAGTTTAACGGCAGCCGGGCCGCCTTCCAACGCCTGAAAAATCGCCCCGTCGCCGGTGCGGATTACCGGGCATTGACGGCCTACGCCGCTGGCCCCAGGATCGCGGAAAAGCCCGAATCGCCCATCTGCCGTCCTGGGGAGCAGTCATGTCCACGACCGAAACCATCGCGGAAGCCGAGCTGTCGGCGCTTGCCGCCCGCGCCTTCGAGACCGCGGGCCTGCCGGCCGCCGACGCCGCCGTCACCGCCCGCCACCTGATCCTCATGGACCTGATGGGCGTGTCGACCCACGGCGTCCACCGCATCGACCAGTACATCAAGCGCATCCGGGCGGGCGTCGTCGACGCCCGTGCCCGGGTTGCCGTGGACGACCGGGCGCCTTCGCTCGCGGTGGTCGACGGCGGCAACGGCCAGGGCCAGGTGGCGGCCCAGCGCGCTCTCGACCTGGCGCTCGAAAAGGCCAAGGAAACGGGGATCAGCTATGTCGCCGTGCGCCGCTCGGGCCATTTCGGCGGCACCGCCAGCTACGGCTACCTTGCCGCCCGGGCGGGCCTGATCCTGATGACCGGCACGGGCGCCTCGCCGGCCCTGGCCCCATTCGGCGGGCGCGACCTCAGGGTCGGCAACAATCCCTTCGGCTGCGCGGCGCCGGGCGGCATCGCCGACGCGGCGGAAGACCCCGATCCCTTCATCCTGGACATGGCGCAGAGCGTCGCCGCGCGCGGCAAGATGCGCAAGCTGCGCGACGCCGGCGAGCCCATGCCGCTCGGCTGGGCGCTCGACAAGGACGGCAACCCGACCACCGACCCGGCGGCCGGGCTCGACGGATTCATCCAGTTCATCGGCGGGCACAAGGGCTACGGCCTGGCGCTGATGGTGGATATCCTGTCGGGCCTGCTGTCGGGCGGCGAATACCTGGACCAGACCCGCCAGATGTGGGACGAGGACGGCCCCCAGGGCACGGC
>PFFW01000029.1:0-13717 GCA_002781745.1 Rhodospirillales bacterium CG15_BIG_FIL_POST_REV_8_21_14_020_66_15
AGGCGGAACCGGGGTGCCTGGCGCAGATGGTGGCCGCCTACGAAGAAGTCGGCGGCAACATCGTCGCCGTCGAGGACGTGCCCCGCGACCAGACCGACAGATACGGCATCCTGGACGTCGCCGAGGATTCCGGTCGCCTGGTTCGCGCCAAGGGCCTGGTGGAAAAGCCCGACCCGGCGGTAGCGCCGTCGACGCTTTCGATCATTGGGCGTTACATCCTGCAGCCCGAGGTGTTCGAACATCTGGCCAAGCACGAGAAGGGGGCGGGCGGCGAAATCCAACTGACCGATGCCATGGCCAAGACGCTGGATACGGTGCCGTTCCACGGCCTGCGGTTCGAGGGGCGCCGGTTCGACTGCGGCTCCAAGGCCGGGTTCATAGAGGCCAACGTGGCCTTCGCGATGGCGCGGCCGGACCTTGCCGAACAGCTGCGCGAAGCCCTGAAAACCTACCTCTGAAGGAAGTCAAGACATGCATGTTGCCGTCGTCGGTACCGGATACGTGGGATTGGTGTCCGGAACCTGTTTCTCCGAATTCGGGCATCACGTCACCTGCGTCGACAAGGACGCGAAGAAGATCGCGGGCCTGAACCGGGGCGAGATGCCGATCTACGAACCGGGCCTGCAAAGACTGGTCGAAAGCAATGCGGAAGCCGGTCGGCTCGGCTTCTCCACCGATCTGGGAGCGGCGGTGAAGGACGCCGACGCCGTGTTCATCGCCGTCGGAACCCCGTCACGGCGCGGCGACGGGCACGCGGACCTGTCGTACGTCTATGCGGCGGCCGAAGAGATCGCCAAGGCCATCGACGGCTACACCGTCGTGGTGACCAAATCCACCGTTCCCGTCGGCACGGGCGCCGAGGTCGAGAGGATCATCCGCGCGACGCGGCCCGACGCCGATTTCGACGTGGTGTCCAACCCGGAGTTCCTGCGCGAGGGCGCGGCCATCGAGGACTTCATGCGCCCCGACCGGGTCGTCATCGGCACCGAGTCCGAACGTGCGCGCGAGGTCATGCGTGAACTCTACCGGCCGCTCTACCTGATCGAGACGCCCATCGTGTTCACCCGGCGCCAGACGTCGGAACTGATCAAGTACGCGGCCAATACCTTCCTTGCGACCAAGATCACCTTCATCAACGAGATGGCCGACCTGTGCGAGGTCCTGGACGCCGACGTCCAGGACGTGGCCAGGGGCATCGGCCTGGACGGGCGCATCGGCCGCAAGTTCCTGCACGCGGGGCCGGGTTACGGCGGGTCGTGCTTTCCAAAGGACACGCTGGCCCTGGTACGCACGGCGCAGGATGCGGGTTCGCCGCTTCGCATCGTCGAGACCGTGGTCGAGATCAACGCCAAGCGCAAGCAGTCCATGGCGCAGAGAGTCATCGACGCCTGCGGCGGCGGCGTCGCCGGCAAGACGATCGCCGTCCTGGGCCTGACCTTCAAGCCCAACACGGACGACATGCGGGACTCCCCGTCCCTCGACATCGTTCCGGCGCTGGTCGCCGCCGGGGCCAGGGTACGTGTCTTCGATCCCAAGGGCATGGACGAGGCGCGGCATCTGTTGGACGGCATCGAATGGTGCAAAGGGGCGTACGACACGATGGCGGACGCGGACGCGCTGACCATCGTGACCGAATGGAACGAGTTCCGCGCGCTCGACCTGGACCGCGTCAAGGAGTTGATGAAGACGCCGGTGATGATCGACCTGCGCAACATCTACAATCCGAACGACATGGCCGAAGCCGGATTCGACTACACCTGCATCGGCCGGGCCAAGGTTTCGGCCCGGGCCTGACGGGTCGCCCTTGCCGGCCCTGAACGGGAAGTATCCTGCATGACCGACAGCCACCGCTTCGATCCCAGCATCCTGCGCGAATACGATATCCGCGGCACCGTCGGCACGACCCTCGATCCGGACGATTTGCGGGCGATCGGCCGCGCCTTCGGCACGATCCTGGCGCGTGCCGGCGGAAAGACCGCGGCGACGGGCTACGACGGGCGGCTCAGCTCGCCCGAGCTGGAGGCGGCGCTGGCCGACGGCCTGCGTGCCGCCGGCATCGACGTCAGGCGCGTCGGCCGCGGGCCCACGCCCATGCTCTATTTCGCGACGTTCCATCTGGGCACGGACTCGGGCCTGATGGTGACGGGATCGCACAATCCGCCGGAATTCAACGGCGTGAAGATGGTGTTGAAAGGCAGGTCCTTCTTCGGCGCCGACATCCAGACGCTGGGCACAATGGCCGCGCAGGGGGATTTCGCGGAAGGTGCCGGCGGCGAGTGGAGGTTCGACGTGCTGGATGCCTACGTGGCGCGCCTGCTCAAGGATTTCGTCGGGACCAAGCCGCTGACCGTCGCCTGGGACGCCGGCAACGGCGCCGCCGGCGAGGCCCTGGTCAAGCTGGTCGCCGGCCTGCCGGGGCGTCACATCCTGCTGAACGAAGGCATCGACGGCACCTTCCCGGCGCACCATCCCGACCCGACGGTCGAGAAGAACCTGGCGCAACTCAAGGACGCCGTGGCGGCGAACGGCTGCGACCTGGGGATCGCCTTCGACGGCGACGGGGACCGCATCGGCGTGGTCGACAGCCGGGGCAGGGTGCTGTGGGGCGACCAGCTTCTGGCCATCCTGGCGCGCGACGTGCTGGCCGCCAATCCGGGCGCCACGGTGATTGCCGACGTGAAGACGTCCCGCGTGTTCTTCGACGAGATCGAACGCCTGGGCGGCAAGTCTCTGATGTGGAAGACCGGCCATTCCCATATCAAAAGCAAGATGGCCGAGATCGGCGCACCCCTGGCGGGAGAGATGAGCGCCCATATCTTCTTCAAGGACCGCTACTACGGATATGACGACGCGCTGTACGCGGCGGTCCGCCTGCTCAACGTCCTGAACGGGACGGAAACATCCCTGGCCGGCCTGCTGGACGCCATGCCGAAAACCGTCAGCACACCGGAAATCCGTTTCGACTGCGCCGACGACCGCAAGTTCCAGGTCGTTGAGGAGGTGCGCGCCCGGCTGGCCCTCGAAGAGGGGATCGAGGTCCACGGCATGGACGGCGTGAGGGTGCAATCTGCGGACGGCTGGTGGCTGCTGCGCGCGTCCAACACGCAGCCGGTGCTGGTGGCCCGCTGCGAGGCGGCGGACGCGGAAGGCCTGGCGCGGTTAAAGGCGGCGCTTTCCGACCAACTGGCGTCGAGCGGCGTAAGCGCGCCCGAACTGTAAGCCGGCCGGCGGAAGCGCCTTCGGCGCGTTGCGGAGGTTTCCCCGAGATATTTGCCTGTGATTTCGGGTTCGTCGAACGACGGCGGTCCCTTAAAAACGGAGAGGAACCGCCATAAGGCGATCCCTCTCCCTCCCCCTGTCGCGCGCAGGGATGGTTTTTCCCGCGCACCGACATTTTAAATTCATCGACGATTATGCCGTTATTCATCCGTTGGTGCCACAATTAATCTTACGATCATTGTGGACTTTCCTGCGCGCGCAACGGACGGTCGCCGCCGACAGGCGACGGCGCGGAGTCTGCTTGATGTCACAAGGGGGTGGCGAGCCTAGCTTTGCAACGCGGCCATTTCCAGGGATTCCGGCCCGCGCAGTTCCATGCAGGGGATGCGCCGCTTCTCCAGCAGCTTGCAGGCGCGGTAGGCCTCCTTCTTGGTGAGGCCGTAGACACGCGCGCGGTGCAGAACCTTGCCGTTCTTCTTGGTCAGCGGAACGATGGAGACGACGCCCCCGTCCAGCAGGCCGGGCAGGGTGTCGCGCGCCTTCATGGCCATGCTTTCGGCCTGTTCCGATTGGGCGAAGGCGCCGACCTGGATACCCCAGCGCGAATGCTTGTCGAACTCGACGACGCGGGTCGGTCCGTCGCCGTCACCCTGTTCCACCGGCTCGTCGGCGCGCGCGGGCAGGGAGGCGGGGGCCGGGACGTCGGCCTTGGCCATGACCGGTGCGCTGCCCAGGCTGGCGAAGGCGCGGTCAAGGAACCTGGTCATCAGGTGGTTGCGCGCGCTTGACGAATTGGCGCCGAACACGACGCCGATGAGGCGGCGTCCGTCGCGCTCGGCCGACGTCACCAGGTTGAAGCCCGACGCCCGGATGTAGCCTGTCTTGAAGCCGTCGGCGCCTTCGTACGAGAGCAGCAGCTTGTTGTGGGTCTTGTGCGACACGCCGTCGAAGTCGAACCGGGTGCGCGAAAAGAAATGGTAATACTGAGGAAAGTCGCGGAGCAGCGCCCGCGCCAGCTTGGCCATGTCACGGGCGGTGGAAAGCTGGCCGCTGTGGGGCAGCCCCGAGGCGTTGCGGAACGTCGTCCGGTCCATGCCCAGGCGGCGTGCCGTCGCCGTCATTTCCAGGGCGAATTCGCGTTCCTTGCCGCTGTAGTTCTCGGCAACGGCAGAGGCGATGTCATTGGCCGACTTCACGGTTAGGGCGAGTATCGCATCGCGCACGGATATGGTCTCGCCTGGTTTCAGGCCCAGTTTCGACGGCGGCTGGCCGGCGGCACGGGCCGACATGCGCAGGCGCGTGTTCATCGACCAGCGGCCACTCTTGACGGCCTCGAACACCTTGTAAAGCGTCATCATCTTGGTCAGCGACGCGGGGTAGTTGCGGGTGTCCGAATTGACCGCGTGCAGGACCTCGCCCGTATCGGCGTCGATCACCAGGGATGCATATTTCGCGGCGGCCTGACCGGGCGTCAGCATCAGGACCGTCAACATAACCAAGGCGGCCATGGCCGAAAGGCGCAGGACCCCCCTCTGTTCTATCGGGCGCGTATCAGCCATGAGAGCTCTCTTCCCCGTCTTGAGCTGTTTGCCTCATCGTTGCCGCGTCGTCCCCCGATTCGCCCGCATCGTAACCGAATCCGCTGCCGGCGTCTCGTGAAATTTCACTGCCGAATCAATACGTTCTTTATAGATTCATCGTGAACAAACAATTAACGGCCTGTCCTGCGGGCGCCGGGGCGCCTGCCGGGGCCGCCGCAGGAGGCTTCGGTGATTGCCGGAAATTAGCGTGGAAACAAAGGGTTACAGTTTGGATAAATATTTGTGCAATGCACAATTGATTCTTGACGGAAACCAGATGCGGGGCTTATAGTCACGGAATTGCTGCACTGCAGCATCGCTGCGGGGCGGTGATCAAGCGGCACCGGCGGCGCCAAGCGCCCGGAAGCCGCAATTGGATGATGTGCATCACCCGGCAAAGAACCCGAATGGAGAGTAAAATGGCTGAAGCCAAGAAACCCACCGCGACCGCGAAGCCCGCCGCGCAGCCTGCCGCCACGCAGGTCGAGTCGGCCGTCACGGTCGGCAAGGAAACCGTCGAAACCGTCGTCAAGGCCGGCGCCGAAGTCGCGGCCAAGGGCGTCGAAAAGGCCGTCGCCATGGGCCAGGAACACGTGGCCGCGGCGGTCAAGGCCGGCGGCGAAGCGTTCAAGACCTACGAGGACGTCGTCACCTACAACAAGGACAACGTCGACGCCATCGTGAAGGCCAACAACATCATGGTGAAGGGCGTTCAGGACATCAACAAGGTGCTGTTCGCCATGGCCCAGAAGAACATGGAAGAAGGCGTCGACCTGACCAAGAAGATGTTCGGCTGCAAGTCCGTCGACGACGTGGTCAAGCTGCAGAGCGACCTGATGAAGACCAACTACACCAAGGCGCTCGATGAAAGTCGCAAGATTTCCGACATGGCCGCGAAGCTGGCCGAGGAAGTCTCCGCGCCGCTTGCCGACCGCCTGACCGTGGCCGTCGAAAAGGTGACCAAACCTCTTGCTGCCTGATCCTCCTCCATCCCCCCTTTGGTAGGGCAGCATGCAGGCGCCCGGCGGTTTTCCGCCGGGCGTTCTTTTTATGCCTCAAGGGGCGCGCAACGGGCTGCGTCCGCCGTCGTCCGCGCGGCTACGGATGAAATGGTTGTCTTGGGACTTGGCGGCGGGGCGTGGCCTGCCCATATACCTTGGGACAAGCGGCCGCCGCCCGCCGGTGCCGGGGCTTTCCCGGGCAATCCTTTTTAAATAGAATTGGGTTACCGTCGGGGTGGGATGCCGCTTTGGCGGCGTCGATGGACCGCGTTCGCCGGCCATCAACGGCAAGGAGAGGACGGAGATGACAGGACCGACAGACCCTCCCAAATCTCCCCTCGGACCGGGAAAAAACGACGACGCCGGCACCGGTTTGGCGGTCAAGTCCCGGACGCGGACAAAACGCCCGTCCATGTACAGGGTCCTGATGCTCAACGACGACTACACGCCCATGGAGTTCGTCGTCCACGTGCTGGAGCGGTTCTTCGGCATGGGGCATGAACGCGCCACTCAGGTGATGCTGCATGTCCATCAGCGCGGGGTCGGCGTGTGCGGCGTCTTTACCTACGAGATTGCCGAGACGAAAGTGACGCAGGTCATGGACCTGGCGCGCCAGCACCAGCATCCTTTGCAGTGCACGATCGAGAAAGACGGCGGCGGAGACGAGGAATAGATGCTTTCACGAGAGCTAGAACAAACCCTGCACCGCGCCCTGGCCCTGGCCGCCGAGCGTAACCACGAATACGCGACCCTGGAACACCTTCTGCTGTCGCTGACCGAGGACCCGGATGCGATCGCGGTGCTCAAGGCCTGCGACGTGGAACTGGACCGCCTGAACGTCGACCTGACCGAGTTCCTCGACAACGAACTGGCCGAGATCGACAACCCGCGCGGCCTGGAGCCGAAGCCCACGGCCGGCTTCCAGCGCGTCGTCCAGCGCGCCGTCATCCACGTGCAGTCTTCGGGTCGTGAGGAAGTCACCGGCGCCAACGTGCTGGTCGCCCTGTTCTCGGAGCGCGAGTCTCACGCCGTCTACTACCTGCAGCTTCAGGACATGACGCGGCTGGATGCGGTCAACTACATCTCCCACGGTATCGCCAAGGTGCCGGGGCGCTCCGAACAGCGCACGGTTTCCGGAGCCGATCCCGATGCCGAGGCGGAAACCGTCGCGCGCAAGGGCTCGGAAGCGCTCGACGCCTATTGCACCAACCTGAACAGGAAAGCGGCCGAGGGCCGCATCGACCCGCTGATCGGCCGCCACGACGAGATCGAGCGCGCGATCCAGATTCTGTGCCGGCGCAACAAGAACAATCCGCTGTTCGTCGGCGATCCCGGCGTCGGCAAGACCGCCATCGCCGAAGGCCTGGCCAAGCGCATCAACGACGAAGAGGTGCCCGAGGTCCTGCTCGGCAATACCATCTATTCCCTCGACATGGGGGCGCTTCTGGCGGGCACCCGCTATCGCGGCGACTTCGAGGAGCGCCTGAAGAACGTCATGGCCGAGCTTGAGGCCATGCCCAAGGCGATCCTGTTCATCGACGAGATCCATACCGTGATCGGCGCCGGCGCCACGTCCGGCGGTTCCATGGACGCCTCCAACATCCTGAAGCCGGCGCTGCAGGGCGGCAGGCTGCGCTGCATGGGTTCGACCACCTACAAGGAATACCGCAACTATTTCGAAAAGGACCGCGCGCTGGTGCGCCGGTTCCAGAAGATAGACGTCTACGAACCCTCGATCGACGACACCATCAAGATCCTCAAGGGCCTGAAGCCCTATTTCGAGGACCACCACAAGGTACGCTACACCAACGACGCGCTGAAAGCGGCGGTGGAACTGTCGACCAAGTACATCCACGAGCGCAAGCTGCCCGACAAGGCGCTGGACGTGATCGACGAGGTAGGGGCTTCGCGCATGCTGCTGCCGCCCGGCAAGCGGCGCAAGACCGTGACCGTGAAGGATGTGGAGCAGATCGTCGCCAAAATCGCCCGCATTCCCGAGAAGTCGGTGTCTTCGAACGACCGCAAGGCGCTCCAGACCCTGGACCGCGACCTGAAGACCATGGTGTTCGGCCAGGACAAGGCCATCGAGGCATTGTCGAGCGCCATCAAGCTGGCCCGCGCCGGCCTGCGCGAACCGGAAAAGCCGATCGGCTCGTACCTGTTCTCGGGCCCCACGGGCGTCGGCAAGACCGAGGTCGCGCGCCAGTTGTCCCATATTCTGGGCATCGATCTGGTGCGCTTCGACATGTCCGAGTACATGGAGCGCCATTCCGTGTCGCGCCTGATCGGCGCGCCCCCGGGCTACGTGGGCTTCGACCAGGGCGGGCTTTTGACCGACGCGATCGACCAGCAGCCCCATTGCGTGCTGCTGCTGGACGAGATCGAGAAGGCACATCCCGACCTTTTCAACATCCTTCTCCAGATCATGGACCACGGCAAACTGACCGACCACAACGGCAAGTCCGTGAGCTTCCGCAACGTGATCCTGATCATGACCACCAATGCGGGCGCCGCCGACCTGGCCAAGCCGGCCATCGGGTTCGAGCGAGAATCCCGCATCGGCGAGGACACGGAAGCGATCGAGCGCATGTTCACGCCCGAGTTCCGCAACCGCCTGGATGCCATCATCGGTTTCCAGCCGCTGTCGCCGGAGGTCGTCGCCCGCGTCGTCGACAAGTTCGTCATGAACCTGGAACTGCAGCTTGAGGACCGGGACGTTGTGATCGAACTGACCGACGCGGCGCGCGAATGGCTGGCCAAGAAGGGCTATGACAAGCTGTTTGGCGCTAGGCCGCTCAGTCGCGTGATTCAGGAGAACATCAAGAAGCCGCTGGCCGAGGAACTGCTGTTCGGCAAGCTGACCAAGGGCGGCCTCGTCCTGGTCGCCGTCGACGACGACAAGCTGGTGCTCGATTTCCCCGAGCCGGGGTCGACCCGCCTGCCGGCCAAGCGCAAGAAGGGCAAAGTTCCCGCCCTGGTGGAATAGGGGCTCCTTCGATCCCCGTCATTCCCGCGCAAGCGGGAATCCAGGGTTGAGACGATCCTGGACCCCCGCTTCCGCGGGGGTGACGGTTAGGGTAGGTTCCCGAAAACGAAGGAACCTCACCCATGGCCTTTTCCTTTCTTTCCGACATTCGCGTCCTCGACCTCTCGCAGTACCTGCCGGGCCCGCTCGCGGGACAAATCCTGGCCGATCTGGGCGCCGAGGTGGTGAAGGTGGAGCCGCCCGCGGGCGATCCGCAGCGTCACCTGGATCCCATGGCCGGGCGCCTCGATCCCGATGTCGTCCAAGGGGGCGACGCCTCGCCCTTCTACCGGGTCCTCAACGCCGGCAAGACCGTCACCCGCATCGACCTGAAGTCGGATGACGGCAAGGCCCGGTTCCGCGCCCTCGTCGAAGCGGCCGACGTGCTGCTGGAAAGCTACCGGCCCGGCGTGATGGACCGCCTCGGTTTCGGCTACGCCGATGCCAAGGAGCACAACCCGGGCCTGGTTTACTGCGCGCTCACCGGCTACGGGCAGACCGGGCCGCTGCGCCTCGCCGCCGGACACGATCTCAACTACATGGCCGCCACGGGGGCTCTCGGCCAGGCCGGGACGCCGGACGGACCGGCCATGGCCTGGCCGCCCATGGCCGACTGCGCCGGCGCGGTGATGTCGGCCCTCGCCGTCCTGGGCGCCCTGGTCAAACGGGGGCGGGACGGGGAGGGAGCGTACCTGGACGTCGCCATGGCCGACTGCGTGCTCTCGTGGCAGGCCCTCGGCCTGACGGCTTCGCGGTTGGGCCTCGCCAAGGGGCGCGGGCAGGCGCTCCTGACCGGCGGGGCGGCCTGCTACCGCGTCTATGCCTGCGCGGACGGGCGCGAACTGTCGATCGGCAATCTGGAGCCGGTGTTCTGGGAGAACTTCTGCCGCGCCGTCGGGCGCGACGACTGGACCTCCCGCCAGTGGCAGCCCCTGCCGCAGGACGGGCTGATCGCCGACGTCGCGGCGCACCTCGCCAAGCGTCCGCTCGACCACTGGCTCGCGGCGCTGGACGGCGTCGACACCTGCGTGCAGGCGGTCGCCGACTATCCGAACGTCGCGGCGCAGCCGCAGGTGCAAGCCCGCGGCCTGGTCAGGGACGATCCGCTCGGCGGGGTGCAGGTGCTGCTGCCGATCCTGGCCGACGGGCTGACGACGGGCGGACGCTCACCCCTTTCGGTGCGCTCGGCGGACGAGATTCTGAAAGACTGGGGAAAAGCCTGATGCGACGGCTCAGCGGCCGCGCCCGATGACGCTGGGGCAGTCGTTCTCGCCGGTCAGGCCGACCTTGGCGGCGCCGTGAGGCGACAGGCGCAGGTTTCCCTTGGCGCCGATGACGTAGGCCTGGCGGCCCAACGGCTGTCCGTTGGCGGCCATGCGCACGACGGAGGCCGCGCGGCAGGCGCGGCAATTGTTGACCAGGAACACGCCGCCGGTGCCGCGGTCCGTTTCCAGGGTGATGCAGGTCTTGTCGCTGTCGTCGGCGAGGGTTTCCGGTTTCACCAGGTTGGCCTGCTCGCAGGGGTAGATGGAGCCGAGGCTGGTCCGTCCCGGCCCGCGGAAGGGCAGGGGCAGGGTCATGTTGCCCATTACGTTGAACTTGCGCACTTCGGGCGCCGAGATGCCCCGGCGCAGGCGTGTCACGCCGACGACCATGCAGGCGTTGCACTTGTTGACCAGAACCTCGCCCGTGCCGGTGCGGGCATGGCGGATGCAGTCCGCGCCGGGCGCCACCGAGGCCGCCGTGCGGATCAGGGGGTTGATCTCCATGGCGTCCGCGGCGGGGACCCGCGGTGCCGCGATGGCCGCCGCCGACAGCAGCAGGATGGCGACAAGCGCCGCCGCGGTCAGCAGATAGAGGTGCACGAACCTTTGCATGGTCCGATACTTTAGGGAATATTGGTAAATGAAACGTGACCGCCGTCACACTTATTACGAGATCGACCTAATTCATTGAATTCATGAATGTTTTTTGAACGGCGAAAAGCGCCCATAGGCGGACATTTCACGCTGGATGCCCCTTGCCTCGTCCTCCAGGAAGTGCCGGACGGCGTCGCGGAAGCCCGGATCGGCGATCCAATGGGCCGAATATGTACGGCGCGGCAGATAGCCCCGCTGCACCTTGTGGGGCCCCTGGGCCCCGGCCTCGACCCACTTCAGGCCGTGGGCGATGGCGTAGTCGATGGCCTGATAGTAACAGGCCTCGAAGTGCAGGAACCTGTAGTCGGCGACGCAGCCCCAGTTGCGCCCGTAGAGGGTGTCGCCGCCACGCAGGTTGAGGGCCCCGGCCACGGGCCGCCCGTCCTTCTCCACCACCACCAGGACCACGGCCCGGCCCAGGCGTTCGCCGAGCAGCGAGAAGAACCGGCGGTCCAGGTAGGCCTGGCCCCACTTCTTGTCCGACGTGTCCATGTAGAAGCGGAAGAAGGCGTCCCAATGGGCTTCCGTGATGTCCGCACCCTCCAGGACGCGGATGTCCAGCCCAGCCTCGTGAACGCAGCGGCGTTCCTTCTTGATGTTCTTGCGCTTGCGTGACGACAGCTCGTCCAGGAATGCGTCGAAGGTCGCGAAACCCTTGTTCTCCCAGTGGAACTGTTGGCCGATGCGCTGCAGGTAGCCGGCCTGGCCGAAGGCTTCCCACTCGTCCTCCGTGGGGAAGGTCACGTGCAGCGACGACACGCCCAGGTTCTGGGCGAGCTGCGCCATGCCGGCGATCAGGGCGGCGCGCATCTCGCGGCGCTGGTCCGCGGGCAGGGCGGCGTTGACCAGCAGGCGCGGGCCGGTCACCGGCGTGAAGGGCACGGAACACTGCAGCTTGGGATAGTAGCGCCCGCCGGCGCGCTCATAGGCGTCGGCCCAGCCCCAGTCGAACACGTATTCGCCGTAGGAATGGTTCTTCAGGTAGAGGGGGGCGCAGGCGGCGATGCCGCCCGCCGGGTCCTCGATCACCAGATGCTGGCCGAGCCAGCCGGTCTCGGCCGCGGCCGAGCCGGAATCCTCCAGCGCCGACAGAAAGGCATGGCTGACGAAGGGATTGTCGGTCCCGGCACAGGCGTCCCAGGCCTCGGGCGGGACCTCGGCGAGGGATTTCACGACCTTGATGGCGACCGCGTCGCGTCCGTCGGGCATGGCTAAATTCTTATCCGTCGCGCCGCCGGGGGCAAGGGCCGATCCGCCAGGATGGCGGCCAACATGTCCAGGCTGTCGACCAGCCTGGGGCCCGGCCGGTTGAAGAAGCTGTTGGCGTCGGTGGCATAGACGCGGCCCGCGCGCGCGGCCTTGAGGTCGCGGAAGTCCGGGTGGCGTTCCATCAGCAGGCGGGCCTCGGCGGTCGAGCGGTCCAGGCCGAAGCCGCAGGGCATGAAGACGATGACGTCCGGATCCTCGGTCCTCAGGTCGTCCCAGGTAATCCAGGGCGCGTGCTCGCCCGCCCGGCCGAATACATCGCGCCCACCCGCCATTTCCACCAGTTCGGGCACCCAGTTGCCCGCCGCCATCAAGGGATCCGTCCATTCGATGCAGGCGACGCGGGGGCGGGACCCGGCGGGCGGCTGCGTCAGCTCGTGCGCCCGGTCGGCCAGGCGGTCCGCCACCTTGCGTCCCCGGTCGGCCGGGCCCAGGGCGGCGCCGACGCGGGCCACGTCCTCGAACACGTCGGCAAGGGTCATGGGCGTCAGCGACACGATCCGCGCGGCGCGGCCGGTCCAGTCGCGGACCGCGGCCTCCACGTCGGCCAGGCTGACGGCGCAGACCTCGCACTGGTCCTGGGTGATGATGACGTCGGGGGCGCAGGCGGCGAGGGGCTCTTGCAGGACCTCGTAGACGCTGACGGCTTCGGCCGCGGCGGCCTTCACCCGGCGGTCAATCGTTGCGCTGGATCCCTCAAGGTTCAGCCGCGGCCGCGTGCAGACCGGCAGCTTTTCGACCTCCGGCGGAAAGTCGCATTCGTGGGAGCGGCCGACCAGCCGATCCGCGTAGCCGAGGGCGCAGACGATCTCCGTCGCGCTCGGCAAAAGAGAGACGACGCGCATCTTTTGCGTATTCTCCGCCACTTCCATCGGGACTAATGTGAGGGCCCCGTTCCCATTCGGCAACCGCCTTGGGCGGTGACAGGCACGGTGACATGATGCGGTTTCCGGTTTTCCATCGATTGTGTCTCCTGGCTTTCGCCGGATTCGTGGCAATGCCCGCGGCGGCGCGGGCCGAATTCCAGATGCCGCCGGAATCTGTGACGGCAGAGGCCCGGAACCTGACCTGGGAACGCGCCTACGTCTACCTACCGGCCGGGTTGAACCCGTTCGGCACGGGCGTGCTCGGCGGGCGGCGCGGTCTCGTGTCCATCGAAGGGGCTCTTGAGGAGCTGGCCCGGCGCGGGATCGAGGTGCCCGTGGTCGTCTACCTGCACGGCTGCGGCGGGTTCGGAAATTCCGGCAAGATCAACGCCGGCATGCTGGCCGAGGCCGGGTTCGTCGTCGTCGCCCCCGACAGCTTCGCGCGGCCCGGGCGGATCAAGACCTGCGACGGCAAGAAGCACGTCGGTATCGGACCCAAGGGCGGCTACGCCGCGACGATCCAGCTCCGCATCGACGAGTTGACGCGTGCGCTTGAGGGCCTGGGCGAGTTCCCCTGGGTCGACCGGGAGAACCTGTTCCTGTTCGGCCATTCGCAGGGCTCCAACGCCGCCGCCTACTACGACGGCAACGCCTTCAAGGCGCGGGTGATGACGGGCACGCGCTGTTCGCGTGGCTATCGCGCCCCGGCCGAAGAACCGGCGCTCGCCGTATTCTCGACCGGCGATCCCTGGTTCCGCGGCCGTCCGGTGAAATGCCTGGACTACGTCGGCCGCACGAAGATCGAAATCCTGCAGCTTGACGGCGACGCGCACGTGGTCGC
>PFFW01000029.1:13873-14391 GCA_002781745.1 Rhodospirillales bacterium CG15_BIG_FIL_POST_REV_8_21_14_020_66_15
CCGCCCCGTTCCCATGGTGCGCGCGATCCTGTTCGACGCCGAAGGCGAGCCGATCCAACACACCGACGTGGCGCCATTGAAGAGCGATCTCGCGAAGGGCGACAAGATGTCCTTCAAGATCCGGGTCCGCGATCCGTCGCCGCTGCGTCGGCGCATCACGGTCACCTTCATCGATCCCAAGGACGCGGCGGCGCCGGCCAAGTATTAGGCGCCGACCGGCCCCGTTCACTCCGGAAATCAGAACTGCTTGAGCAGGCGGTCGATGTAGTCGCGTTCCAGCGGCGGGCGCTGGCGCTCGCCCGAACGCTTGCGCAGTTCGTCGAGGATTTCCCGGGCCCGGCGCATTTCCATGCGTGACGGCACGTCGACATCACCGTCGACCGAGGAGCCGAAGGCACCGCCCGAACCCCGACCGAACGGATCCTGGCCGCGGCCGGGCCCGCGCTGCCCCTGTTGTCCGGGGCGCAGACCGAGCTGCGGGCCGAACTGCTGCGCCATCTTCTGCGCCATCTGGTCCT
>PFFW01000029.1:14573-14706 GCA_002781745.1 Rhodospirillales bacterium CG15_BIG_FIL_POST_REV_8_21_14_020_66_15
TCCTGCTGGGCCCGACCCTGCAGATTGGGATCGCCCCCCATGCCCGGCCGGGGCGTGCCGCCGGGGCGGGCCTGTTGCCGTTCGCCCTGTCCTTCGCCCGGTTGCTGGCCTTGGTCCTGCTGCGGCCCCTGGC